>DVEP01000004.1 GCA_015655975.1 Eubacterium sp. | reverse complement strand
TGTACTGCCCCAAATTGTGCAGACAATACAAAAAAGGCCACCGATGGCAGAATAATTAAATTTTAACAACAAACTGATTTCGTTTTTCAAGCGGAGTCAGTTTTGTTTTAGTTTGAATACGGTAATTGTTGTAGAAGTTTATGTATTCGGATATGATGAGGCTAGCCTCATCATATCCGGCGAACTTGACTCTGTGGATACATTCGGTTTTGAGTATTGAAAAGAAATTTTCGGCTAAAGCGTTGTCATATGGATTACCACGCCTTGACATTGAAGGCGAAATGCCGTATTCTTTAGTTAGCTTGTAATATGCATGGGATGTATATTGAAAGCCTTGGTCACTGTGGAGTTGCACCTCTGCAGTGATTTTTTCTTTCTTCTTCGCAGCTTTAATCGTATCAAGTACCAATTTTACACTTTGTTCTTTATCCATTTTGTATGCAACAATACTGTTATCGTACAAATCTCTGATGATTGATAAATACAGAAAGCCTTGAGCAGTTTTAATGTACGATATATCGGTAACCCACTTTTGATTTGGTCTATCGGCAGAAAAATCTCTGTTTAGAGAATTAGGGTATCTGTGCAAATATTGACTGCAATAGTGAAATTTCTTTCTGCGTACTACTGATAACAAATTATACTTTTGCATTATACGAAGTACAGTCTTTGGATTACGGTATATTCCTTGTCTTTCAAGCCATATATGCACTCTGCGATA
>DVEP01000029.1 GCA_015655975.1 Eubacterium sp. | reverse complement strand
ATTCCTAAATATATCAAGGTGTTTTTATTTTGTCACTTCTTTCCTCGCTTAAGCTTTTTCTTTTCCACCTGCATAGCAGGTGGTTGCCTTTTTTACATACAAAACAAAATGCGACAGTTAAAGCAAACGCTTTAACTGTCGCATTTTCATTGCAAATCAATATATAAATTTTATTATAAAACTTTTGAAAGAAACTCTTTAAGTCTTGCATTTTGAGGATTTGTGAAAAAGTCTTTCGGATTGTTTTCTTCACATATTTTTCCCTCGTCCATAAACAAAACTCTTGTTGCAACTTCTCTTGCAAAACCCATCTCGTGAGTAACGACAACCATTGTCATACCATCGTTTGCAAGTTCTTTCATTACATCAAGAACTTCGCCTACCATTTCAGGGTCAAGCGCAGAAGTAGGCTCGTCGAAAAGCAAAACTTTCGGATTCATTGCAAGTGAACGAACGATAGCAATTCTCTGCTTTTGACCGCCCGAAAGTTGAGACGGATATGCGTCGGCTTTGTCTTTCAATCCTACACGGTCAAGAAGTGCAAGCGCTTTTTCGTTTGCCTCCTCTTTGCTCATCATTTTAAAATGAACGGGAGCAAGCGTAATATTTCCCAAAACTGTTTTATTATTGAACAGATTGAAGTGCTGAAAAACCATACCCATATGTTTTCTCACTTCGTTTATATCTGCCTTTTTGTCTGTAATGCACTGACCGTCAAACCAAATTTGACCTTCGGTCGGTGTTTCAAGAAGATTGAGGCAACGCAAAAATGTACTTTTACCCGAACCCGAAGGACCGATGACTACAATTTTTTCGCCTTTTTCTATTTCACAGTCAATTCCCTTGAGAACTTCAAGATGGTTGAAACTTTTTTTAAGATTGGATACTTTTATCACTCTTACGCAAACTCCTTTCCATAATTTTAATAAGAATTGTTATACCAAATACAAGTACAATGTAAATCAAAGCCATTACGAGATACGGTACCATAAACTCGTAGCTGTTTGAACCGATATAGTTGAAGGCAACATAGAGGTCTGTTGCGCCTACAAAACTTACTACCGAAGTTTCCTTGATGAGTGATATAAATTCATTACCGAGAGTCGGCAAAATATTTTTCACTGCCTGCGGAATGACAATTTTAATCATTGTCGTGCTGTAACTCAAACCGATGGCACGACCGCCCTCCATTTGACCGCTGTCAACCGACAAAATACCGCCTCGTATAATTTCCGACATATATGCACCGCTGTTTAGACCGAACACACACATGGCGACCGTAACGGAGTCCATTTTCACGCCTATAATAGGAAGTAAAACATAGTAAAAAACAAGAAGTTGTACAACTATCGGCGTACCTCTGAACAAGCCTACATAAAAACCGCAGACACCGTTCAAAAACTTAACCAAACCGTTTGTTTTCGGCACTACGCGTACTGTTGCTACAACCATACCTATAACAATACCGATTAAAAGTCCTACTATTGCAATCAGCATAGTATTTTTTAAACCTAAAATAACATTTTCGTATCCTCCGCCGTTTACGAAAACATCTATGAATTTATCAATCTTTTTTCCAAAATCTCCCATAAATCACTATTCCTTAATATATTTTATAATACAAACATCTGAAAACAATTAAAAGTTATTTAACAAAACACAAAAAGCCGGCAGGTAAACCGGCTTTATTTCTTTCTTGTGTTACGCGGTTTCGTTGATAGCATTTACTATGCACTCAGCAGGAGCAGCGTCAATGATAACATATTTGAGGTTGCCGTTGATGAGGTCCTGTACTGCGAGTGAACCGCTCTTGTAGCCTACTGCGTCTGCTTCAAGTCCTTTAAAGCCGAATTCTTCGTCGCCTTCAACATATAACAAGCCTGTTGTACCTGTCTGACCGCCGATTTTGTCCGTAGGCTGAAGTTCGTTCAAGATAGCTTCTACATCTTCTGCAGTTTTGCAATCGTCAAATGTTGTGTCGTCTGCTGTTGTGATAACTTTTTGAGAAGCGTTGTAGTAAGATTCTGAAAATGTTACATACTCTTCACGCTCTGCGTTAACTGTAAGACCTGCCATAGCAATGTCGCACTTGTGCTGACCTACTGTGAGGCAAACAGCGTCGAAGTCCATATTTTTGATTACAAGTTCTTTGCCGAGTTTGTCAGCAAGAAGTTTTGCAATTTCCATATCTATACCATAGAAGTTTTTGCCGTCTGTTGTGTACTCAAAAGGCTCGAAGGCTGCGTTTGTTGCAACAACAAGTTGGTCTTTTGAAGAGTCTTCTGTTGCCGAAACTACTGCTGTCGGCTCTCCGCCTGCAAAATACTTGTCGCAGATTTTATCAAGTGTGCCGTCGTTTTTGATTTCTGCAATGAAATCGTTTACTTGCTGAAGAAGTTCAGGCTGGTCTTTATCTACACCGAAAGCGTACTGTTCGTCTGTAAGTTTAATGTCAACAACCTTCACTTTTGCTTCGCTTTTTGCGTCTTTTCCTTCTTCTTTTGAACAAGCTGCAAATGCAGTAACCATCATTACAACTGCAAGAACAACTGATACTAATTTAACTAACTTTTTCATAATGTTTCCTCCGTAATTATTATTCATTAAGAAGCGTTTGTTCGCTTTTCATTTGTTGACACTATTGTAAATCATATTTATTCATTTGTCAACAGTGTTAATGCATAATTATCACTTCTTATAAATAACTGCTCTTTACAAGGCACATATTTGGTTGTTTTTAATGTAATCTTATGCAGGATTTTTGTATAATATACATTTTGGCATGTATATTCAGTGATTTTATACATTTTCTTTCTTTTCTGTTTTTCTGCTTTTCTTATAATTTTTAAGATATTCGTTAGTTTCCTTAATGACAATAGGGCTGAGTGAAATGAGCGCAATAAGGTTTGGAAAAGCCATTAAGCCGTTTACAATGTCGGCAATGGTCCAAACTGCTTTGACAGTCATATACGGTCCGATGAAAACTGCAATGATATACAGCCACCTGTATATTGTAACAGCTACTTTAGACTTATTAAACAGATACTCTATACATCTTTCGCCGTAGTAGTTCCAACCCAAAATAGTTGTAAATGCAAAAAACACAAGGCACAAAGTCAAAATGAGAGCAGGAACCTGTTCGGGCAGGAAATACATTCCTTTTTGAAAAGCGTCTATGCTTACCTGAGCGCCTTCGAGATTTCCTTCTTTCCACGAACCCATCATTACAATAGCAAGACCCGTCATTGTACAAATGACTATTGTGTCGAAAAAAGTTCCCGTCATTGAAACAAGTCCCTGACGAACAGGGTCTTTCGACCTTGCGGCCGCTGCCGCAATCGGTGCGGAACCTAAACCCGACTCGTTTGAAAAGATACCTCTTGCTATACCCTTTTGCATAGCGATAGCCATAGAGGCAGTTGCACCGCCCGCAAAAGCACGCAAACCAAACGCACTTTCCACAACTTCAACAACAGCAGCGGGCAATTTATTGATATTAGTTACAATAATAATTATTATAGAAGCAACATACAAAATTGCCATAAACGGTACAATGACAGTCGATACGCTTGAAATTCTTTTAAGACCGCCGATTACAACAAGAAAAACCAAAACGGTCAGCACAACAGCAGTTACGACTGTTGTAACTGTATATTCTGCTCCGAAAATATTGACAGTGTGTTTTGCCGTCGGGTCAAACACTCTGTTTACGGCAGTTGAAATACCGTTCACCTGAGAGAAAGTACCTATACCGATAAGTCCGCAAAGTCCGCCGAACACTGCAAAAAGTTTACCGAGCGGGCGCCACTTTTTGCCCATACCGTTCTCGATATAGTAAAACGGACCGCCGAGGACATGGCCGTTTTCGTCAATATTTCTGTACTTAATCGCAAGAAATCCTTCGGCGTATTTTGTTGCCATTCCGAAAAATGCGGCGAGCCACATCCAAAACAAAGCACCGGGACCGCCTGCCAAAATACCGATTGCAGTTGCAACGCCTACAATATTTCCTGTACCGATAGTAGCAGAAAGTGATGTACAAAGCGCGCCGAAACTTGAAACTTCTCCTTTTTCTCCCTCTTCATCTTTAAACATAAAGCGAAGAGCGGCAGGCAAAAATCTGACCTGTAAAAACCCCATTCTGACAGAAAAATAAATTCCGACAAACAAAATCAGGATAATGAGCGGAGCGCCCCAAATCCAGCCGTCTATCTTTTCGAGTATTTGGTTAAACTTATCCATACTTCCTCCAATCAACAAACAAGTTTGATATGTGATGTGTGCAAAATTATTTTCTATTTTACCACTGAAAGCAAATTTTTTCAACGAATTTTTTATCAAAGAAAAAGGAGCGTGTTTTCCACGCTCCAAAAATCGTTAAATTTGTTTTATTTTGTCTTGTTTTCCGAATTTGTAATTTCAAGTGTGAAACCGAATTTCAGAGGTTTAATACCCTTAAACCAAATGCAGTATTCCGACGGAAGTTTAGGTCCGCAGCTGTTACTGCCCGTACCTCTCATAAAACCGTCTATACAAATTCTTGTTGTGTCAAGGTCTGCAACATCTTCTATATGCTTTGCTTTTTTAATCTGCATATCGCAGCAATGAGACGCCTTGAAGTTGACAGGGTTTTCATTTGCTCTGACAATCATTTTGTCGCCTTTTGAGTTGCTGATTTCTGCAAAGTGAACATCGCACCTGTTACCGCTGTCCTGAGGTTTGATATATTTATGAGAAAACTCACAAACGCTCTTCTCATAAATCCCAAACGGTGCATGTTCGGAAAAGTCAGCGTAGTTTTCCTCGGGACCGTTGCCCATATATCGCACATTTTCAAATTCTTTAGGCATTTCAAGAGAAAGACCGAATTTTGAAAGTACAAGCGGTAAAGGACTGATTTTTGAAATTGACGCAGTAACTTTAAGTCTGCCGTTTTCATCAAATTCATATACAACAGTAACTCTCGCAAGCAGGAATATGCCTCGTGTAACAATATTGCATTTAACCTTTACACACGGTTTGCCGTCTATACTTGAAATTTTGCAAGATGCGAAAACGGGTTTTGCACTGATAAGACCTGTTATCTGCCAATAAATGAGCATAAATTGGTCGTTGTCTATGTACGGTCTGAAAACTTCGGGTACAAAGCCTTTGTTTTCGGCAGGATTTTGGTTGATATACTCAACACCGTTTTTTGAATAACTTTCAAGACAGCCTGTTTTCTTGTCGAAAACCACTTTTGTCTTGCCTGCTTTTGCAACAATCTTGCCGTTTTTATTTTCAAACTCTGCATTTTTTTCAAACTCGGGTTGTGTCAAATACTTTTTAACAGCGCACTGTTCTTTTGCAATTTCAAAACCTGTTGCCTTGTCAATATATGTAAAATTCACTCTTGTGTCAAACGCAGTATCGAGCGCAGGACTTTCAACTCTGAAAAGTTTTGTTTGTCCTGCCGGAATAGACAACTCTGCCTCTCCCGAGTCGGTTTTTTCTCCGTTCACAACAACTTCCCAAACGATTGACATAGAGTCGCTTGAAGAAAAACTGTTTGTATTTTTAAGTTCAAAAAGATTGCCTTCAACATACTTTGCTCTGACAGGACGGTAGCAGGTTTTCATCTCCAAAGCGCCCGACGACGGTTTTCTGTCAGGGAAGAAAAGTCCGTCAACACAGAAGTTGCCGTCGTGAATAGGCTCGTTGTGGTCTCCGCCGTATGTCCACTTGTTCTTTGCCTTTTCATCGTACACACTATGGTCTGCCCATTCCCAAATGCAGCCGCCCATAAATCTTTCGGAAGAATAGAAAAGTTCCATATATTCTTCAAGTCCGCCGGGTCCGTTGCCCATTGCGTGAGCGTATTCGCACTGGAAGAACGGCTTGTTTTCGTACTTTTTTCCGCCGTTTCCCGCTCTGACTTTTCTCATCAAGTCGGGAGTAGCATACATATGAGAAACAACATCGTATGCCCAACGCTTGCTTCTGTTTGCGCCCTCGTAGTGAACGGGAATTTCAGGGTTTTCTTTTTTCAAAAAGTCATAGCAGACATCCTGACACTTATAACCGCCCGATTCGTTGCCGAGCGACCACATTGTGATACTCGGATGGTTTTTGTCTCTTTCATACATTCTGACAACTCTGTCAAGATAGTGGTCTTTCCATTTCAAATCGTTGCTGAGTCTGTTTGGTCTGTAAACCGTTCTGTAATCGTAAAAACCGTGAGTTTCTATATCTGCCTCGTCAATAACATATAAACCGTAAAAATCGCAAAGTGTAATGAAAATCGGGTCGGGAGGGTAGTGAGAAGTTCTGACTGCGTTGCAGTTGTACTCTTTCATAAGTTTAACATCGAGTTCCAAATCGTCAAAGTTCATCACATAGCCCTTAGTCATATGTGTATCGTGATGGTTAACGCCTTTAATTTTTATAGCCTTATCATTGAACTTGAAAACCACGCCCTCAATATCTATATGTTTAAAACCTACATAAGTTCTGAAACACTCTTCCACGCCGTTTTCACTCGACAAAACGAAAACAACTTTGTACAATTCGGGAGTTTCGGCAGTCCATTCAGAAACATCTATATCGTCAATAACTGCGCTGTTGTCTTTGCCGAGAGTTACTTTTTTGTCAACATTTTTACCGTTTACAGTAACATCTATTTTGCAGTCTTCTGAAAAACTGCCTGTTGCAGAAAGTTTGAGACTGTAATTTTTTCCGTCAAAAACAGGGCGTGCAATGAAATCGTCTATATGATTTTTATTTCTTGAAATGATGAAAACATCACGGAAAATGCCGTTTTCTCTGAACATATCCTGACACTCAAGATATGTTCCGTTGCTCCACTTATATACAACGCAGACAATTTCGTTTTCTCCCTCTGTAAGTTCGTTTGAAATATCGAACTCGGCAGTGTTGTGCGAGCCTTCGCTGTAGCCTGCATACTTGCCGTTGACATACACACACAAAGCGCCTGCAACACCGAGAAAAGACAATATATTGCTGTCTTTCTTTTCATTAAGCATAAAAACATTTCTGTAAATTGCAACAGGAATATCTTCGGGAATGTACGGAGGTCTTTTCTTGAACGGATAGCGTGAGTTGATATACGCAATTTGGTCGTAGCCGTTTCTCTGCCATGTTGACGGTACGGCAAGTGAGCCGAACGCAAGTTTTTCCGTTTCAATTTCGTTCGGCACTTCACTTATTTTGTCATAGTATTTAAAATCCCATTCTCCGTTCAAAACAAGTACACAGTCCGAATTGTATCGTTCTGTTTTGTAGTCTGTTTTTTCAAGCGCTTCGACAGATGAAAACGGAATAAAATAACTGCGCGCTTTGAGTTTGTTTTCCTCAAAAACCGAAAACTCTTTATAGTTTGTTTTGTTAATTAAATATTTCATTTTTACCACCCGTAGTATATGAATAACGGTCGCAATTTGCAAACTGCTGTCCTGCGACCGATTTATTCATACTGTATTTAATTTATTTTATAGAATATACCTATATAAACATTTTAACTCAACTGGCTTGCATTTTCAAGTTCAGCCTGAAGCGCTTTTTCTTTTTCTTCTCTGAACTTTTTGAGTTTAGCCTCTTGTCCTCTTTCGTCAAACTTATAGAAGAACATAGGAACAGCCTGACCGATAAGTCCGATTGCACCGAGACCTGTAAGCATAAAGAAGATGACATTGAGTACAACCGTGTAGTCTGTACCGCCGATTACACTTGACTGAGTTGTTGACACAATAAGAGGTTTTACATAGTTTTCTGTAATTTCGCTCATCTTAACTGCGTCGTAACCTACAGCGCCTACTATGTTGAGCATTACAACATTGAACACTGCGATTGAAATTTTGTTTACAAGACTTCTGAATGAGAAAACAGTACCCTCAAGTCTTTCGCCTGTTTTCATCTCTATATCGTCAACCGTATCGGAGAACATTGCAATGAGAAGAACAAGGCTCATGCCGACAGGGAAGTTTGTAAAGAAACGAAGAATTGTATATGTAACTGCGCCTGCTATTGTGTTGTAAGGAATAATCCATACGCCGACAACAAATGTGATGATATCTGCCGCTGCGCCCAAAAGGCTCATCCATATCCAAAGGGTTTTCTTGTCCATCTTTTTGAGAAGAAGAGGGATGATTGCCATTGAAAGCATATACGAAATACCGCTTCCGATTTGAAGAAGAGGTATAAGCAAGCCCTCATTTGTAAGTGTAATGCTGAGACCTGTTACATCCTTTATCCAAGCGCAAAGCTCGTCCATAGGAATTACGCCGATACAGTTCCACTTTGCAAAGTACGGCAAGAACATTGCGCCGATATTTACAATACCCGTAAAGAAAGCGCAAATTGTAAGAACACGCATCTTGCTGTCTGCAAAAACTATTTTCAAACCTTTGAAATAGTTTGTCTTTTTAGGCGGAATGTAAACTTTTTCTTTAATTCCGAAATATGAAATAGCAATCGGAATACCTGCCATTACAGAGAAAATTACTGCGCTCCAGAAATAGCCCTGCTTTTCATTTTCTGTGCCTGTACCCCAAAAACCTGCAATTGTGAAGAAAAGAATTGACGGAAGAATTGTTCCGATTGAGCCGACAATGTTCGACACTGAAACGGCTTTTACTCTCAACTTGTCTTCCGGGAAAACAAGTGAGTTCAGTCCCTGATACGGAATATCAATAGCCGTGTAGAATGTGTAATAAATAAGATATGCGATAATTGCATATATGAAATTGCCCTGTTGACCAAAGTTTACAGGGAAGAAAAGCATTGCCGTTGCAAAACAAGCCGGCACAACCATCCACAAAATATACGGTCTGCATTTACCTTTCTTTGTTCTTGTTTTGTCAACAATCATACCCATAATCGGGTCGTTGATAGCGTCCCATACCTTTGTACCCGAAAGCACGATAGATGTCATGGCAAGTGTAAGACCGAGAACATCTGTAAGATAAAGGTTAAGTGCTGTGCCGATAAGAGTCTGTATTGTCAAAAGACCAAACGGCAACAATGAAAATGCCATAATTTCTCTGAAATTGGCATCTCTCAAATTTACTTTTTTACTCATAATACTCTCCTGAAAAATAAATTTTTTAAACAAAAGCGTCGCACCCTCTTGATTTGCAAAACTGCAAAAAACGACAGCAGTTATTTAAAAAGTTATAACACGGTTATATATAATACATTTTTTTATGTACTATGTCAATAATAAAAATCGACAAAGCGGTCTATTTTCATACATTTTTTACAAATAGACCGTTTTGTCGTGATTTATATATTTAATTTGAACTTTACTCATTATAATATGCGATTATATTCAGTTTTAAACAATCAAAAATAAAATTCGTCTTTAAGACTTCTTGAAAACAGTGAATTGAGCGTTTCCATCTTGTCGCCGTTTTCATAGAGCATTTTGTACACTGCGTTGCAAATCGGCAAATCTACGCCGTACTTTTCGCCGAGATTTACAAGCGCCTTAACAGTATAGTATCCCTCTGCGAGTTTGTCGAAATTTTCTCCGTTAATAAACATTTCGCCGAACTGTCTGTTGTGGCTGAACTTTGAAAAAACAGTTGCCTCGTAGTCGCCCAAGTGACAAAGACCGTACGCTGAAAGTTCGTTTCCGCCCATTGTTTTAATGAGCCTTGCTATCTCTCTTGTACCTCTCGACATTAAAGCGCCTTTTAGTGAGGAAAGTTTTGCGCCGTCAAGCATTCCTGCCGCAATACCGACAACATTTTTTGCCGCCGCGCCGATTTCATTGCCGAGCAAATCTGTGCCGTAGTAAAAACGGATGAGGTCGCTTGAAAACTCGTTTACAAGCATTTTTTTCACATCTTCGTCTTCACTGTCTATAACCATACAGTTTGGCACACCGCCGTAAAATTCCTGAACATGACCGGGACCGAGCCAAACGGCAACTTTATTTGACGAGTCCGTATTTTTCTGCACAATTTCGGACAAACGCTCAAGCGTTGTCGTGTCAATCCCTTTCATACAAAGCACAAAAACTTTGTTTTTCAAATCAAGCGCTTTCAAGTCCTGCATCAGTCCCCTGAGTTGCTGTGAACTTATGGAAATGACGACAATATCTTTGTCGCAAAGACAGGAAAGTTTTGTCGAGAGTTTTACCGACTCGCCGAGTTCGATTAAATCATTTTTTCTTTCCGCAAGAAATCTTGTCATATTTTTTGAATTTCCTCTGCCGTAGAGAGTAACATCGTGACCGATATGGTCAAGATACCAAGTTATGAACGAACCCCATCGTCCGCATCCGATTACTGAAATTTTCATTTTGCCCTACCTAAGTTGTGGAATAACTGCTGTTGAAATTTGGAAGAATATCAAGAGTGAAATTGCGTCCAAAATAGTTGTGATGAAAGGGTTTGCTACAACAGCGGGGTCAAACCCTATTTTTTTAACAAGTATCGGCAAGACGGAACCTATTATTTTCGCTATCATAACCTCTACTATAAGCGTTAGTGAAACGGCAAGCGAAACAGTGATTGTTACTGCCTCGTTTTGAAAAGCAAGCCTGTCAATGAGCAGCATTTTCACAAAGTTTACGGCAGCAAGACTACAGCCGCAAAATAAACCTACCATCAACTCTTTTTTTACTATTTTAAAAACATCTTTAAACCGAACTTCGCCCAACGACAGCGAGCGAATGATTGTACTTGCCGCCTGCGAACTTGAGTTACCGCCCGTACCCGTAAGCATCGGAATGAACGAAGTCAAAACAACAACGGCTTTGAGTTTATCTTCAAAAGAAGTGATGATTAATTGCGTAAAAGTCGCTGAAATCATAAGAATGAGCAACCACGGCATACGCTTTTTAAATGTTTCAAATGCGCCTGTTTTCAAGTACGGCTTGTCATTCGGAACAATAGCGGCCATACGCTGAATATCCTCTGTACTTTCTTCTCGAAGTACATCCATAGCGTCATCGACTGTGATGATGCCGACAAGTCTTTCTTCCATATCGCAAACAGGCATAGCGAGGAAATTGTACTTGTCAAACTGGTTTGCAACCATTTCCCTGTCGTCTAAAGTATGGAACAAAATCACATTTTTTTCCATAAAATCTTCTATCATATCATCGTCGTCGTGAATAAGAAGTTCTTTAACCGTCGTTACGCCCAAAATTTTTCTGAACTTGTCCGTAACATAGCAAGTGTAAACCGTTTCTTTGTCAACAGCGGTACGCTTGATTCTTTTAATCGCGTCTTCTACCGTCATGTCTCTTTTCAGGTCAACAAACTCTGTTGTCATAATACTGCCCGCACTGTCCTCGGGATACCTGAGCAAACTGTTTATGACGCGCCTTGTTTCCTTGTCTGTATTTGACAAAATTCTTTTTACGACATTGGCAGGCATTTCTTCAATAATATCTACCGTATCGTCAAGGTACAACTCGTCAAGCACTTCCTGTAACTCAGAGTCTGACAAAGTGTGAATGAGACTTTCCTGAGTATCGTTGTCAAACTCTACAAAAGCCTCTGCGGCATTTTCTTTTCCGAGCAATCGAAAAATAATTCCTCTTGTAGCGTTGTCGAGTTGTTCAAGCGTATATGCTATATCGGCAGGATTAAGCTGATTTAATTTTTCTTTAATCTCCGAATACTTCTTATTCGAGTAAAGCGACACAATTTCATCTGCCAAAAATTCATCTTGGTTAAAATCCATAAAGCCGCCCCCTTTCAATGATAATGAATTATATTATTACATTGTATTTTCTCCGTTAAAAAACGACGCATTGTCGGGTTTGTCTGTATTCATCAAATATTTTTTTGCCAAAAAAAGGCAGGCAAATACAACTATAAGTCCGCAGACAGTTGATATTATCGCAATATACAAAGGCGGACCTGTTAAAAACGGTTTGCTTTTTACTATCTTTTCAAAATCGCCGTCAAGTAAACATTTTTGAAACTCTTTTTGTGTTAAATCAACACGGTGTATTTTAAACTTGTACTCTTTCACCGTTTTGTCTGACGCTATAACGCTTATTATAACAGGTTGCTGCTGCTTTTCGTCAAGCACAAACTCAAACGGTCCCGAACAAACTGCGTTGCCGTCGTGTGCCGTCGGGTAAATGTTTAAAACGGTTAAGTCTTTCGGAATATACAGCTTGTACTGTTTTAAATCCTTTCGTATATCATCCTCGAGATATGCACAGTTGAACTCTATGCTTTCAAGCGAGTTGTCTGAGTTTGTTTCAATGTCGGTTAAATTAGAATATGTAAACCTGTACCGACTTTCCGTCGTACCGTCCGTTACTACTGCAACAATACCTCTGTCAACACCCGTTTCGTCTGTTTCATAGTTCACAAACAGATTGCCCGAAGTGATTTCGTAACTTTCCAGTTTAGGTTTGACGCTTTCATTTTCAAGGGTAAAAGTATATTCAAACCTGTCCTTTGAAAACGGCTCGTTTATACTGCCGTTTGTGAACGACACGGCAGAGAGTTTACACTCGTTGCTTGTCGGCTCCTCCGAACGAACTATATCTTCGGCAAACGCAGAAATGCAAAATGAAAAACTGTAAACAATTAAAACAAAAAAACACAAAACACGCTTGATTACTCTTTTCACTTTGCACCCCCTTGAACATCTCAATCGTTTAAACTAAAACTTACTTTTAAAAGTAAAAAACTAACTCACAACAGTATAACTGATATTAGGAATTTTCTCCAATTCTTTGACAATTTTCGCATCGTCCGTATTTACAAAATAAAATTCGTCCTTTTTCGCATTTTCGGAAATGTATGAAATGTCGCTGACATTTACGGCACGGTAAAATTTAATATCCGTACCCAAATCGGCAACGAGTTTATTTACAAGTTCGGTATAATAATCTCTGCCCGAGTCAACCATCCCTGCAGGAAAATCGAAACCGTCCAATACAAAAATCTTCACACCGTTCGCTCTGACTTCCTCTACTATACTCTTGATATAGTTATACGCCTCAACGCTGTCGGGGTTTAAGTAGGTCTTGCCGTTTTTGTCAATATAAACAGACGCGTCAAAATCGTTTAAAATTGCTGAAGAAGTATTGATTTTCGGCATTATTCCGTCCTCATAGCAATACACTCTTGCGATAGGAGTGATGTCGTTTGCATAGAGAGCCATTGCCGACTTTGAAAACTCTGCCGCAGGCAAAGAAACGGCGTTTTCACTCTTGACAACTGCAAGTTCGCTGTTGTAGGCAATTGTACCGTCCGCTCTTTTCACATCAAAAACAGCGGAGGAATAGTTGCCGTCCGTACAATATTTTATGAGCGACTCAAGTTTTGACGCATTGTCAAGCGTTTGTGTTTGAACAAAACAGGCGTTAAACGACATATCTATATTGTTCAAATTCGGCGTTTGCGACGAGTTGTCTGTTGCAGAACTTTCGCTTTTTGACGGCGAAACACGAAGCATATAAAAATCCATAGCAGTATAGCCAACGCAAATGATTGCGACAGCGCATACGACTATAATTATATTTTGCAAAACCGTTCTTTTCTTTTCAGGCGACGCTTTTTTCTTTTTTACTTTCGGTCGTTTGTAATCGAAATTATCGGAATAGTACCCGTCGTAAATGTACTTGTCTGCAAAGTCGATCGGTCGTCCCTGCGGTTCTTCGGTCCATTTACCGCCGTAACTTGCATTGCCGTAGTAATTTCTGCGGGTTTTGTTCTTTCTTTTCTTTACTTTTTTTGTTTTCACTTTGCACAACTTCTCAACTTACAAATTGTTTCGGACGGATTTTCACTTTTGAATACGGCTGAGCCTGCAACAAGCACATTTGCACCGTTCTCTGCGGCAATCGGAGCCGTTTCAAAGTTGATGCCACCGTCAACCTGAATATCAATATCAGGGCATTTTTCACGCAAAGCCCTGACTTTCGGCATCATATTTTGCATAAACTTCTGCCCTCCGAATCCCGGCTCGACAGTCATTACAAGCACCATATCCAAATCTTTGAGATACGGAAAAACCGTTTCAACAGGTGTTGACGGTTTGATTGCAAGAGCGGTTTTAACACCTTTTTGCTTTATTTTTGCTATTGTTTCTGCAATATCGCTGTCGCACTCTATATGAAAAGAAATCAGGTCTGCTCCAGCGTCGCAGAAGTCATCTATATACCTGAACGGGTCTGAAATCATCAAATGAACATCAAAAGGAACATTGCACACTTTTTTAAGCGATGCAACAACAGGCGCGCCTATTGTTATATTCGGCACAAAATGGCCGTCCATAACATCAAGATGAATAAGGTCGGCGCTTTCGCATTTTTTTAACTCTGACTCAAGGTTTGCAAAATCACTTGCAAGCATTGACGGTGAAATTTTAATTTCCATAATATCGGTCTCCGTTTCCAATGTATCAATATTTTAACATTATGAATTGCAAAAAGCAATAAATATAAACTTATATAATTTAATATATTTAAAATTTCTTTGATAAATATTCGCTTTTATTTGTAATGTTTGTACACGCAGACAAAATATGGTTGATATTGCGTGGCTGTTGTAGTAGAATATATAAAACTTTTTAAATCACAGAATCGCATCAAATCATAAAATGACAATAAAATCACAAAATCATACGGAGGTAAAAAATGATTCAAGCAAACAATGTAACTGTACAATTCGGCGGAAGAACTTTGTTCCAGCGTGTTAATGTTACTTTTTCTGCCGGAAACTGCTACGGCATTATAGGTGCCAACGGAGCAGGAAAATCAACATTTCTGAAAGTGCTCAGCGGCGAACTCGAACCGCAAAAGGGCGAAGTCTTCATTACCCCCGGAGAAAGACTTTCTGTTTTGAAACAGGACCACTTCGCCTACGACGAATACGAAGTAGTGAGGACTGTATTGATGGGCAACCCCCGTCTTATAGAAATTATGGAAGAAAAAGACGCGCTCTACGCAAAACCCGACTTCAGCGAAGAAGACGGTATCCGAGCAGGTGAACTTGAGGCAGAATTTGCCGACCTCGACGGTTGGAACGCAGAGTCCGACGCTGAATTTATGCTCAACAAACTCGGCGTTCCCGATGAGTTTCACTATGTAAAAATGGCTGAACTTTCGGGCGATATGAAAGTCAAGGTACTTCTTGCGCAGGCGCTTTTCGGCAACCCCGACATTTTGCTTCTCGACGAGCCTACAAACCATCTCGACTTGACTGCAATTCGCTGGCTTGAAGACTTTTTGATGAACTTTGAAAACACTGTTATAGTTGTTTCCCACGACAGACACTTTTTGAACAAAGTCTGCACTCATATTTGCGATGTTGACTTCGGAAAAATTGAAATGTATGTCGGCAACTACGATTTCTGGTATGAATACACACAAATGCGTCAAAGACAGGCTCGTGACCAAAACAAAAAGAACGAGCAGAAAATCAAAGAACTTCAGGAATTTATTCAGCGTTTCTCTGCAAACGCTTCCAAATCAAAACAGGCTACAAGCAGAAAAAAACAGCTTGACGCTCTTGAAATGATAGATATGCCCGTTTCAAGCCGTCGTTTCCCGTTTGTTGCTTTTCAGCCCGACAGAGAAGTCGGCAACGACCTGCTTCGAGTTGACAACCTGACAAAAACCATCGGCGACAGAAAAGTGCTTGACAATGTTTCTTTTGTCATTCATCCGCACGACAAAGTTGCTTTTGTCGGCAACGATGTTGTTGCAAAGACAACACTTTTCAAAATCATTACAGGAGAAATGGAGCCTGACGAAGGCAGTTACAAATGGGGCGTAACAACTTCTCAAAGTTACTTCCCGTCTGACAACTCAAAGTATTTTGACGGCGTTGACCTCACTCTTATCGACTGGCTCAGACAATATACAACGCAGACTCTTGAAACAGATATTCGCGGTTGGCTCGGCAGAATGCTTTTCAGCGGTGAAGAAGCGCTTAAAAAAGCAAATGTTCTTTCGGGCGGCGAGCGTGTTCGCTGTATGCTTTGTAAAATGATGCTTTCGGGCGCAAATGTTCTCATTCTCGACGAGCCTACAAACCACCTTGACCTTGAGTCAATCACCGCACTGAACGACGGTCTTATCCGCTACCCCGAAACAGTGATTTTCACATCGCACGACCATCAGTTTGTGCAGACAATCGCAAACAGAATCATTGAAATCAGCGGAGATAAAATACTTGACAAAAAAGGAACATACGAAGAATTCCTTGCCGATTTCGACGAAGAACAGCTCAAAAAGTATTAAAATTAAATCATATAAAAGTCAAGACCTCCGGCTAAGCCGGAGGCTTGATTAAGCCCTAGAAGGGCTTTTTACAGACATAACCCCTAAAGGGGCACTGAAAAGTTTGCCGACCGCATT
>DVEP01000028.1 GCA_015655975.1 Eubacterium sp. | reverse complement strand
TTTGTGCAAGCTTATCTAACTTTTGAATTGACAGTGGTATTTCGTTATCTGTGTTCTTGCAGGGTCTGCCTCTCTTATGTATTGCTTTACCTGATTTTATTTTTCGTTGATTAATTCGATACCTTTCAAAAAACTTTTCTATCTGTTTCTTGCTAAAGCACATCCTATCTGCTATTTCTTTATATGTTAGACCTTGATTTCTCAAATCTAACAGTTCATTTTCATATTGTTTAATATGTCTATATTCTCTTGGCATAACAAAACCTCCTATGATAGTTTTTATTCTACCATAGGAGGTCCATTTTTTCTATTGTCCATTTTTTACGGACTTGTTCAGTTTTGAGACGCTCCTTTTTGTTGAATGTAAGAATAAATTTTATTTTTCATCACTTGTTTTCTGACAAGGCAGTTACTGTGTCAAAAACAAATTCAATATTGTTGTTTATACTTTCTATATCAGTGTAGTTACTGAGATTTTCATTTGTAAAATATCTTAAATATCTCATTTTTAAAATAATTTTCTTATATGCTTCTTTTTCGTCAAAAGTTTCGCCGTTTTTTTCGGCTTTTTCTTTAAGTTTTGCTGCTTTATTGTGTGCTCTTTCAAATTCAAGTTCAATATCACGGGCAAATTCCTGCATATCGCCTTGTTTTTCCTCATTTTTAACTTTAACGATTACTTCGTCAGCAGCGTCATAGATTTCTTTCAGACACTTGTGCTTTTTGATTTCGTCAAACAAAAATTCATCGTTATTTTCATTTGCATAATCAAGTATTTCTTTAACGCTTATATAGTCTTTGTCTGTAAGCATATTGTCATTGTAGTTTTCGGAAGCGGCACGCAATTTGAGTACTCTGACATAGTTTGCATGTTTTGCTTCTGTTAAATCGTAGAAGAAAAGCGGTAACAGACAGATGACACAGCCGATAAGTCCGAGCAGAGTTTGATATTTGTATGCTTCATCGCGAAGTACAGGATTGAGAAGCGCAGTGTTTATATCATCGCCGAAGCCGATGCCTGCAAACGAAAGGAACAGAGGGGCAAGCATACCTGTAAATACACCGCAGATTGTGGTAATAAAAGCAGAATAGTTTTGCCAAAAGCCCTCTAATCTTTTTCCTGTTTTCCATTGCTGATAATCAAGTGCGTCAGAAGTCATAATAGTTGAAAAGAATGCAAATCCGCCGAAAAGGTTTTGCAAAAATGTTGAAAATAAAACAAGATACGGATTTTTGTAAACGATAAGCTGCAACAACATCATAAGCGCAAGCCCTGCTGAAGTTACAATCATAATATTTCTTTTGCCGAATTTTTTAATAAGTGCGGGACCCGCAACCATTCCGAGTATAAAGGCATTCATCAAAAGTGTAGTGCAGAACAGGTTTGCAAGTGTTTTTGCCGCTGCGCTTTCAAAACTGAACTGACAAATCCAGTTTGTAATGTTGCCCATTGCTCTGAGACCGACAAATACATTGAATATAGTAATAATCCAGAAATATTTGTTTTGTGAAAGTTCTTTTGCACCCTCAAAAAAACTTACTCTGTTTTGGAATTTTTGACTTACGACAACCCTTTCCTCAACTCCGAAATACATAAACAATACGCACCCTATGCCAAGCACCATACAAATAGGGAAGAAAATTCTGTAAAGATTGATGTTAAGCTGATGTCCTGAATTAGAAAAAAGAATTCCCGCCACTATCGGCAACAGCATATTTATTATTGAACCGGGAACATTTGCAATCAGTCCTTTGATTGAAATGAAATTGGCTCTTTCCTGTGCAACGGATGAAATTGTTTGCTCTATTCCTAACATAGCCTGATTGACAAGAGTTTGGAAAAATGTTCCTATTTGGAGCATTACAAACATAACAATTACTGCAAGTGAAAAATCAGAAACCTGTGATTCGTTAAGACCCATAATAGGTATTGCCGGAATTGTTATGGAAAACAGTTTAATATCTGCCCATGAAGCAGGAATGAAGGGAATTAAACCGAAAAATAATGCCCAGCATATTGACGGAATAATAAGAAATTGCTTGAATTTTCCTCGCTTCTTTTTATCTTGTTTGTTATCAATGAGCATAGATAATATAGGCGCTCTTAACAAACCGCATATCGAACCCAATACAGTACCGAGAAAGAATACAACACCTGTTGATATTTTGAAGTGAGAAATCATCATATATGTTGTAGTTGCGATACCGGTCCATGTGCAAAGAACAGAAAGAAAAGATGCTCCGCCGAATCCGAGAGCATAATTTACAAATTCCTTATATGTAACTTCATATCCTTTGGGTGGTTTTCTCCAATAAGTTTTGATTTTATAAAGTATATCCATAACTTTATCAACCATTAATACTCCTCCTTAAATTTTGATAAACCGATAAATTTATAGTAACATAACAATAATAACATATCAAGAATATGTTTTATTGTGAAATACAACTATAAAATTTAGAAATTCAATCAAAATTCAGATGACATTTTGCATTTTCACTAAAAATAGACAGTTAAAATTATGTAAAATAAACAAATAGAAATTGTTTGAAACCGTATATATGAAATTGTGAACAACATAAAAACTTTCAGACGATAAAGAAAAAACAGACACGCATAAATGTATCTGTTTCTTTTGTCAGCAGTACGAGAAACAGTCATTTAAGTAAACTTTACAATTCAAATAATAAGGCAGTTTGAATTTTTGACCGTTCTAAACTTCTGAAATATGATGAAAATAGTAATAAAGTCTGAAAGTTTTTCTATCGCACAAAAACTTGTATGTATGGCTTCGGGCAAAAAATCAAAAAAGTTGTCATTCACCTATTGACAAGGTAGGTAGTATATGATATACTTATACCAACCTAAATGGTAGGCAATTCACGAGATAAGGAGAATGAGGTTATGAAAAAGCGTATTGATAATATCATTAACAATAGAGTAAAAATGTGCATGTCGATTTGCAACATGTACATGATTTGTTGCGCTTGTTTTTCCGATGTGCTCCCTATTTCAAGAGTAAACTCTTGTGTCGATTGAACCTTTGAGGAATAACAATTGATTACAATCGGGAGACTTTAACACAGTCTCCCGATTTATTTATTAAGGTAGGTAATAAAGTATGAAAAATTTTTTTGAGAAATTGATAAGAGCAAATCTCTGTTCGGGACGAATGTGTAGATGAAGAAAGTGAAAATCAACTATCAATCATATACATTAAATATTCAATAGCGAAAGGAAATAATTATCATGTCTAACTATAAATTTGAAACATTACAACTTCATGTAGGTCAGGAAAATCCTGATTCTGCTACTGATGCCCGTGCAGTCCCAATCTATGCAACCACTTCTTATGTGTTTAAAAACTCCGCTCATGCGGCAGCTCGTTTCGGACTTGCCGATTCAGGAAATATCTATGGCAGACTTACCAATTCTACGCAGGATGTTCTCGAACAGCGAGTAGCGGCTCTTGAGGGAGGTGTAGCTTCTTTGGCTCTTGCCTCAGGTGCTGCGGCAATTACATACACACTTGAAGCTCTCGGTCAGAACGGAGGTCATTTTGTAGTCCAAAAGACCATTTACGGTGGCAGTTACAATCTGTTGGCACATACTCTTCCAAATTTTGGTATCACAGCAACATTTGTGAATATTCACGATTTCGCAGAGGTCGAGGCGGCTATACAGGATAACACAAGAGCAATTTATATTGAAACACTCGGTAACCCAAACAGCGACATTCCTGATATTGACGCGTTGGCCGAATTGGCGCACAAATACGGTTTACCGCTGGTAGTAGATAACACATTTGGCACTCCGTATCTTATACGCCCTATCGAGCATGGCGCTGATATTGTAGTTCATTCCGCAACTAAGTTTTTGGGTGGTCACGGTACAACGCTTGGCGGTATCATAGTTGACTCGGGTAAATTTGACTGGACGGTCAGCGGCAAGTACCCTGCAATCGCTAATCCAAACCCCAGCTATCATGGTGTATCCTTTGTAGAGGCGGTCGGTCCTGCGGCATTTGTTACATATATTCGTGCCGTACTGCTTCGTGATACGGGCGCAACACTTTCTCCGTTCGCCGCATTCCTGTTGTTACAAGGTATTGAAACTCTGTCACTTCGCTTGGAGCGTCATGCAGAGAATACAAAAAAAGTTGTGGAATACCTTGCAAATCACCCACAGGTGGAAAAGGTCAATCATCCCTCTCTTGCCAATCATCCTGACAATGAACTGTATCGGAAATACTTTCCAAACGGCGGTGCTTCTATATTTACTTTTGAAATAAAAGGCGGAGTTGAAAATGCGCACAAGTTTATTGACAGCCTTAAAATATTCTCTTTGCTTGCAAATGTTGCCGATGTGAAAAGTCTTATCATTCATCCGGCAACTACCACCCACAGTCAACTTTCCGAACAAGAACTAGCTGACCAGGGCATTAAACCCAACTCCATTCGTCTTTCTATCGGAACTGAACATATTGATGACATTATTGCCGACCTGCAACGTGGCTTTGACGCAGTAAAGGAGGATTGAACTATGGCTAACATTTATACATCTGCCGATCAACTAATCGGAAAAACGCCTCTTTTGGAGTTAACACACATCGAAAAGGCTCTTGACCTTAAGGCAAAGATTGTTGCTAAACTGGAATACTTTAATCCCTCCGGTTCTGTGAAAGACCGTATCGCAAAGAAAATGATTGACGATGCTGAAGCCGAAGGCAAGCTTAAATCGGGTTCGGTCATTATCGAACCAACCTCCGGTAACACAGGTATCGGTCTTGCGGCTGTGGCTGCGGCACGCGGTTACAGAATTATTATCGTTATGCCTGAAACAATGTCGGTGGAACGGCGACAACTTATGAAAGCCTACGGTGCCGAACTTGTTTTAACCGAGGGCGCAAAGGGTATGAAAGGTGCTATTGCAAAGGCTGAAGAATTGGCTGCGCAAATCCCAAACAGTTTTATTCCCGGTCAGTTTGTAAACCCTTCCAACCCCAAGGCACACAGAGAAAATACGGGCCCTGAAATCTACGATGATACTGATGGAAAGGTGGATATATTCGTTGCCGGAGTCGGAACAGGCGGTACAGTAACGGGTGTCGGCGAATATTTGAAATCTAAAATTCCTTCTGTCAAAATAGTCGCTGTTGAACCTGCTTCTTCCGCAGTGCTGTCCACAGGTGTAGCAGGTCCCCATAAGATTCAGGGTATCGGAGCAGGATTTGTTCCGGATATTTTGGATACGACTGTTTTTGACGAAATCATTACCGTATCCAATGAGGACGCATTTGCGACAGGAAAACTGATAGGTAAAAGCGAGGGCGTTCTCGTAGGTATATCCTCCGGCGCTGCTGTTTTTGCCGCTATCAGTCTTGCAAAACGCCCTGAAAATGAAGGAAAAACTATTGTTGCACTTTTGCCGGACACAGGAGACAGATACTTGTCAACACCGTTGTTTGAAGACTAATTACTCAAGGCTGCAGTATTGAGATAAAGTCCAATATCTTAAACAGAGGCTAAAAATATTATACATTCATTGGCTGAAATACGGTAACACGACTGATTTTTAGAAATGGCAGTAGTTTTACACTACATCTATTTTAGATGATTTAATTTTCAAAAAAGTTTTGCAATGAGTGTTACGGATGCAGTTAATAAGGAGATTATTATGGGCATATATCTTGATAATGCAGCAACTACAAAAATGAGTAAAACGGCAATAGAAGCTGTACTTCCGTATATGGATACTGTTTATGGTAACCCTTCAAGTATCCATTCAGTAGGGCAGGCGGCAGCCAAAGCACTGACTTATGCAAGGCAAAAAATAGCAAACTGTATCGGTGCTTCACCAAAAGAAATCATTTTTACATCGGGCGGAAGCGAGGCTGACAATCAGGCTATTCTGTCCGCTGCAAGAATGGGCGAGAAAAAGGGCAAAAAGCACATTGTTTCTACGGCTTTTGAACATCACGCTGTTTTGAATACGCTGAAAAAACTTGAAAGTGAGGGCTTTGAGGTCGTTCTTTTGGATGTTCACGAAAATGGTATTATTTCACCCGAGCAAGTGGAAAACGCTATTCGTGACGATACCTGTCTGGTGACGGTAATGTATGCCAATAATGAGATTGGAACAATTCAACCTATAGAAGAAATCGGTAAAATTTGCCGTGAAAAAGGCATACCTTTTCATACAGACGCCGTGCAGGCAGTCGGTCATATACACATCAATGTCCGTGAGCAAAATATTGATATGCTCTCGCTTTGTGCACATAAGTTTTACGGACCTAAGGGAATCGGCGCCCTTTATGTGAAAAAAGGAATATTGTTGACTGCTTTGATTGAGGGCGGCGCTCAGGAACGGGGCAAACGAGCGGGAACGGAAAATATCCCCGCCATTATGGGAATGGCGGCGGCGCTTGAAGAATCCTGCGAGAATATAGACGATAACGCAGAGAGATTGACTTACCTGAGAAATAAGTTAATCAAGGGGCTTTCAGAAGTTCCGCACTCAATTCTCAACGGCGATGCCGAAACGAGGCTCCCCGGCAATGTAAACTTCTGCTTTGAAGGTATCGAGGGTGAATCCTTGCTTTTGTTGCTTGATGACAAAGGTATTTACGCCTCATCCGGTTCAGCTTGTACTTCGGGTTCTCTTGACCCAAGCCATGTACTGCTTGCCATCGGCAGAGTAAATGATATTGCGCAGGCTTCTTTGCGTCTTTCTTTGTCCGAAGAGAATACCGTTGAAGAAATCGAATACACTATTCGGGCAGTAAAAGATGTTGTAGAATATCTGCGCAGTATTTCGCCCGTTTGGAGTGAACTTGTCAGCGGTGAAAAAGAATTTACAATCAAATAAGGGAACGAATATGGCTTTATACATTCAAAAAGGAATGAACTAATTTCGTAATCTTCACAATGTAGGCACGAGCGAATAGACTGACGGAATTGGTAAAGTCGGCAACGCCGAATGAGACCGATATTATAAATATATATCTATATATAAAATTGAAAATTACATCATTTCAGATGTGAAATTTAAAAATTTTAGCCGATTTTTTCAAGTTCAATATCAGCGTAACTTATCAAGTGCAAATTTGTTTCGGATGCTCGAGCCTTACTGACAAAACTGTTGTTAAAGCGCTCGGCAATTTGTTTGCACATAAATCACATTGCTCCGTTTTGCAGAAGAAACAATCAAGATTACACTGAAAGACTATTATGAAAAACGATATTTAGAATACGACCATAAGCTTTTCATAACTGTGAGAGTTGAGGTCATTGCCAAGGAGAGTAATATATGACAATAAGGGAACTTCAGGATGAAATCATCCGACTGAAAAAAGAAAAAGGTATATGTATCCTTGCCCACGCTTATCAGCGACAGGCTATATGGGAGATTGCGGATTACATAGGTGATTCCTTTGGTCTCAGTCAGAAAGCTGCAAAGGTACAGGATAAAACCATTATTATGTGCGGTGTACGCTTTATGGCAGAAACCGTTAAGATGCTCTCTCCTCAGAAAACAGTGTACCTTGCCAATCCTATTGCTGGCTGTCCTATGGCAGACCAAATGGATACGGAACTAATCGCACAGATGAAAGGGGATATGCCCGACCATACAATAGTTGCGTATATCAATACCACGGCAGAACTTAAAACTGTTTGTGATGTTTGCGTTACTTCTTCATCTGCAGTGAAAATTATTCGCAATATTCCAAACGATAAAATTCTATTTATACCGGACTGTAACTTGGGCGATTGGGTGGCAAAACAGGTACCTGAAAAGAAAATTGAACTGGTAAGAGGCGGATGTCCCACGCATTTAAGAATGACAAAATACGATGTAGAGAGAGCAAGACAACAGCACCCGAAAGCCGAGATACTTATGCATCCCGAATGCCATCCGAGTATTGTTGCGCTTGCAGATTTTGTCGGCAGTACGACTGAAATAATGTCATATGCAGAAAAAGGTACAAACAGCGAATATATAATCGGCACCGAGAACAGTATCGTTGAGCATCTTCAATTCAAATGCCCCGAAAAGAGTTTTTATCCTCTTTCAAAAGATTGTGTATGCCATAATATGTCGGCAACTACGCTGACGGATGTTTATAAAACCGTGAAAGGCATCGGCGGAGAAGAAATCATAATGAGTGATGAACTTATTGCATCATCTCGCAAATGTATAGATGAAATGCTGAGGTTAGGATAATGAAAAAGGCACTGATTGCCATGAGCGGGGGAGTTGACTCTTCTCTTGCGGCGAAGTTAATGAAAGACAAAGGCTTTGACTGTATTGGATGCACGATGAAGCTGTATCAAAACGAAGATATCGGAGTTGAGCGTTCCCGCACATGCTGTTCTCTCGACGATGTTGAGGATGCAAGAAGTGTTGCCTATAAACTTGGCATGCCGTTTTATGTTTTTAATTTTACCGTTGCTTTTCGTAATACGGTCGTTCAAAAATTTATCGAAAGTTACGAAAACGGTATTACCCCAAATCCGTGTATTGACTGCAACCGCTATATGAAGTTTGACAAACTATATGAAAGAGCCAAAATTCTCGGCTGCGATTATATCGTAACGGGACATTACGCAAGAATTGAGTATGACGGAGAAAGGTATCTTTTGAAAAAAGCTTTGGACGAGACGAAAGACCAAAGTTATGTGTTGTATTCTATGACACAGGAGCAACTTGCACACACAATGTTTCCGCTCGGGAATATGAGAAAAACAGATGTTCGGCAGTGTGCTGAGGAAAACGGATTTATCAATGCCGACAAACCCGATAGTCAGGATATATGCTTTGTACCTGACGGTGATTACGCAAGTGTTATTGAACTGAGCACAGGTAAAAAAATAAATCCCGGCAATTTCGTAGATAAACAAGGCAATATTCTTGGGCAACATAAAGGTATTATTCATTATACTATAGGTCAGCGAAAAGGACTTGGCATTTCAAGTACCGAGCCTATGTATGTATGTGAAATCCGTTCTAAAGACGGCAGTGTCGTTCTCGGCAGCAATGATGATTTGTTCAGCTGTGAGGCAGATGTATCTGATTTTAACTGGATAAGCGGTGAAGTACCTCAAAGTGAATTTCGATGCAAGGTGAAAGTACGCTACCGTCAGGTCGAACAGTGGGCACAAGTTACTCCTACAGGAGCAGATACCGTACACATAATTTTTGACGAGCCTCAACGGGCCATTGCACCCGGACAAGCAGCTGTTTTATATGACGGAGACACCGTCCTTGGAGGCGGAACATTGTACAAAAGGAGGCGCGCTAAATGATATTAAGTCTTTCCGATGTTGCTGAAATAAAAAAAGAAGTTGCCGAAAGATTTTCGGCAGAAGTGCATTTTTGTGATAGTTGCGCAGGACAAAGTTTTACGGTAGAAAGTCCTACCGAAGAATTAAAACGGTTTCTCACTGCATTTTTTGCCGCAAAGAATATGCAGATTGTTTTTTCCGAAGATGGCGAACATTTTACGGTAAAAAGAAAATCATAATGCTAAATCAATTTTCATGATTGCGGTTATAAAGATTTAATGATTGTAATTTAATGTTTGAATTGTTTGGAATATTGTAAAGAAAAAAAGGACAGGCAAAAACCTGTCCTTTTTGTTTGGCAGCGGTATAAGGATTCGAACCTTAAATGACGGAGTCAGAGCCTCGCAATCTTTTTTCAAAACCGCCTATTTAAGCCGTTTTTTAGACTTTGCGTCTCTCAAAAATCTCTCAGAATTTTATTTTTGCTTAATATAGCAAATTCGTATGAGGAATTGCGAACCTTACACCGAGGTGTCAAAAAAACTCTAAATCCTCATTATAATTTACAACAGGGTACTGCATCATTTGATGACAAAGAATATAAAAGGTCATTATTTAATGGGATTTAATAATAGCTTTTACTCATTAAAAATTCCATTTTTCGCAATAATATTTTGCTTCCGGAACAACATTTCTGTTCTTTGGGTATTCATATTCGCTGTAAGTTTTTCCCCATTCAAGTTCAAACTTGTTTAGCTTCTTACCAAATGCGAAAGACTTATACCTTTCCCTCTGTGCATAATCGTTTCCGTTTTTGTATACATAAAGCTTATGATTCTTCAGACAGCCGAGAGCGTAATCATTGACCATTTAGGTTTTCAAGACTTTGTGCATCGTCTTCTTTTATAGCATAAATGGAATATAAGAATTTATTTTTAGATTTCAATACGATTATATAATCATTCCCATTAATTATCCTTCTGAAATTAATAACTCTTGTAAACAATCATTCGATAATAATATCAAAAAGAATCCACCCTTGCATTTTTGATGGATAAACAATATAAACGGCTAAAAAAAGAAAAGCGCCATAGAAAGTTGGTGCTGTATCTTTAAAAAACGAGTAATAGAATCATATAAATCGGAATGTTGACAAAAGGGTATTGCCCATTTATAAAGAAATTGTAAATATAAAATTTAATCTGGCTTTATGCTCTTGGTATTAAATTTCCTCAAGAAAGCATCGTAGAAATACGGTGCTTTTTTATGGCAAATAATTAGGATAGGGGTAGCTAAATTATTTAGGCTATAACAATTAAAAACTTTACTGAATGAAAAAAGTAGTTTTTTCAAGTCGGTCATTTTTCGTTATTTTTACTAACACTGTCAATTGACGGTGTTTTTTTATTCGCAAAATTTACAAGTCCTATTATGAGCGAAACGGAACTTTTACTTGGAAAGTTACAAGGAACAAACGCTTTATACAATTCCGAAAGGATAATTTATAATAGGAGGTAGTAAAAATGAGAGAGGTTTATACAGGTATGAATCCAAGCGAAATTGAAAGCGAATGCCTAAATGGTATATACAACGAAATAGCCAATGTTATAGGCATAGATGCTACAATAGCACCCTACTCTGTATATCGGGGTCAACAGGTTACCTTTCCGGTAAACTTCTTCACAACCGAGTTTATTGTATCAAGAGTTGTCATGGAATACGATGGCTCAAACATTAAACAACTTGCAACAAAATATGGTTATAGTGAAAAGTGGATCAGAAAGATGATCAAAGAATCAAAAGAACACAAGGAGAAATTGAAATGAAAAAGAGTAAAATGTTTATCACGATATCTGTGGCTATCATTATGATAGCCGCAGTATTCACAGGATGCGATCTGAAAGCACCTGTGATAAATGGTATCAACAGCGTTATAGAACTAGACTGTAACACTGAATTCAACTTAAAGGATTATCTAATTGAAAATGTTAAAATTGCTGACGAAACAGACGAAGGTATTATCGAATATAATCTTTCCGATTTAGAATACAAGATAAGCTGTGACAATTCTGTATACGATGAAGAAACCGGAAAATTCAACACCTATAAGTATGGAAATTATGATGTTGAATTATCGGTAAAAGATATGAGCCATAATAAAACCAAATTTGCATTTACAGTCAAACTAAATCCATTGAACATAAATAGTAAGGTTGAAGAATTGGTTAAAATAGATTGTGGAACTTTATTCAATATCAAAGATTATCTAAACGAAAGAATAACAATAACCAATACTGACAAATCTGTTGAATTCAAATTAAGTGATTTTGATTACACCGTTGATTGTTCAGAAACAGTATATAATGCTGCGAGTGGCAAACTTGACACTTCGAAATCAGGAGAGTATGATGTTGAACTTACCATAAACTCAGGATGCTTTGAAAACAATAAAATCAACTTTAAAATTAATCTTAATCCTTTGGTAATTGATAAAGGATACTATGTATATAAAAGTGATACATCATCGTCAGGATTTGAATATCTTGGATATTGCGAATACAAAAACACATCAGTAGAAAACCTTTCAGTAACCTCGGTTGAATTCCAGTTTTTTGATAAAGATGGAGTTATGATTGCAAATAGTGATTTGTCGGAATACTCAAGAGATTATCTTGCAAGTGGTGAAAGCGGATATTCGTTAGACACATATGCTTCTTATAATTCTTCAGTAAGCAGTGAAAATGAAATTGCTAAGGTAGAAGTAAACATAAAATATGAAAAGAACACAGCGGCAGACAGTACATCCCTTGAAGTTGAAAATATGAAAATAACAAATGATTATGATTACAATGTTTCGGGGTTTGCCGGAACAACCGTAGTAACAAATCCGTATAGCAAGAATGTAGAGTATTATAGCCTTTTAGCAGGTATGTATGATAAAGAGGGAAAACTAATCGGCGTTATGGCTTCAATGGATAACAATCGTATAAATTCAAAATCAAAATCACGAGCCACAGCATCTTGGATACCGGATTCAAGAATAATTCCAGACAAGGTTAAAACCTTAAAGGCAAGTGCAAGAGTGACTTCATTCGTTGAATAATAGAGTTCCAATATTCAAATAATTGAACCATCTGCAGAAATGTAGAGGGTTATTTTGTCAAATATTGTTGAATGTTTTATCAACTATTGGTATAATAAATTTAATCTACACTGAGGTTATTATTATGAGCAATGAAAACGAAAAGACAAATAAAGAAGAACTTGCAAAGACAGAAATTCAGGTTGAAACAGAAAAAGCAAATGAAGTTGTCTATGGAGAAGTGCTTGATTTTGAAAAAAGAAAACTAAGCATAGATGTTAGAGGCATAGTCACTAAAATGTTTCAAATTTTAGACTTTGCGGATTTTACAAATAACATTGAGATTGGCAAAGAATATATTCTTGAAATCCCAAAAGAATTTAGAGAAGGCTTAAAAAATGGCGATAATTGGATAATGAAGAATGCCAAGGAAGATGGCAAATTCTGGCCCAATATCATGTGTAAAAATGAAGAGGGAAAACATGTTGTTGCAAAGCCATTAGGCATTAAAGAAAAAGAAATAGTGCAAGGAAACCCGCTTGAAGAATTATCTAATAAGTTTCAAAACGCTTATCTTCAAGGACAAGTTCAAAGAGTTGCAGAATTAGCAGAAGCAACATATAGACAGGTTAAAGAATTAGAAGTCTTAAATTTAGATGAAAAAATAGGTCTCATTTCTTCTGGTAAAAAACGCTTGTACCTTGCAGTGAACCAAAAGGACGAAGCTTCAATAACAACAGCTATTCATCTCGCACTTGCAGATATTTCTACAGCACAAGAACAAATATTTGCAACATTCAAAAGGAAAACTGAAAGCTGTATTAATGTACCAAAAAGTCCTATAATGCAAATAGTTAAAGAAACTTTTGCAACAACAGGATTTGTGGACGAGGCAATAAACGATTATGAAAAGCTTCAAAAATATTATGACTTATATATTTGTGCTACAGAATTAATAGCGTCTGCTTATTTATTCATGGGTGATAAAGAAAATGCCAAGAGAGTATTTGAACTGTCATTAGAAGATATGAGCAAAATTGATACCAAGAGATTAGAATCAATTAAAAATTTAAAAGACAATAAGATAAAATTCGATGGTATATGCAATGGTCTAATTGAACCTATAACAAAACAAGAGCAGTTATGTATAGATAGTAGTGAAAATACAGATACAATGTTAATTGAAATTACAGGCGAGGAATTATTGGAGGCATTTGAAAATGAAAATTGACTTTATAAAAAAAGCAGGTAAAGTTGGAAAGGCTGTATTAGGTGCAGTTGGTGCGGTTGGCATTGCTGGATTGGCTAAAATAGCTAAAGACAGCGGACCCAAAGTAATAAAAGCTGCGGTTAAAATTATAAAAAAATAATGTGTATAAAAATCATTAATACGATTACTTCTTTTGCTGATGAACAAAGCAAAAGAATAATCCAATTAATCCAGTAGATATAAGCCAGATTGAAAAATTCAAAAAGGGCTTAATGATGTTGCAATTGACAGAGCAGCAGAGTAATGAATCTTGGTTCGTGTAAAAAACCATACATTCAAAACAAGAAGGTCAAAATAAGCGATCTGTTTATTACAGACCGCTTATTTTGATGGCTACCTTTACATTTTTGATGGATAAACAATATAAAAGGCTAAAATAAAAAAACGCCCTGAAAATCAGGGCAGGGCAAAAGAAAAAAAGAGCTGAATTTTCAGCTCTTTTTTGTGGCAGAGGTATAAGGATTCGAACCTTAAATGACGGAGTCAGAGTCCGGAGTGTTACCGTTACACTATACCTCTATATTAAATTTTCGAGAGAAAAGTCTCTCAGATTTTTTGCTCATTTCAATTCGTGTTACGATTTTGATTTGAGCGATGTCTCTCAAAAGTCTCAGTCATAAATGCCCTAAACCGCACTAAAATGACTTTGCAATTTTGAAATTAGCCGTTTCTAAAAATCTCTCAAAAACTCTCTGACTTAAAATGAAGGATTTTTTCAAGCACATTTTCAATGCTTTTTACGGCTGTTATAGACTTTTTAAGCCTATATGTTGAATATATAGGGAAGTGTTGAAACTCTACTGTATCATTAAGGTTACACTGGAGAGTCAGAGTCCGGAGTGTTACCGTTACACTATACCGCTATTTACTTTGCTGAAATATAGTATCACAAAAAACTGTTTGTGTCAACAATTATTATAAAATAAATTTTAAAAATCAAGAAAAGCCGAGTGTTTTAATATACTCGGCCTTTCTGTGCTGAATTACTGTTGATTTAATTTATGCAAAACCGACTTGTTTGTTGACTTTGCATTTTTTATTTATAAATCGGACCGTATGTTGCACAAGCACGATAGTCGGCAGACTGAGCGTCTTCTGTTCCGAAAGATGACCATGCGTGAGGTCTGAAAATTTTATCTTTAGGTACATTGTGCATATTTACGGGTATGCGAAGCATTGACGCTAAAGTGATGAGTTCTGCACCTACATGACCGTAAACCGTTACGCCGTGATTTGCACCCCAGTTAGCCATTACACTGTAAACATCTTTGAAAGTACCTTCGCCTGTCAAAGTAGGTACAAACCATGTTGTAGGCCATGACGGGTCAGTACGCTTATCTATTGTGTTATGAATTTCGTCAGGAAGTTTTGCAGTATAGCCTTCTGCGATTTGAAGAACAGGACCGATACCGTCAACAACATTTACGCGAAGCATTGTAACAGGCATTTCTGCATTGCAGCGGAAGTGGCTTGAAAAACCGCCGCCACGGAAATATTCGTAGTTTGCTCTGCACCAGTCCGTTGCGTTAAGGCAGGCTTTGATATCTTCGTTTGTCATTTCCCAGAAAGGTTTCATACAACCGTTTCCGATTTCGTCTTTGCAGGCACCGCTGCCGTCCAAAGCTGTTGCGCCCGAATTGATGAGGTGGATAAATCCGTCTTTTGCTATACCCTGAGGTTTAACACCTGTTACTCTTTCGCAGGCTTCGGGACTCCAATATGTACGAACATCGTGGAAACAAGGAGCAGAGTTTGAAATGAGTGTTCCGAGCATCATGGCAACACCGTTTAAAGTGTCGTTTTCAGTTGCAAAAGGAGTCGGAGTTTTTGTGCCGTTCCAGTCAAAAGTAGAAGCCATAATTGCTTCTGTAAAGTCTGCGTTAGGCAACCAGTCCGTCCAGTTTCTCTGACCTTGGAAACCGCCTGCGACAGCATTTTTACCGAGAGCTTCTTCGTGCCATCCGAGTTCGTCCAACTTGCTGTTTCCGTAGAGAATATCACGAATTATGATTGTCATTTTAACAATAAATTCCCAGTCGTTGTCAGGGTTAATGACTTTTGAACGCTTGATGATTTCGGGAAGGTCTTTTCCTGCATTTAAATCAAAACCTTCTTTACAGTTTTCTTTAACCCATTTGAGTGCTTTTTCGTATTCGTCTTTATCAAAAATTTCAAGTTTAATTCGGCGCAAAATTTCAGTCATATCGACCCATTCTGCACGAATACCGAAATATTTTTGGAACATATCGGCGTTGCAGTAACTGCCTGCAATACCCATTGCAACTCCGCCTACATTTACATACGATTTATTTTTCATCCAGCCGACTGCAACAGATGCTTTTGCAAATTTCAAAATCTTTTCTGCCACATCGTCGGGAATGGTTGTATCGTTTATATCCTGTACATTTTTTCCGTAGATTGAAAATGCAGGCAAGCCTTTTTGCGCATACGCAGCCATAACCGCAGCCAAGTAAACTGCGCCGGGTCTTTCCGTGCCGTTAAAACCCCAAACTGCCTTGATTGTCTGTGGGTCCATATCGAAAGTTTCCGAGCCGTAGCACCAGCAAGGTGTAACGCTCAGTGTGGCAACAACATTTTCAGTTGAAAACTGTCTTGCGCATTTTCCTGCTTCTGCACCGCCGCCGATAGTTGTGTTGCTGATAACGCATTGTACAGGTGTTCCGTCAGGATATTTCAATGTGCTTTCAATTAATTGTGCTGCTGCTTTTGCCATGTTCATCGTTTGGTTTTCGAGGCTTTCGCGAACTCCGCCCCATCTGCCGTCGATGACAGGTCTGATACCGATTTTTGGGTACAACATAGTTTTTCCTCCGTGTTTTAATGATGTTGAATTTTATTGATTTACTTTTTCTGTATATTAAATGACAATTACAAATAATTTAACTTGATTATTTTATCATTTAATTTTTGCTGATTATTTCAACAAATCGTTCATAAGCCGAGTCCCACATATCGTTGTGGTTTGGCTCAAAATGTTTTAAATTTTCTGTTTTGGCGATGATTTTTCTGCCTTCTTCGACATTTTTAATTTCGCCGAGTCCTATGAGTTGAAGAACAATGTTTCCGAGCGCAGTGGCTTCTACGGGGCCTGCAATGACGGGTATATTGATGCTGTCAGCTGTCAGTTCGCACAAAAATCCGTCTTTTGTTCCTCCTCCGAGCAGATGCAGAACATCGAACTGCTTGCCTGTGCAACTTGATATTTGCTCAAGAGCAAAGCGATATTTTAAAGCGAGACTTTCATATATGCAACGCACAATTTCGCCTGTTGTCTGCGGAATGTATTGTTTTGTCTTTTCGCAGTATTTTTTAATTTTGTTAGGCAAATCGCCGTGTGCTGAAAGTATTTCATCATCGGGGTCGATGAAACATTTGAAAGGTTCGCTTTGTCTTGCGAATATCTCAAGTTCATTGTAACTGTACTTTCTGTCGGTTTTTGCCAAATCTCTGCGTGTTTCCTGAATAAGCCACAAACCGCTTATGTTTTTCAGGTAGTTTATTTTTCCGTTTGCGCCGAGTTCGTTTGACAATTCAAGTTCGTTGCTTTCATCGGTTAAAATAGGCTTGTCAATTTCACAACCGATTAAAGACCAGGTACCGCACGACAAAAACGCCGCGTTTTCACTTTGACAGGGCATAGATGCAACGGCGCACTGTGTGTCGTGTCCTGCTATTGTAATGACTTTAATTCCGTTGTACAGACCGTTTTCACAACCGCTTTCGCAAACGGGCGGAAAAAGATTTTGGTCTATATCAAACGCTTTAAAAATGTTTTCATTCCAATCTTGAGTTGACGGGTCAAGCATTTGCGATGTAGATGCTATACTTTTTTCACAACGCTTGTTTCCTGTTAAAAAGTATGCGAAAAGGTCGGGCATAAACAAAACTGTTTTTGCGTTTTTCAGGTTTTCATCACTCAAAAACTGAAACAGAGTGTTAATGTTCATAATTTGATTGCCTGTTTTTTTGTAGAGTTGGTTTGCAGGCATTATTTTGTACGCCTTTTCCAAAACACCGTTTGTTCTTGCGTCTCTGTAATGATACGGCTCGTTGATTAAATTTCCGTCTGTGTTCAAAAGTCCGTAGTCAACACCCCAAGTGTCAAACGCCAGAGAGTCAATTTTGTCTGCTTTTTCAATTGCGATTTTGATTTCATTTAAAATCATTTTTGTATCGTGGTGAATATGACCGTCGATTTCCAAAGGGATATTTTCAAAACGATGAATTTCATCGTATGTTATTTTTTCACCGTCAAAAACTGCTTTAATGGCTCTTCCGCTTGACGCACCGAAGTCAAATGCTAAAACTGTTTTCATTTAACCACACCTTTTTTGAGCAAAATATTTGCATATATTGCTTTTTCACCTGTTGCAATGATTAAATATGACTGCTTTGCTTTTTCGTAAAAATTAAATCTCTCAATAAACTCAATTTCGCTGTTGTCAGGTTCATATTTTGACAAAATTTTTCTGTACTCGCTCCAAATTTCAGGAGTACCGCAGTCATCGCCTTCTACTACTTCCATCAAACCGACTTGTTTTTCACTGTATGTATCAAGCGGTAACAACTGCAATACAGCGTCAAGTATTTCAGGTACGCCGTGTCCGTCAAGACGAACAACTTTTGCATTTTTGCCTACTGTATGGCAGGGAAAATTTCCGTCGGCAATGACAAGTTCGTCGCCGTGTCCCATTTCACAAAGCGCTTTGAGTAAATCGGGTGAAATGATGTTCGGTATATTTTTTAACATATATTAAATACCTCTTAGTTTCTGAGATTAGTCTTTTTTGTGAAGAATATCGTCGTCGGGGTTAAATACTTTATGTCCGGGGTGTCTTCCCGTAACTTTGTAGTAGCCTCTCAGGTCGATTAACTTCTGTACATTTTCTTTGCTGATGTCGTGGCTTCCGCCGAGAATAACCGCATTGATTGTGATTTTTGCCCAAAGTTCCAAACTTTCCATTCTGTAAAATGCAGTGATTACATCGCTTCCTACAGCCAATGCTCCGTGGTTTTCAAGAAGCATTACATCGTGTTCTTCCAAATACGGCTCAATAGCGTTCGGCACTTCGATTGTTGAAGGTGTGCCGTACGGTGTCAGCGGAACAGAGCCGATAACAGCAACATCTTCAATCATATTGTACATATCCATAGCCTTGTGCGCTACTGCAAAACCTGTTGCTCCGGGCGGGTGTGCGTGAATGACGCTCATTACATCGTCTCTTTTGTCGTAGCAGCGAAGGTGCATTTTGATTTCACTGGACGGACGGTAACCGTCTTGTGCTTCTAAAATATTTCCGTCTTTGTCAAGAATAACTAATTTTTCGGGTGTGATGAAAGATTTGCTTATACCTGTCGGAGTTGCGATAATTCTGCCGTCGTCAAGTCTTGCGCTGACATTTCCGTCGTTTGCCGCAACCCATCCGAGCTGCCACATTTTATGACAAACATCGCAAATTTGTTCTTTGATTTCGTCAATATTTTGCATATTGTGTGTCCTTTCTTTCGCTTTTGAAATTGATATTCATTAGTTGACATTGTTGTCAAAGTATGTTAACTTAATTGTATTATATTACATTCACAAATAGTATGCTTGTTGAAAATGGATAATATATTATGACGATATTCACTTTTGGGTAAAATTATGAATTATAGTAAACTTTACGAAAACAAAAAGCACGGAACTTTCGATTTCCCGATAGCGCTTTATGTTGTTGACAAAAATGCGCCGAACTATCAGATGCCGTTTCATTGGCACATAGAATATGAAATTATTTTTGTGAAAAAAGGCAGGTTTGAAGTGTCTTTTGACGGAAAAAACTATCTAATGAACGAGGGCGACTGCGCTTGGGTAGGAGAGGGAATTGTTCACGGTGGAGAGCCGTTTGACTGCAAGTATGAGTGTGTAGATTTTGATTTGGGAACGCTTATGCAAAACTCTCCTGTTTGTTTGAAAAGCACTACCGAATTTGTTGCGGACGCAAGCGGTTTTACGGGTGTTTTCAGGTCGGGAAGCGTTCAGGCTGAAATTGCAGAAAAGATTTTCGAGTCTATGAACAGTGAAGAGACGGGCTATCAGTTAACGACGGTCGGTCTTCTGTGGCAGTTTATGGGAAGTCTGCTTTCTTTGAAAAAAAACGACAACTTTGTTTCTAAAAATAAAAATCAGATTTTGCGTCTTAAAAATGTGCTCACATATATCAGAGATAACTACGAAAACTCTGTTTCACTGAGTGAACTTGCAGAAGTTGCGGGTATGGTACCCCGTTACTTTTGCAGAGCCTTTTCGGGTATGACAGGCAAAACGCCTATTGACTATTTGAACTATTACAGAGTAGAGCAGGCGTGCGAATTGCTTGTGCTTACGGATAGTTCCGTTACAGACATTGCGCTTAATTGCGGATTTAATGATATGAGTTACTTTTCAAAAACTTTTGCGAAGTACAAAAATGTTTCTCCGTCTGCGTACAGAAAAAACAACTATTCAAATAACATAAAAAATAAATAAATTTTCTCTATATAAAAAAACAACCTCTGCGATTTAATTTTGCAGAGGCTGTTTTTTATTCGGTTTCAATTTTAAAAACAATTTTTCTTACAAATACATCTTTTTCGGCAGATATACCGGGAAGATGTGCGTCGTTTGGCGTCAAAAACAAAAATGTTCCTTTGGTGAGCGTAAAATCAAACTGTGCGTTTCCTTCGTAAAAAGCAATATCTTTGCCTTTGCTGTATTCCTCTTTTACAAGAGATACATTTTGCAATTTCGCCCAGCGTATTTTTTCAATTCCCTGTACAATATACTGAACATCTATGTATTTTTTGTGCGCTTCAAACATCATATCCTGAGTTTGTTGCTTTGTTTTGTAACTTTGTATTGTTGCAAAAAGTTTTCTGCCGTCTATTTCATAGGTGCCGTCGGCAAGTTTTTCCTGATTTGCTTTTTTTACAAATTCATATACAAACTGCATTTGCGGGTATTCTTCAAAATAGTCTTTTGCGTTTTCCATTTTATCGAAAATCATTTTTTAATCACCTGCTTTTTCTTTTGAAAAATAGCTTTAATATCGGAGCCTGCAATGATTGAGGCAAGCACGATTACAATACAACACACTACGCTTTTAAGGTCGGGCAGTGTATGAAGAAGAACTATTGAAAAAACTATTGACCACGCGGAATATGTGATGTTTAAAGCCATAGCCTTTGATGCGCCGATTTTCCCTATTGTTTTGTAGTAGCAAAGGTAGGACGCAGTTCCGAAAAACGCCGATATGAGAATGATACCTGTTTCCTGCGATATGAACATATCGGCAACAAAGCCTATTCCTTTTAAAACAGGAATAATGATGAATCCGTATGTAACGGCAGATACAAGTTGACGAATTTGCAAAGCGTGTTCGTTACTTATGTCGGGGTCTTTCATTCCGTATGCGCAAATTACTGCCTCGGATGACCAGCCGATTACACTTAAAAGCGCGCATCCAAACCCTAAATAGAGATTTTTTACTTCATCGTTTCCGCCGGGAGTGTAGCCAAGTGCGATGACTCCCATAATGCTGACTGCAAGCGCAGCCATTTGATACCATTTCATTTTTTCTTTAAGAAAAATTCTTGCAAAAAGCGCACCTACTGCCGGATATGCGGCAGTTATGATTGCCGTATAGGCGGGTCCGATATAGTTGATTGCGTTAACATACCCCGACATTCCTATAGGTCCGCCTAAAAGAGCGCCGAGTATGATGAATTTTCCGCTTTTTGTTTTCAATGCGCGAATAACATTTTTCCATTGTTTTCTTGTACTTGTGTAAATAATCATCCAAAAAGATGAGAAAAGGTCGTGAAAAAAAGTGCTGACAAAGGGTGCGAGCGCTATTGCCTGAGCAGTAGAGCAGAAACCTGATTTACTGAGCGCTATGCTCAAAATTACGGTGTCGAGTCCCCAAAGCATTCCTGCAGAAAGTCCTGTTAACATATTTGTACCTCTAAACGATTTTTTTATATATTACAATGAACAGATAAAAAATTCAAGTTCGTAATTTTTGTTTGCTGTCCGTATTTGTTCAAAAGTTTACAAAAATCTTGAATACAGTGTTGTGAGATGTTACAATTATGTTGCAGAAAGGGGAAGTGTTATGGTACATTTTGAAAATGAGTGGGACAATCTTTTGAAAGATGAGTTTGAGAAAGAATACTATAAAAAAATACATAATTTCTTGAAGTCTGAATATGCCAATCCGAACTATCCGATTTATCCCGATATGCACGATATTTTTAATGCTATGAAAATTACCGATTACAACGAGGTCAAGGCTGTAATTTTGGGACAGGACCCGTATCACGGTCCGAATCAGGCGCATGGTCTGTCTTTTTCAGTAAAAGACGGAGTGAAACCTCCGCCGTCGCTTGTCAATATTTTTAAAGAATATCACGATGACCTTGGCTATCCTATCCCTAAAAGCGGAGATTTGACTCCGTGGGCAAAAAACGGAGTTCTTCTTTTGAACACTGTTTTGTCTGTAAGAGGCGGTGCGGCAGCAAGCCATAGAGGAATAGGCTGGGAAATATTTACTGACAGAATTATTGAGTTGCTCAACGAAAGAGAAAAGCCTATCGTTTTTTTACTTTGGGGAAATTTTGCAAAGAGCAAGGCAAGTTTAATCACAAATAAAAATCATCATATTTTAACGGCGGCACACCCGAGTCCGCTGTCCGCATACAACGGTTTTTTCGGTTGCAGGCATTTTTCAAAAACAAACGAATTGCTGGACGAACCTGTTGATTGGCGCTTGGAATAATAAGGAAAAATAATTGTAATTTTTCAATTTGAAAGTGCTTTGAATAAAGAGTTTTTGGTAAGATTTTTATTCAACACCCGCAGTGTTTGGGTGTTTGCGATTGTTAAAAGATTAATTATTTGTTAATTGTAATTTGTTGCAATATACTGTATAATGTTTATTTAATAAATGGTATGTTTATATAATCTAAAAATATAAATATAACTATAATATGTTAAGGTATTGTACAATAAGAAAAGAGAAATAAATGAATATTGCGGTAATAGGCGATGTTGTTTCGCAACAGGGTTGTGAACATTTGAGAAACACGCTTTCAAAAATTAAAAAAGAGTACGACTGTAAACTTACAGTTGTAAACGGAGAAAATTCTGCCGTAGGAAACGGAATTTTGCCACAGTCTGCAAAACATATTTTTGACAGCGGAGCAGATATCATCACTCTCGGAAATCACGCGTTGAGAAGACGGGAAATTTACGAATTTCTTGACGAAAACGAGTTCATAATCAGACCTGCTAATTTTTATAAAACTGCGCCGGGAAAAGGCAGTACCGTTTTTGATTTCGGCAAAGTAAAAGTCGGCGTTTTAAATTTAATAGGTAGGTCGTATATTGACAACTACGACAACCCTTTTGATGTTGCGGACGCAGAAATTGAAAAATTGAAAAACGACGGCGCAAACATCATATTGGTGGACTTTCACGCCGAATCAACCGCAGAGAAAAAAGCTATGGGCTTTTACCTTGACGGCAGAGTGAGTGCAGTTTACGGTACGCATACTCACATACAGACGGCAGACGAGCAAATTTTACCTAACGGTACGGGTTATATAACAGATTTGGGTATGACAGGCCCGTTTTACAGTGTACTCGGCGTTACTCCCGAGCTTGCAATAGAGAGAATGAGAACATCTATGCCTGTCAGATTTTTAAATCCTGACGGTCCCTGCGTTTGCGAAGGCTGTATTTTTGAAATTGACGAAAAAAGTTACAAAACGATAAGTGTAAAAAGGATTAGATACTGAATGCTTAAAAAAATACTTGCAGTTTTCCTTGCAGTTGCAATGGTGTTTACATTTGCTTCCTGCACTTCAAAAAATGAAGACGGAAAAGAAACAACGACTTCCGTCACAAATCAGTCGGAAACAGAAAAGTCGGATAAATCGCTTCGTATAAGTTATACTAAGTCCGACTCTTTAAATCCGTACAAGGCTGAAACAGAAAATAATATAGTAATAGCAGACCTTGTTTTTGACTCGCTTGTAAAATTGGACGAAAGTTTTTCCCCTGTTTTGCAGATAGCGTCGTCGTATGAATTTACGGCAAAAGACAAACTTGTTGTGAATTTTCCGATAGGAATTAAATTTTCCGACGGCAGTGAGTTGACCGCAACAGATATTGTGTCGTCGTTCAATTTGGCTAAAAATTCGCCTCACTATGCAAATACGCTTTTGGGAATTAAATCGGCAAACGCTCAGGCACAGGGCACGGTTGTTTTTCAGTTGGAGTATCAAAATCCAAAGGCTGTAAATCTGCTGACTTTTCCGATAGTACAAAATGCTTCCGCAGATACGGACTTGCCGATTGGCAGCGGTAAATATGCGTTTTATAAAAAGTCAAACAATGAAATTCAACTTGTTCAAAATGAAAATAAAACAGATTTTTCTCCGAATATCAAAAAGATAGACCTTGTGAATATTGCTTCTGCAGAGTCAATCGCAAACGGTATCAGCATTGACAATATCGACTATGCGTATTTCAGTCTTGATTCTTCGGAAAGCAAAAAAATAAAAAGTCAGATTAAAGCAGTTAATATAAATAACCTTGTTTTTATAGGATTTAACACTTCGACAGGGAATATGATGAGTTTGCCGGATATAAGAAGCGCAGTATCTCTTGCAATCAACAGAGACGCAATTTCAAAAAGCGCGTATCACGGTTTTGCTTACCCTGCAACTTCAATTTTCAATCCCACCTGCGACCTGGCAACCGTTTCAAACATTTTTTCAAAGGAAAACGATGAAACAGGCGCAAAACAGGCAATAATAAAAAGCGGGTTTGACATTTCAAAGGCAACGGTTCGTTTGCTTGTAAATTCAGACAATACAGAAAAGTCGGCAATGGCCACAATCGTGAAGTCGGCGCTTGAGTCTGTCGGATTTAAGGTTAAAATCTACAATATGCCGTATTCGGACTATACAGAAGCACTGTCGAAAGGATATTACGACATTTATATAGGCGAAACGAAACTTGCAGACGATATGAATTTGTTCCCGTTTTTTGCAAAAGACGGTGCAGTGAATTACGGAATAGATATAAACTCGACCTGCGCTCAGGCATACTCAAACTATCTGAATGGCGGAGAGATGGGAACTTTTGTAATGGAGTTTACAAAAACCATTCCTTTTGTTCCCGTTGTTTACAGAAAAGGAGTCATTGGCTACTCAAAGTCAATTCACGCAGATATGCAGGGTATTTATAAAAATTATTTTTCAAATATTGAAGAATGGTATTTTGAAAAATGATATATAGTTTAATAAAAACTTTTTTTCATAAAATATACTAAGGAGGCTTTATAATGATTAGAACAGAAACAGAAAACGGTTATATTGAAATTACAAACAACTATTTTTCAAAACTTGTAGGAAAAGCCGCGTCTTCCTGTTTTGGTGTTGCCGGTATGGTTAGTTCAAATCCTGTGCAAACCATTCGTTCCGCGCTCAAAGGGAAATATGATTTTGACACAACAAATCAAGGTGTTACGGTAAAAAGCGAAAACGATTCGCTTATTATTGATTTGCATATTGCTGTAACATACGGCATTAATATCAATGCTATTGTAAGCAGTATTGTTAATAAAGTAAGATATACAATAGAAGAAGCAACCGACCTCAAAGTTGAGGCAGTTAATGTATATGTTGATGAATTAAAGAACTAACCCGGAGGACTTTTAAATGATAACTGGCTCAATGTTTAGAGACGGAATTATTTCCGCATCAAACAACATTTCAAACAATCGTGCCGCTGTTGACGCACTGAATATATTTCCTGTTCCGGACGGCGATACAGGTACAAATATGAGTATGACAATAGGTGCTGCCGCAAGAGACGTGGCAACACTTGACGACAACTGTACTATAGCAGAGGCTGCAAAAATCGCCGCCTCATCTCTTTTGAGAGGTGCAAGGGGTAACTCGGGCGTAATATTGTCGCTCATTTTCAGAGGTATGTCTAAAGGTTTTAAAGGACTTGACAGTGCGGGAACAACAGATGTTGTGAAGGCTTTGAGAGCAGGCAGCGACGCAGCGTACAAGGCTGTCATGAAACCAACCGAAGGCACAATTTTGACTGTAATAAGAAAAGCGGCAGAGTCTGCCGAAGAACTTATTGCAAACAATCCCGAAGCAGACATTGAAACTGTCTGCAACACGGCGCTTGAAGCGGCTCAAAAAGCGCTTGACGACACACCGAATCTTTTACCCGTACTTAAAAAAGCAGGCGTTGTAGATGCCGGCGGACAGGGACTTTTACTTATTTTTCAGGGTATCAAAAGTGTGTTTAAAAACGGCTCGATAGTTCAGCTTATTGACGGAGACGGAGTTAAACCCGTGCAAAGTGTAAGCAAGTCTGTTGTAGGTGACGCAGACGACGAAATTGAGTTTGGATATTGTTCGGAATTTTTGATTGAAAAAGACAGAAATTGCAAAAAAGACCCGCTTGCTTTGAGAGCATATCTCGAGTCAATCGGCGACTGCGTAGTTGTTGTTGATGATGCAAATATTATCAAAGTCCATGTTCATTCAAATGAGCCGGGCAATGTTATTCAGCACGCTTTGAAGTACGGTCAACTCATAAATATTAAAATTGACAATATGCGCTATCAGCACCAAAACGCTTCCGAAGAAAGCAAAAAGGAAGAAGAAAATGCAATAGCAGAGCCTGAAAACGACTTTGGTTTTGTTTGCGTTTGCGCAGGTGACGGCGTGAAGTCTTTGTTTGAAGATCTCGGAGCAGATGTTGTTGTGTCGGGCGGTCAGACAATGAACCCATCTACCGACGATATTTATAATGCAATAATGAAAACACCGGCAAAAAATGTATTTGTTTTGCCTAACAATTCAAATATTATTATGGCGGCTCAGCAAACCGTACCTATTGTTGAAGACAGAACTGTTATTGTCCTTCCGACAAAAACAGTTCCGCAGGGAATTTCCGCAATGCTTTCTTTTGACGATGAAAGTTCAGCAGAAGATAATAAAGAAATGATGATTGAAGCGGCAGGAAATGTAAGCACAGGCAGTGTAACATTTGCCGCAAGAGACAGTGAATTTGACTCAAAACCAATCAAGCAAGGTCAAATAATGGGACTTGCAGAGGGTAAAATCAAGTTTATTGACGACAGCGATATTGTAAAAGTTGCATACGATACAATAATGTCTTTGTTCAGCGATGAAAAATCGCTTGTAACAATCATTTACGGCGAAGGTGCAACCGAAGAACAAGCACAGCAACTTGAAGAAAAATTAAAAAATGAACTCGGTTCTGACGCTGAAATTACCATAATTGAGGGCGGACAACCGATTTACTACTTCATAGTTTCGGTAGAGTGATGAACAAAGAACTTGAAAAAAATATTCAATATGTTAAGGGCGTAGGCGAAAAAAGGGCTGAATTATTCAACAAATTGGGCGTTTTTAATGCTGACGCCCTTGTTCACTATTACCCGAGAGCTTATCAGGATAAATCGCATTTAAAAACTGCTGTTCAGGCAGTTACGGGTGAAAAAACGGCAATAAAGGCGACTTTGATTTCAACCGTGAGCGAGAGTAAAATTCGTCGCGGGTTAACTATATATAAGTGCAATTTTACAGATGGACAGACGCTTATAAAAGTTACTCTTTTTAACAACAAGTACCTTGCAAATTCTCTGAAAATATACGAGGACTATATACTTTTCGGCGAAGTTACGGCAGGATTGACCCATGCTTCTATGAGTTCACCTCAAATTGAAAAGTTTGAAAATGCAGACTCCGTTACTCCTATATATCGTGCTACTGAGAAACTGACTTCAAAAACGATAGGGAAAATCATAAAAAACGAGTTGTCGCAAATTGTTTTTGACGAAACCCTGAGTGATTTTATGCGTGAAAAGTATGCGCTCGCAGATTTGAATTTTGCTATGCATAAAATTCATTTTCCGAAAAATATCGACGAGTTGGAGCAGGCGAAAAGAAGGCTCATTTTTGAAGAACTGCTTGTACTCAATTTGGGTTTTGCAAAACTAAAATATAAGAAAAAATCAAAAACAAGCGTTGTTGTGAAAGATGATTTTTCTGACGAGTTTTTCAAACTGCTGCCTTTTGAACCTACAAATGCACAAAAAAACGCAATTTTAGACTGTATAAAAGATATGAAAAACGGTTTTGCAATGAACAGACTTATTCAGGGCGATGTAGGCTCGGGAAAAACCGCTGTTGCGTCAGGCGTAATTTATACTGCCGTAAAAAACGGTTTTCAGTGTGCATTGATGGCGCCTACCGAAATACTTGCCGTTCAGCACTATGAAACGCTTACTGCACTTTTAAAAAATACAGGGTTTAATATTGCTTTGCTGACAGGTTCAACGAAAATGAAGCAGAAAAAAGAGATTAAAGAATTTTTGATGAACGGTCAGATAGACCTTCTTGTAGGAACTCACGCAATCATTCAAAATGATGTTGAATTTAAAAATCTCGGTTTGGTAATTACAGACGAGCAACACCGTTTCGGAGTGGAGCAAAGAGCAAATCTTGCGATGAAAGGAGAGAGTGTTCACACTCTTGTAATGAGCGCAACGCCTATTCCCAGAACTTTGGCGCTCACAATTTACGGTGACCTTGACATTTCGGTTCTTGACGAGTTGCCTCCCGGCAGACAGAAAATCAGGACAGATGTAGTCAATTCAACATATCATCAGCGAATTTATAGATTCATTAAAAAAGCGATTGAAAGGGGAGAGCAGGCGTACATTGTCTGTCCTCTTGTTGAAAACGGAGAAGAAAAATCTGACCTGAAGAGTGCAAAACAGTATTTCGAGTCGCTTTCGGAAAATGAATTCAAAGACTGTTCTTTGGGGCTTCTTTACGGAAAAATGAAAGCAAAAGACAAAGAATGTGTGATGAAAGATTTTTCAGACGGCAAAATAGATATTCTTGTCTCAACTACCGTAATAGAAGTCGGAGTAGATGTTCCGAATGCTACTGTTATGCTCATTGAAAATGCGGACAGGTTCGGTTTGTCTGCTTTGCACCAGCTTCGCGGAAGAATAGGGCGCGGCAAAAGTCAGTCTTTTTGTATTTTGGTGTCAGACTCAAAAACAGAAAATTCCAAAGAAAGATTGACGGCTATGAAAAGAACTTCTGACGGATTTGAAATAGCAAAACTTGACCTCAAAATGCGGGGCCCCGGAGACTTCTTCGGAAAAAGGCAAAACGGCTTGCCCGACTTGAAAATAGCCGATATGCTGACTGATTTCGATATGATAGAATTAACTAAAAAAGCGGCTCAAGAAATACTTGACGATGATTTCAATTTGGATAAACCGAAAAACAAAATGCTTGCTGACAAAATATCTGATATGTTTAGAGAAAATTATGTGTCAAATTGATTATTTGTAAAATATTAACAAAGTAATTTTTAAAATATTATTGACATAAGTTTTTCTTTATATATAATATAAATGCTGTATTAATTTATAAAAATTAATACTCTATTTTAACAAACTAAACAAACGGAGGTCTAAAATGATTGATTTAAACATTTTAAACACATTTGCCGAACTCTTTTCCAATTTCGGTAACATAACTATCGGAATGGTGTTTATGTGGGTAATCGGCGGTTTACTTATTTATCTTGCGATAAAAAAAGAAATGGAACCGTCATTGTTGCTCCCTATGGGCTTCGGCACAATTCTTGCAAACTTACCGATGTCAGGCGCTATTGCGCACACTCCTGCCGAAGAAGGCGAGGCAGTTCTCAATGTACTGTTTAATGCAGGTATTGCAAACGAACTTTTCCCGCTTCTTCTTTTCATAGGAATAGGCGCAATGATTGACTTTGGTCCGCTTCTTAAAAATCCGTGGCTGATGCTTTTCGGTGCGGCTGCTCAGTTTGGTATTTTCCTGACATTCTTCATTGCAGGTTTCTTCTTTGATATTAAGGACGCCGCTTCTATTGCTATCATCGGTGCGGCAGACGGTCCTACTGCAATTTTCGTAGCAAATACGCTTGGCAGTGATTACTTAGGTCCTATTATGGTTGCGGCATATTCATATATGGCTTTGGTACCTATCATTCAGCCTCCGTTTATTAAACTTGTTACATCAAAAAAAGAACGCCGTATCAGAATGCAGTATCATCCGGGCGAAGTTTCAAAAACAACAAAAATTCTTTTCCCGATTATTGTAACTGCTGTTGCAGGACTTGTTGCTCCTAAGTCGGTTGCTCTCGTAGGTTTCCTTATGTTCGGTAACCTCATTCGTGAGTGCGGTGTGCTCAATTCACTTTCAGAAACAGCGCAAAACGCCCTTGCAAATCTCATTACACTTCTTCTCGGTATCACAGTTGCACTCAACATGCAGGCTGACAAGTTCTTGAAACCCGAGACACTTCTCATTCTTGCTCTCGGTTTGGTTGCTTTCATATTCGATACAGTCGGCGGTGTTTGCTTTGCAAAACTTCTCAATGTATTTCTTCCGAAAGACAAGAAGGTTAACCCGATGATTGGTGCGGCAGGTATCTCTGCTTTCCCGATGAGCGGTCGTGTTGTTAACCAAATGGGTCTTAAAGAAGACAACCAAAACTTCCTTCTTATGCAATCTATAAGTGTCAATGTATCGGGTCAAATTGCTTCTGTTATAGCAGGCGGACTCATTCTTACACTCGTTGCAGACTTAATTTAAGGAGGTATTGCAGATGTACAATTTATTAGCAGTTATTTCTTCGTTTTTTGTTGCGGCTCAGTCAATTCATGCTGACTCTTGGAAAGATACTTTGCCTGTAATGGGTATAGGTATGGTCGGAATTTTCCTTGTTTTAGGTTTTATTGTTTTGGTAACATACCTTTTGAACAAGGCATTTTCAGGTAAGAAAAAAGACAAAAAAGACGACGATAAAAATAAGAAATAAGAATAAACAAAACAGGGAAGTAACGCTTACTTCCCTGTATTTTTAGGCGATTTTATGGAAAAAACAAATGTTATGAGAGTGCTTGACAGTAAAAAGGTTGAGTACAAAAGTTACAGCTACGCAAATACAGAAGCTTTGAGCGGTACAGATGTTGCGTCTGTATTGAGACAAAATCCAAACCAAGTATTTAAAACGCTTGTTACAGTAGGCAAGTCCAATAAAAACTATGTTTTCGTTGTGCCTGTTGCAAAGGAACTTGACTTGAAAAAGGCTGCAAGTGCAGTTTGTGAAAAAAAGATAGAGATGGTTAAGTCAAAAGAACTTTTGGCACTTACAGGCTATGTTCACGGCGGTTGTTCGCCAATCGGTATGAAAAAGTTTTTCAAAACCGTTGTAGATGAAAGTGCCCAAAATTTTGATACAATCATTTTCAGCGCGGGTAAAATAGGGTATCAGGTTGAAGTGTCTTTAAATGATTTGTCAAAAGTAATCAGATACTCTGTTTGCGATATAACAGAATAAAAAAATCACTTGAGGCAGTTACGCTTCAAGTGATTTTTTGTTTATTTTATCAAAAACTATTTTAAAAGTAGTTCCTTCGCCGAGTTTTGAGTCTATGGAAATTTCAGCGTCGTGGTAGAGGACTATGTGTTTTACTATTGCAAGACCGAGTCCCGTTCCGCCTGTTTCTTTTGAACGGCTTTTGTCAACTCTGAAAAATCTTTCAAAAATTCTTTGACGGTATTTTTCGGGAATACCTATACCATCGTCTTTTACTCTCAAAACAGCTTTGCCGTTTTCTTCATTGACGCTAATCCATACATTTCCGCCGGCTTTGTTGTATCGTATGGCGTTGTCGGCGAGGTTATATATAAGTTCGGCAAGAAGTCCTTTGTTGCCTTTGATTTTGATATGTTCGCCTTCCGTTTTCAAACAGATGCTTTTTTTCTCTGCGTGAAAACCTATTGCGGCAACGCAGTCTTCTGCTATTTCGTACAAATCTACGGTTTCGTAACTTCTTGTTTGGTCGCCGTCTTCAAGCTGAGAAAGTTGAATGATGTCGTTTGAAATATTTATCAGTCGCTTTGATTCTTTGTGAATGATATGACCTATTTTTTGAACATCGTTCGGCTTGACAATACCGCTTTCAAGCATTTCGGCATATCCGCTGATGGAAGTCATAGGTGTTTTCAATTCGTGAGAGACATTAGCCGTGAACTGTTTTTTAAGTTTATCTACTCTTGCAAGTTCCTTTTTGTAGTTTGTCAAAGCGTCAACAAACGGTACAAACTCTTTGTCAATTTTTTTTCTGTCAATGTTTTTGAGATTGTTGCCGAGTTCGTTTATTTGGTCTGCAACATCTTTTGTGATTTTTTTTGATGAATACAGAGAAACGCATATTGAAATTGCACACACAACGCAAAAGGCAACCGCTGTTTTTATTGCTATACTTTGTGAAAATGCGTTTTCCGCAAAAAGTATAACTGCAAATATTGCAAAACAGACTGAAGAAATGCCTACTGAAAAAGCACACTCTTTAAGAAATATTTTTTTGTTCATTTTTACTCACCAAGTTTGTATCCTACATTTCGCACGGTTTTAATGGCAGAACCCATAGAGCCGAGTTTCTTTCGCAGAGTTTGAATATGCGCGTCAACTGTTCTGCTTTCACTTTCAAAATTGTAGCCCCATATAGTGTCCATAATTTTTTCTCTTGAAAGAACTATTCCTTTGTTGATTAACAAATATTTTAACAGTTCGTATTCTTTAAATGTGAGTTCGATTTTTTCATCGTTAACGGTTACTCGGTGCTTTTCATCGTCTAAATTGAGTTGTTCATACACCCATTTGTGAGCGTTTGATTTGCTTTCGCTTCTTCTGAGAAGAGCTTTGACTCTTGATAAAAATTCCATCACACCGAAAGGTTTTGAAACATAGTCGTCTGCTCCGTTGTCAAGCGCTTTAACTGCGTCCATTTCAGTGTCTTTTGCCGTTGCCATCATAATGGGCAATGAACTTGTGGTTTGATTTATTCTGAGTTTTTTTAATATTGAAATTCCGTCTTCTTCAGGCAACATTATGTCGAGAATGATAAGGTCGGGCAATTTTTCTTCAAGGGCTTTGTAAAGTTCTTTTCCTTTTTCAAAACCGCACACTTCATAGCCTATATTTTTCAGCGCATAACTCTCGAGGTCTCGGATTGAATTGTCGTCTTCGACTATGTAAATTAGAGCCACAAAAACACTCCTTTTTATACTTTGGTTTTATTTAGAATACATTAAATATAACTGTTTTTTTTAAAATAGTTGTAAAATCTGTGTAAAAAATGCAGACTGAAAACTCTTGTTGTTTTCAGTCCTAAAAATCATAGTTTTACAAAAGCTGAAGCACCGTGTTTGCAAATAGGGCAGATGAAGTCGTCCGGTAAAGTGTCGCTTTCGTGAACATATCCGCAAACGCTGCACACATAGCCTGTTTTTTTATTGTTGTTTTGTTTTGGCTTTACATTGTTTTGGTAGTATGAGTATGTCATACTCTCTTTTTTAGAAAGTACGGCAGTGTCGGTGATATGCCCAACAAACATATCGTGAGTACCAAAGTCTATTATTTCATCTACATCTACGCTGATGAAAGAGTTCGTGCCTTTGTTTATGAAATAGATGCCGTTTTGACTTCTGTACATATCGTCAAAACCTACAAATTTGTCTATATCGCGTCCGCTTTGAAAACCAAACCTTTTGATAAGTTCAAAATCTGCGTCTGTACTGAGAAGCGAAACATTGAACTTTTTGGATTTTTTAATAATTTCGTTTGTGAAATTCTTTTTGTTTACTGTTACGGAAACCGTGTCCGGACTGCTTGTGATTTGGCTTAAAGTGTTGATAACACAGGCGTTGTCTGTTTTTGCTGAATTTGCACAAAGAATATAGAGACCGTAACTGATGTTAAACAGAACATTTTTATCGTAGCTCATACAAAATCCCCCTTAAATTGTTTGAGTTGTAAAGATTATACCATTTAATAACAAAATAATCAATATTACATATTGTTGTCAAAAAATATATTTATATGATTTTTATTTTGTTTTTCTGATTTTTTTGTTGTTCTTATTGTTTATCTTTGATTTAGAAATAATGCTTCCGACAACTAAAACAGCGACAACGGAAACGGCAGGAATAAAAATCCTTACAGACATCGGAACATAGTTTTTTGCTTCGGGTATGAAATTCGGAAGAGAATAAAGATTTTTTCCGTCGTTATTTCCGTATGCAATTCTGATGACATTGACGCTGTATCCGAGCATATTGACATCAAATTTGCCTCCGTTTTGTGAAATTTCCTGTTCTTCGGGTACAATGCAAGATTTTTTAAAATCATTTGACGCCGTTTTGAACTTGTTTTCAAGTTTAATGTTTGATACTTTATTGATTTGCGAAAAATCGCTTGCGTCAACAGTCAGTTTTTGATTTTTGCCTGTTGAATTGACTAATTTGATGTATATTGTCTGTGTGTCCTCGTCAATGGAAATGCTTTGACTAATTCCTCTTTTTGATTTTTCGTCTTTAACTTTGAAATCTGAATTGATTATTTTTTTGCCCGTGTTGTTTGAAAACATCATTTGAACATAGTAGCTTGAAGTTAGCAGTATGTCGTTTGAATTAAACCATATAAGTGAAGAATTGTCTGACTGAGAGTTTAATTTTGCAAAACTGTTTTCGTATGAAGTCATCAATATATTGCTGTTTTTTTCAAAAGAGTTTACAATCAGATTTGCTTCGGTAACGGCTTTGAGCAAATTGTTTTGTAAATTGTCTTTCTCGGTAATAATGCCGTATCTTCCCACAATTACAGGACTGTTTGCAGTGTAATTTTTGTCGCTTTCAAAAAAGAAATTTTCATCCGCAAAAATATGGTCGTCTTTAATAACGCCGTCAAAGTCGGAAAGAGAAGACGCGTTGCTTTCATAGTTTTCATCTGTTACGGAATTTCCCGTAGATGCTATCAGTTGAATATCGGGGTATTTTTGCTTGACTGCTTTATAAATTGCTTCAAAATTGCGAAGAAAAACCTCTCCGTAGTTGCAGTTTCCTATTTCTATGTATTTTAAATTGAATGGCTCGCTGTGTCCGTTTGCACTTCTGAGAGCACCCCAATAGTTTTTTGCAGAACTGCCGTTTGCATATTCTATTAAATCAAAAATATCTTGAATATAGTTGTTGAATTCGGGTGTGTCGGGAGTGAGTGAGATTGAGTCAATATATTCCTGCCACTGTGTTTCGGTCATTTTGCCGTCTTCGTATTTTTTTAAATTACTTTTGTATTCGTTATTTTTACACACAATACCTGCGTTGATTACAGGAATAGGCTCAGCAGAGAGTTCGGAACAAAGTTGAAAAAACTCGTGGTATCCCATAGCGTTTGAGTTGATGCTGAAAGTGTTTTTTTCATCGTTAAATGAAACGGTTTGCACTCTTTCTTCTGCTTTTCCTATTGTGTTTTTCCAACTGCACATTTTATCTGTACTGTTTTCCGTTGAAAAGCAACCGGCTGAAAATCGAATGTAACTCGGAGACAGTTCGGACAGCGCTGTGTAGAGGTCGCTTCTCAAAGAAGTGTATTTCCAAGTGCCCGAGCCGTAACCGTAACTGCTTTGCGGTACAAGGCTGACAAAGTCGATTAAAACAGTACCCGTACCGTCAAGTTCAAATGTCAGACCGCCGTCTTCCGTTGCGTTTGAAATTAAAACAGCGTCTATTTTACTCCAGTTTGATTTATATGAAGAAATGTCGATTTTTGTTTTATCATTGTTGTGTTTTGAATCAAGCCCGACGGAAAAATCTCCTTCAAAATCTATGTTTTTAATATAGCAGGAAAACTCGTATTTTTCGTTTTCCTTAAATCCCATATCGGCTTTTTCAGAAACTTTTTTGCTTGTTTTTGTAGTTTTGTTCTTGTAAAATTCCGTATATCCCAAGTTTGTCAGCTCGCCATTTGACTTGCAGGATACGGAAATGTAGTTTTTGTTTGAGTTGTTGAGAGGCAGTTCGTTTGCAATTTGAATGTCAAGTCCTGAATTTTTCCAACCTGCAAGACCGTTTTCATTGTATTCGAAACTGTTGTTGTTCACCAGGTTTGAAACCAATCCGCCGTCTAAAGAAAAAGAACTGTCGTCTAAATTCACTCCGTACAGATTGCTTGAAATATTGTCAGAAATATCGTTTTTGCTGATTTTTATTAAATTTGAACTTTGCGCAGAAAAGGGAACGATTGAAATTCCGATTGTGAGTAAAACAGTAATAAGTAGTGAAAAAATTTTACGCAATATGTATACCTCGCTTGTTTTTATGCTTAAAATATAGTTTGCCGAACTATTTTACCATAAAAAAATAAAAAATACAAAGAAATATATTGACAAAACGGATAAAATGTGTAATTATATTATGCAGTTGATAAATAATACCTATCGAGGTGTGGCTCAGTTTGGTAGAGCGCTGCGTTCGGGACGCAGAGGCCGCAGGTTCAAGTCCTGTCACCTCGACCAAAGAAGACGGTTTTTTAACCGTCTTTTTCTTTTGTATATTTATGAAAAATGTGTTGTGTTTTTTAGTTTTTAATATATGTTAATGTGATTAAAGTGCAGTTCACAATCAGTAAACAATATATTTGGTATTCGGTAATAATTTTGTTTTTGTTTGACACTTGAAATTGCTAAAACAAATATTGTATAATAAATACTGTTTTAAATAAGTATTTAAAGGGAAAGCAAATGTGAAAGGAATATTTAGTATGAAACATCCTGAAATTGTAAATAAAATGACTTTGGAAGAAAAAGCGCATTTTGTTTCGGGCAAAGACTATTGGCACGCCAACGGCTCGGACAAATACGGTTTGCCTGTAACAATGCTTACAGACGGACCTCACGGCTTGAGAAAGCAAGACACAAATCCGTCTAAAGAAAACAAAAAGGTTGGACTCGGCAACTCTGTGCCTGCAACTTGTATGCCTCCCGCATCGACAAATGTTTGTTCATGGGACCCTGAACTTACATACAAAATGGGTCAGGCGCTTGCAGACGAATGTATCAGAGAAAAAGTTTCTGTTATTTTAGGGCCGGGCGCAAACATTAAACGCTCGCCTCTTTGCGGAAGAAACTTTGAATATTTTTCCGAAGACCCGTATCTTGCAGGCAAAACCGCAGCTTCAATCATTAATGGTATTCAGTCAAAAGGTATAGGTGCATCTTTGAAGCACTTTGCTTGTAACTCTCAGGAAGCATACAGAATGATAGTGAATGAGTGTATAGACGAGAGAACTTTAAGAGAGATATACCTTGCTCAGTTTGAAATTGCAGTAAAAGAGGCTCAGCCATGGACAGTGATGAATGCCTACAACCGTCTTAACGGTACATATTGTTCTCAAAATGAGTGGCTTCAGCAAAAAGTTTTGAGAGACGAATGGGGTTTCAAAGGTCTTATTGTTACGGACTGGGGCGCAAGCGTTGACAGAGTAGAAGGTGTGAAGTACGGTACTGACCTTGAAATGCCGTCATCGGGCGAATATAACATTAAAAAAATCATTGAATCCGTTAATAACGGCACTCTTTCTATGGAAGATTTGGACGCTTGTGTTGACAATGTTGTTGAACTCATTTTAAAATCAAAAGAAACATTTGAAAACGCAAAAGACGAGTGCGACTATGATAAAAATCATCAGACAGCCAGAGAAGTTGCAGAAAGCTCAATGGTGTTGATGAAAAACGACGGCAATGTTCTGCCTCTTAAAAAAGGTCAAAGAATTGCCGTTATCGGCGAGATGGCAAAATCTCCGAGATATCAGGGACCCGGTTCGTCTGTTGTTAATCCGACAAGACTTGACAATGCTTACGACAGCCTTGTTGAACTCGGCTTTGAGTGCGACTATGCTCAGGGTTACAGAAAGAGTGAAGATGTAAGAGACGATATTCTTGTTAAAGAAGCAGTTTGCAAAGCTAAAACTGCCGATGTTGCGATAGTTTTCGCAGGTTTGACAGAGGGATTTGAAGCAGAGGGCTACGATAGAAATACTATGGATATGCCACAGTGCCATAACGACCTCATTCATGCAGTTTGCGAGGCAAATGAAAATACTGTCGTTGTTCTTGCAGGCGGTTCGGTTGTTAAAATGCCTTGGATAAATGAAGTTAAGGGTCTGTTAAATTCACTTCTCGGCGGTCAGGCAGGCGGCAGTGCAGTTGCAAGACTTCTTGCAGGTGTTGTTAATCCGAGCGGTAAACTTGCAGAAACATACCCGCTTTGTCTTGAAGACAATCCGACTTACGGAAACTATCCGAAAAAAGTGGCAAGCGAGCACAAAGAAAGCGTATATATCGGCTATCGCTACTACGACACTGCTAAAAAAGATGTTTTGTTCCCGTTCGGTTTCGGACTTTCATACACAGATTTTAAATACAGCGATATAAAATTGTCTTCAAACAATATCAAAGATACAGACGAAGTTACAGTTTCTTTCAAAATCAAAAATGTCGGAGAATACGACGGCGCTGAAATTGCTCAGGTATATGTGAAAGATGTTGAAAGTACAATTTTCAGACCTGAAAAAGAACTCAAAGGCTATAAAAAAGTATTCCTTAAATCAGGCGAGGAAACAGAAGTTGAAATCGTTTTGTCAAAGCGTGCTTTTGCTTTCTACAATGTGAATGCTGAAGATTGGTGTGTTGAAAGCGGCAAGTTTGAAATACTCGTTGCTTCTTCAAGCCGAGATGTAAGACTCAGCGCAACACTTGATGTTGAAAGCACTTCAACTGCTGAAATTCCCGATTACAGACAGACTGCACCGTCATACTATACGGCAGATATTCAAAATATCAGCGACGATGAATGGTCTGCGGTTTACGGAAAATTGCCTGTTCGAGAGTTGGATAAGACTGTACCTTTAACTATTTACAACTGTTTAGATGACGCTCGTCATACTAAATGGGGCGCAAGAATTTGCAAGATTGTTTCAAAAGTAATGGTTAAATTCGGAAGCAGTGAAAACGGCGACGGTCAAATGCTTCAGCAAATGGCTCTTCAAATTCCAATCAGGAATTTCATTGCAATGTCAATGGGCGTTTTCAGTGAAAAGATGGCTGCGGGCTTGCTCGAAATACTCAACGATGACCAAAGCACCGGTAAAGGTCTCGGTAAAATTCTTGCAGGCATTCCTCACGCACTTGCAAATATCAAATTCTTAATTAACTCAATTTAAAGTAAATAAATATTGAAATAAAACCGAAACTCAGTTTTCGGTTTTATTTTTTGCAATAATAATTATTGATTGATAAAAAAGTTAGTATTGTAGGTAAATATATATAAAAATATAATAATTTAAACTTTTTTATTATTTATCTTGACTAATGAGTATTACGGATAGTATAATTGTATTGTTATTCGAGAGGGGGCATTAAGGTGGGAAAATCACCGAAAAATATCAACACATACACATCCAAAGAAAGAAATATGTACCTGCTTGGTATGTTGGGACAAAATATGCTTTACAACATTATCGGTACAGGTCTTTATTTCTATCTTCAAAATGTAATCTTCCTTCCTGCAATGGCAATCGGCGTGATTATGTTCGTTGCAAGGGTATGGGACGCTATCAATGACCCTATGATGGGTACGATAGTTGACAAAACACATTCAAAATGGGGTAAGTGCAGACCTTATTTAATCTTTGCACCTCCTGTAATATGCGTCATCACAATTCTGTGTTTCTGCAACGGTATTTATACCGAGGCATCCGAAACAGGCAAAGTTTTGATTGTTGCATGGGCAGCTGTTTCATACATACTTTGGGGCATGTCTTATACAGTCGGCGATATTCCGCTTTGGGGTATCACAGCACTGATGACAGACGATGAAAAAGACCGTTCAAGCATACTTTCGCTTGCAAGAATTGCAGCAGGTATCGGCGGTATTATGGTGCTCATTACAGTCATCGCACAGGAAGTGGGCAGAATTTTCCAAAAGGGAATAGACCCAAACGACGCTGCCGCTATGAACGGTGCTATGCAAAAAGGTTTCATAGTAACCGCTGTTGTAACCACAGTGATTGCGTCTGTTTTGTTTGAACTTGCAGGCTTGTTCACTAAAGAGCGTGTAACTCAAAGTGAGGAAAGACACACTCTTAAAGAGAACTTTAAATTGATGTGGACTAATAAACCGTTTAGACAAATTCTCATTTCAAGTGTTTTAAGAAGCCCTATACAACTTCTTATGATTGTTGCCATGACGCTTCTTACTTACTATTTCGGCAACGGCGATATGATGACTGCGATTATACAACTTGCAGTAATCGGCGGTGCAATATTCGGCGGACAGTTCATTGCAATGGCACTCGTGCCGAAAGTTATTGAAAAAGTAGAGAAGAAAACACTGTACAATATTTCAAGTGCAGGCGGAGCAATCCCGTTTGTATTGATTTTTGTTTTCTATAAAATGGCAGACCCCGCAGAAGGAGGTCTTGACCAACCCCTTTGGCTTGCACTCAGTTTTGTAGGTTTCCTTCTTGCAGGTGCAAGTATGGGTGCAGTAAATGTTTTGCAGTCAGTTATGATTGCTGACTGTATCGACTATGAAGAGTATATCAACCCTAAGGGAATTCGTCCCGACGGCGTTTTCTTCTCAGGTCAGTCTTTTGCAACAAAACTTGCTTCGGGTATTGCATCTATTTTAAGCGCAGTAGTTTACGCTTATGTGGGTTACAGTGATGAAAATGTTGCCGCTATGACAAATGCACTTAATAACGGTGCGAACTTCAAAGTTGATTTTGAACCGTATGCAACGGCAATGATTTTCCTGTGTTCAATTCCTCCGGCTATCGGACTTCTTCTTTCTGTTCTTCCTACACTAAAGTACGCTTTGAGCGATAAAGAACACTCAAGAATACTTGAAGAACTCAAGGTTAGAAGAGCGCAAAGAGAAATGGAAACTGTAGAAAATTTAAGTACCGAAAAAGTACAAGACGGCGTTTATGAAGTTGAAAATAATAAAACAGAATAAAGATTGATGTTACTTGTATTTTAAAAGAGCAGGCGAAAGCCTGCTCTTTTTTATGCTCATTTTTATTAAGATTTAAAATTGTTTTTGAAGTTTTGACTTTGCTTTTTTGCCTCGCGAAATTTACAAGCACTGTTACGAGGGTATAACAGTGCCCTTTTACAAGGAAATGTTCCGTGAACAACGACTATATACATTTCCGAAAAAATGTTTAATAATGTGAAAGGAGAGTAAAGATGAAAGAGGTATATACCGATATGGAACCGAGTGAAATTGAAAGTGAATATCTGAGCGGAGTTTACAGAGATATTGCCAATTTGCTTGGTGTTGAGGCTGCAATGAAAATACATTCAGCCTGCCGAGGTACGCAGGTGACTTTTCCTGTGCACTTTTTCACAAAAGATTTTATCGCCGACCAAATTATTCTTGAGTATGACGGTACAAATATCAAGAAGCTTGCTTCAAAGTACGGTTACAGTGAAAAATGGGTGAGAAAAATCATCAAAGAAAGAAAAAATGATTAAAAAGTTTGTTTTAAGACAACAAATAAACGGTATTTAATCAAGTGTGTTAAATTGAGCAAGGACAGTTTCTGCCCTTGCTTGTAAAATAATATCAAAGGAGAATATGTAGTGAAAAATGGAAACGAAACAATTGTTTGCAAAAATTGCAACAATACAATTCCGAAAGGGGTGAGAGTTTGTCCGTCTTGCGGAACAAAAATTCAAAAGCCTTTTTATTCACAATGGTGGTTTATTTTGTTACTTATCGTTGCTGTGATTTCATCACTTATTGCAATCAGTAACAGCAAAAGGAATAATCTTGATTGGTCAGATGTTGTTTTGGCAGATTATTTGCCTGAACCAAAGTCAAATAAGGGAGAAATTAACTATAATTCTGAAGAAAACTTGTCTGTATATATTTATGATACCTCTAAAGATGAATACAAAGAATATATGTCGGAATGTAAAACTTTCGGATATACTCAAGAGAGTGTAATTGACGGTAATTCCTACAGTGCATTCAGCAATGAGGGATATAAGTTGAGCCTGCGTTTTGACGAGAAAGACGAAGAAATGAGCATCAGTCTTGAAGCACCTATGGAACTTGGAATATTAAGATGGTCTGAAAGTGAAATGGCTAAACTTATTCCAATACCAAAGTCTAAAGTCGGAAAAATTGAAAATGATGATAAAAAACTTTTTAAAGTTTATATTGGTGAAACCGGTATTGATGATTTTAATGAATATATTACATTGTGTGCGCAAAATGGATTTAATATTGAAGTAAACGAAAATGAAAAATCTTTTTCAGCCAAAAATGCAGATTCATATAAATTAACCGTTGAATATTTAGGAAACAATATAATTTCAATAATTATACAGGAACCGGAATTTAATGTTGAGATAGAAGTTATTTGTCGTGAAAATGCTATGTTTAGTAAATATGATATAAAAATTATTGTTGATGATGATTTGGAAGATTCTGTTATTCATGGGGAAACAAAAACATTAAATTATATGCTGACAAAAGGTATACATACTGTTAAATTTGTAAGTTGTGAAGATAATACTATTTTAAAAATTATAAATATAGATATTTCTAAAGATGAAAAATATAAATTTGAAGTATCGTGTACTAATTCAGAAATTAATGTAAAAACAATTTTAGGTACTATATATGAAAATAATAATGATAGTTCTGAAAAAGAAACAACAAATGAAACGCAAACAGTAAAAAATGAAGTTGTTGATGATGTTATATACAATACTTCAAATTGTAAAGAACTAGCATCACTTTTAAAGCTCAAAAATGAAAACGACCCAAAAGTTGCTGAATTTGCAAACAAATATAAGGGAGAAAAAATAGAATTTGATGCAAATGTTGCTTTTGTAAATCATCACGGTAACTATGATACAAGATTTGATTATTTAATATATAGTGGTGATTATAGTGAATCTGAAGTTAGAGGACCGAGTTTTCAATTTGAAGATGTTAATTATTATGATTTAAATTTAAAGGGAGAAGATGTTCCTAATAAAGATAACTTGAGTGTTGGTTTGAATTTTCATTTGATAGCTGAAGTTGAGGAATATGATTCAGTTTCAGGATTATTTAAATTAAAACCGATAGAGATAACAATGAGATAATTAATGAGATAGTTTTTTAAAATTCATTTGAAATAACAATAAATAAAATAATTAAAACTTTTTATTAAAAATACATAAATCTTTTATATGTGTTAGATTGAATAAGAATAGTTTCTACCCTTGATTGTAAAAGGAGAATTTAAAATGAAAAAAGTTAAATTATTAGGAATTGTAATTTGTTTAATTGGTATGTTTTCAATATTGTTTACTGGTTGTGGAGAAGAAAAGAAAGCGGCGATAGCTGCTTATGACAGCGAATGTTCACGTATTGCAACTGAACAAACAACATTTGAAAAGACTATATCTGACAGTCAATCGTTGATTGATTCGAAAGAAAAGCCATATGATAAATCAACAATATCTGCTCTTGAGACTGCAATAGCAGATGCACGGGCAACTATTATTGAAATACCAAAAAGAAAAGGCAATGCTGAAGAAATCAATACGATAGTAAACGATAATTTAAAGAAAATCAGTTATACAAAAGCAAATGAAACGCTTGCATCGGTAAAAACAGATTTAGAAAACAGCATAAAAATAATGAAGCAAGTAACAAATCCTACTGAAGCATTTATCATTGACAGAATTAAAAATATTGACACAATTACAGGTTATGCAGCAGTAACCGAAGATAATGACCCAAACGGCAATTTGAATAAACCAGGCGGATATACATCAACAGTATTTTTTGCATCAAGCCAAATTAAAGAAAAGGATAAACTTTGGCTTGATGGTACAATTATTGAAAATGGAACGGACGGTGGAGGAAGTATTGAGGTTTACGCCACCGAGGATGATGCAATTAAAAGAAGAGATTATCTTGCCACTTTTGACGGTACAAGAACTGCTTCAGGAACACATACTGTTGTCGGTACTATACTTGTAAGGACATCAAATTATTTAACGGCAAGTCAACAAAAAGAACTTGAAAAGAAAATTATCGATAATTTAACTAAATTGCTCTAATAAAATGTTTTCATTGAACAGCACTTTGCGAAATGGTATAATAAAATTATAAATTAAACAGTGAAAGGATAAAAAATAGTATGAAACGATCCTTAAAGAAACCATTAAATGAGCAAAAGGTATTAGATAAATTAGGAATTGAAGATTTTAGACATTTATCAAAAGATAAAGTAATTGAATTCGTATCAATGATTCCGAATATGGAACCAGAAGTTGCAAAAGCAGCAATTGAACAATTTCCTGAATTTGCTTCAACAATGAAATCAATAATGATTGATTACAAGCAAGAAATAGAAACAGCTCTTAATCAAAATGGTGACAGTATAAAAGCTTACTATGATGCATGTAACAAAATACTTGATTCGCTTGATAAATTATTAGAAGATACAGAATTAGATTTAAATGAAAAAATGCAAATCATTGATAAAATGCAAGAAGTTCAAAAAATGATGGATGAAAAAGATAAAGAAAATAAAAAATTCATTAGGGATATTTTAACAATTGCCGGAGTTGTAATTGTAACAGTAGCAGGAACAGCAATTTCATTATTAGGTGGGGATGCAAACTTAAAACTTCCAAATAATAAAGAATGAAATCGTATTGACTTTAATGTTGATTACAAAAAATAATCAACATACAACCTACTACTTCATTTTACTATAATAAAAAGGTAGACGCATGGGGGATTTTCATGTGTCTGTAGTTATTACTTATTTCTTATTCTGTTCTTCTATTTCTTTGTAGAAGATGTTTGCTTTTACATACACTTCTATAAAGCCGTGTATTACTTCGGCGAGTTCGCCAGCGTTGTAGTTGACGGGTAAAATATGTTCGTCGTCATCTATGAGCAACGGGCCTTTTTCAAGGTCATTGAATGTCGGCATAAGCGAATAAGTGTCTTTTGTTTTTACAACGGAAATCAAAGTGTACGGCGCAGTAGCGTTTACAAAGCCCTTTACTTTAGTGTACTTTTCTATCGTAGAAATATCGCTGTTGTCGTTGTGTTCTTTTGTGTAACAGTGTTCAATAACTTCCTCAACATATTTTTCAAGTCTGTCGTTTGAATACGGTGCTTTGAGCAGTAAAACTTTGTCTATATCTGCAACTCCGTATTTTTTACTTTCTCCGCAAGGTATTCCTATTAAGTTTTCATTTTCATCTACATACAAAGAAATTGTGTAAAATTCTCTTTCCATAAAATCACTCTCCAAACATATTTTTAATTATATAGCATTTGATATTTTAATTCAACCTAAAATCATCTGTTTTCGCAATGTTGAAGTTTTTTACCGTATATGTTAAACTCTATACAGGTGATTTTATGAAAACAGTTTTAATAACAGGCGGGGCAGGCGGTATAGGAAAAGCCTGCGCAGAACTTTTCAGAAATGAGGGCTACGATGTCTATGTAACCGTCAATGAAACGCCATGCGATTTGGACGGCGTAACGAAAATCAGGTGCGACCTTTCAAATATAAATGAAATAGAAAACCTATTTTCAAACTTTGACAGTTTAGATGTTTTGGTAAACAACGCAGGAATAAGTTTGATTAAGATGATAAACGATACAACGCCTGAAGATTTCAACAAAGTGATGTCGGTAAATTCTACTGCGGCATTTTTTGCATCCAAGTACGCGGCACTTCTTATGCTAAGAAAACACAGAGGAAAAATAATAAATATTTCATCTATTTGGGGACAGGAGGGCGCTTCATGTGAAGTTGCATATTCAATGAGCAAAGCGTCTGTAATAGGACTTACAAAAGCGCTTGCAAAAGAACTTGCACCGTCGGGAATTACTGTAAACTGCGTCTCTCCCGGAATAATTGACACCGAAATGAACAAAATGTTTGATAAACAGGAACTTGCATCGGAAGTTCCGCTCGGGCGTTTGGGAGAACCTTTTGAAGTTGCAAAAGCCGTATTGTTTTTTGCCGAAAACGACTATTTGACAGGTCAGATTTTGGGTGTGAACGGCGGAATAGTATAGAAAAAACACCACCTGAATAGGTGGTGTTTAAATATATGCAATTAGCGGTTTATTTTATTTCAATGCACTTGTTGTATTCAGGAACATTGTCGCTGTCAGGGTAGCCGTTTGGGTTTTGGCTTTGCCATCTCCAAGAATCTTCACACATTTCGTCGATTCCTCTTTCAGCTTTCCAACCGAGTTCGTTGAACGCTTTGTCAGGTGTGCAGTAGCAAGTAGCAATGTCGCCTGCTCGTCTGTCGCAGATTTTGTAGTTGATTGTTTTACCGCTTGCTTTTTCAAATGCTTTTACAACATCAAGCACGCTGTAACCGTTGCCTGTTCCTAAATTGTAGATGTTGAGGCCTGCGCCCTTTGCACACTTTTCAACTGCTTTGACATGGCCGATTGCAAGGTCAACAACATGGATATAGTCTCTGACGCCTGTTCCGTCGGGTGTATCGTAGTCGTTTCCGAAAACGCTCAAACAAGGAAGTTTTCCGATTGCAACCTGTGTAATGTATGGCATAAGGTTGTTTGGAATACCGTTTGGGTCTTCACCCATTGTACCGCTTTTGTGAGCGCCGATTGGGTTGAAGTAACGAAGAAGGCAGATACTCCACTCGTTGTCGGAAACAAAAAGGTCCTGAAGTATGCACTCAATCATAAACTTTGTTCTGCCGTACGGGTTTGTAACTCCGCCCACTTCCATATCTTCTTTGAGAGGACTTACATTGTTCATACCGTAAACAGTTGCGCTTGATGAGAAAATGATACTTTTACAGCCGTTTTCTCTCATAACATCGAGCAAAACAAGAGTTCCTGTAACATTGTTGTCAAAATATTCAAGTGGCTTTTGAACGCTTTCGCCGACTGCTTTAAGACCTGCAAAGTGAATTACGCAGTCAATATCTTCGTGTTCAAAAATGTTTTGAAGCGCTTTTTTGTCTCGAATATCACAATTATAGAATTTAAACGGTTTTGATACAAGGTTTTTAATTCTGTCAAGACTTGTCGGTTTGCAGTTGTAGAGATTGTCTGCTATAACTACATCGTAACCTGCATTTAAAAGTTCAACACATGTGTGGCTTCCTATATAGCCTGCGCCACCGGTAACTAAAACTGACATATTTCATTTCCTTTCGAGCAATGCAAATGATTAATAATGTTTATAATATAATAAGATATTATATTATTTGCAATGTTATTATACTCTCAAAAAAATGTGTTGTAAATACATTTGATAAAAAATAAGCAACAATACATTGACAAAAAAATGGCTGTCGAGTTGAAAAAATTTGTTATTATGAACGAATTTTGAAATATCTATTGACACAACCAAAATAAAGGTTTATATAGGTTAGAGGAAAAGGAGGCGACAATATGAATCTTGGCGAAAGACTTGTTGAAGAACTGAATTGCGAAGATGTTTTTTCTTTTGATATATTTGGTTTAGATATAAGTATAAAAGAATCTGTTGTAGTAACCTGGATTATTATGGCGGTAATAATGATTTTGTCGCTCATTCTTGTAAGAAATCTGAAAGTAGAAGGCGAAATCAGCAAAAGACAGTTGTTGCTTGAGACCTGTGTTGAAAAGATGGCTGACTTTTTCCGAGACGCAGTAGGTCCCGGTGCAGAAAACCATTTGTCGTGGCTTATGTCTTTGGCAGTGATAATCGGTGCTTCCAATATGGTTGGAATTTTCGGATTCAAGCCTCCTACTAAAGATATGAATGTCACTTTAGGTCTTGCCTTGTGCAGCATAATATATATTCAGTATGCCGCTATAAAGAAAAAAGGCACTAAGGGATGGCTGAAGAGTTTTGCACAACCGTCTCCCATTATTTTGTTTAACAATTTGCTTGAACTCATCATCAAACCTTTGTCGCTTTGTATGCGACTTTTCGGTAACATTTTGGGTGCGTTCATTTTAATGGAACTCATAAAAATGGTTGTTCCTGCCGTAGTTCCCATGGTACTTGGTTTGTATTTCGATATTTTCGACGGCTTGATACAGGCGTATGTTTTTGTGTTCTTAAATTCAATTTACATTCAAGAGGCTATAAGCGACGAATAAGTTGTTTGTCAGTCTTTTAGAATAAATATTTAAAATTAAAAGGAGTAATAACTATGTCAACAACAATTATAGCAATCGGCGCAGCAATAGCTGTTCTCGGCGGAGCATTGGTAGGTTTCGGTATTTCAATGGCAACAGGTAAAGCAGTAGATGCAATCGCTCGTCAACCTGAAGCAAGCGGTCAAATCAGAACTGCTCTCATTCTCGGCGGTGCTCTTGCAGAGGCAACTGCTGTTTACGGACTTGTTGCAAGCATTTTGATTATCTTTATGCTTAAATAATTTCTGCAAAAAGCATAGGGAAAGGAAGCATAAGTTATGCTGAGTATTGATTTTTGGAATATCTTTTGGACTATGGTAAACTTGTTGATATTCTATTTGTTTGCCAAAAAGTTCCTCTTTGGTAAAATACTTAAAGTTATTGAACAAAGAAAAGAAATGATAAACGGCGAGTTTGAAAAAGCAAGCAAAACACAACAAGAAGCAAATGAACTCAAAGAACACTATGAGTCTGTTGTAAGCACTGCAGACGAAGAGGGCGCTAAAATAGTTCAGGACGCAAAGAAAAACGCAGATGCACAATACAACCGAATAGTCGCACAGGCAAATGAAAAAGCTGACCGTATGGTTAAGGACGCACGCAGTTCAATCGAACTTGAGCGCCAGGCTGCATTGCGAGGAGTAGAAAGTGATATTGCAAAAATCGCAATGACTGCTGCAGAAAAAATCGTTGAAAACAATTCAAGTGCAGAAAACGATATGCGTATGTACGATGAATTTTTAAATGAGGTAGATACTGATGACACAAACAGCGATTAACTATGCCAAAGCATTGTACTCGGCAGGTGCTGACAGAAAAGATGTTTTAAGTCTTAAAGAAACATTTTTGTCTTGTCCCGAATTGCTTGAGGCTTTGTCTGCTCCCATTGTGTCAGACTCGGAAAAGTTCTCCGTAATTGACGATGTGTTCAGCGGCAAAACGGCAAATTTAGTTAAAATAATGTGCGAAAACAAATGCATTTCTCAAATTGTTTCTGTTTGCGATGCGTTTGACAAAATCGAAAAAGAAAAGAGTAATTGTGCAAATATAAGAATTGTTTGTACAACTCCGCCGAGTGATGAACAGATTGAAAAAATCAAAAAGTTCATTTGCAAAAAGCACGGTGCAAAAAGTGCAGAGGTTACTATTGAAAAAGACCAAAGCATATTGGGCGGTTTTGTAATCTATTACGGCGATATAAAATACGACCGTAGTCTGAAAAACAGACTTAAATTATTAAAACAGAATTTAGTTGGGGAAGTGAATTAAATGAGCACCATAAATTCAAATGAAATAGTTTCTATACTTAAAGAAAAAATAACCGATTTTAACTTCAAAGCAGACAGCGAAGAATTCGGCACTGTCATTTGGGTAGGCGACGGCATTGCCACCATTTACGGTATGGAACATGTAATGTACGGCGAAATCGTTGTTTTCGACAACGGCGTAAAAGGTATGGTACAGGACCTTAAAAGAAACGAAGTCGGCTGCATACTTTTCGGCAGTGAAGTCGGTATTCACGAAGGCACAAAAGTTAAAAGAACATATAAAAAAGCAGGCGTTCCTGTCGGCAAAAACTTCATCGGCAGAATTGTGAACTCTCTCGGCGAAGCAATCGACGGCAAAGGCGATATTGAAGCTGACGGTTTTCGTCCTGTTGAAAACGAAGCACCGGGTATAATTGACCGTAAGTCTGTATCCGAACCTCTTGCAACGGGTATTCTTGAAATTGACTCAATGTTCCCGATAGGCAGAGGCCAGCGTGAACTTATAATAGGCGACAGACAAACAGGCAAAACATCAATAGCTATTGACGCTATATTGAACCAGAAAGACAAAAATGTAGTGTGCATTTACAACGCTATCGGTCAAAAGGCTTCAACAGTTGCAAAAATCGTGTCCATACTTGAAAAGCACGGTGCGATGGATTATACAATAGTTGTTTGCTCAACGGCAAGCGAGCCGGCGTCTTTGCAGTACATTTCTCCGTATTCTGCAACAGCAATGGCAGAGTATTTTATGTATGAGGGTAAAGATGTACTCATTGTTTACGACGATCTTTCAAATCACGCAGTAGCATACAGAGCAATTTCTCTTTTGCTTGAGCGTTCTCCGGGCCGTGAGGCTTATCCGGGCGATGTTTTCTATCTTCACTCAAGACTTCTTGAGCGTTCAAGCCGTCTTTCCGATGAACTCGGCGGCGGTTCAATAACAGCGCTTCCTATCATTGAAACACAGGCGGGAGATGTATCGGCTTACATTCCTACAAATGTCATTTCAATTACGGACGGTCAAATTTTCCTTGAAAGCGACTTGTTCTTTGCAGGTATGCGACCTGCGGTAAATGTCGGTTTGTCGGTATCCCGTGTCGGCGGTGCGGCTCAGACAAAGGCTATGAAAAAGGCTGTCGGCGCGCTTCGTGTTGACCTTGCTCAGTACAGAGAGATGGAAGTGTTCACACAGTTCAGTTCGGACCTTGACCCTGAAACAAAAGAACAACTTGCGTACGGAAAAGGTCTTATGGAACTTTTGAAACAGCCTCTTTGCAGACCGCTGAGTTTGCACGAACAGGTTATTTCACTCGTAGTTGCCACAAATAAAAAATTGCTCGATATTGAGCCTGAAAATGTCAAGAAATTCCAAATTGATATGCTCAACTATTTTGACGATATGCACCCTGAAATTGCAAAAGAGATTGAAGATAACAGAGTGCTTACAGATGAACTTAAAGAGAAAATTCTTTTAGTGGCAGACGAATTTAAGAAGGGCAATAAAAATGGCTAATTCAAGAGAATTACTCGGCCGTATGAAAAGCATTAAAGATATAATGAAAATTACTAACGCAATGTATATGATTAGTTCATCTAAGGTGAAAAAAGCAAAACTTGCGCTCAGTAAAACAGAGCCTTACTTTTATTCAATGCAAAGTACAATCACAAAAATTCTCAACGATTCTCCCGAAGTAGGACATAAATATTTTGACAAGCGTGAAAATATACCTGAAAATGAGAGAAAAAGAGGCTATATTGTAGTTACGGCAGACAAAGGACTTGCCGGAGCGTACAACCACAATGTGATTAAAATTGCTGAAAAAGTAAGTTTTGAAAGCAAAAACAATATGCTTTTCGTAGTAGGTCAGGTAGGAAGAAACTATTTTCTGAAAAAAAATATCTCTGTTGATATAGATTTTAAATATACGGCTCAGGACCCAAATATGAACAGAGCCAGAATTATAAGCGAAAAAATGGTTGAGTTGTTTAACAAAGGCGAACTCGACGAGATATATATTATTTATACTCAAATGATAAATTCTATCACTGCAAGCACGCAACAGCAAAAATTGTTGCCGCTTGACAGAGAACCGCTTGAAGAAATATGGAAACACAACGCATACGAGCATATGTCGTTTGTTCCGTCTCCGCAGGCAGTTTTTGACAGTATCATACCGAACTATGTTGCAGGTTTTGTTTACGGTGCGCTGATAGAGAGTTATTGTTCTGAGCATAACACAAGAATGTTGGCAATGCAGTCAGCAACCGAAAGCGCACAGGATGTACTTCACAGTTTAAATATGGAATACAACCGTGCAAGGCAGGCTGCGATTACTCAGGAAATTACTGAGGTAATCAGCGGTTCAAGAGCGCAAAAAAAGAAGTCAGACTGACTTGGAGGAATGACAATGAACAACGGTAAAATAGTGCAGATAATGGGACCCGTTATTGATGTTGAGTTTGAAGGCGCAGAACTTCCTAAGATTAATGACGCACTCATTGTTGAGGCGGACGGTAAAAAAAGAACGATGGAGGTTGCTCAGCATATAGGCAATTCTTCCGTTCGTTGTATTATGCTCTCTTCATCAGACGGTCTTGCTAAAGATATGCCTGTCATTTCAACAGGAAAGGCTATTTCTGTTCCTGTCGGCGAAAAAACACTCGGCAGATTGTTTAATGTTACAGGCGATACTATAGATAATAAAGAAGATAAACTTGAAAATGAAATTCATTGGGAAATTCACAGAGACCCTCCGAGTTTTGAAGACCAGGCGTCAACTGTTGAAATTCTTGAAACAGGTATAAAGGTAATTGACCTTTTGACACCTTATCAAAAGGGTGGTAAAATCGGTCTTTTCGGCGGCGCCGGTGTAGGTAAGACTGTTTTAATTCAGGAACTTATCACAAATGTTGCAACTCAGCACGGCGGATATTCAATTTTTACAGGTGTAGGCGAGCGTTCTCGTGAGGGCAATGACCTTTGGAACGAAATGTCCGAAAGCGGAGTAATAAACAAGACTGCGCTTGTTTTCGGACAAATGAATGAGCCGCCGGGAGCTCGTATGAGAGTTGCCGAAACAGGTCTTACAATCGCAGAGTATTTCAGAGATGTTCAGCATCAAGATGTACTTTTGTTCATAGATAATATTTTCAGATTTGTACAGGCAGGCTCGGAAGTTTCCGCTTTGCTCGGAAGAATGCCGTCGGCTGTAGGTTACCAACCTACTCTTGCTACCGATGTCGGCAAACTTCAAGAGAGAATTGCATCTACTAAAAACGGCTCGATTACATCTATCCAAGCCGTATATGTTCCTGCAGACGACTTGACAGACCCGGCTCCTGCAACAACATTTGCGCACCTTGACGCTACAACTGTTTTGTCAAGAAAAATTGTTGAGCAGGGTATATATCCTGCAGTTGACCCACTTGAGTCAAGTTCAAGAATTCTTGAGGAAGATATTGTCGGCAAAGAGCACTATGAAGTTGCAAGAAAAGTTCAGGAATATTTGCAGAAGTACAAAGAACTTCAGGATATTATTTCCATTCTCGGTATGGAAGAACTTTCGGATACAGATAAAACGATAGTTTACAGAGCGAGAAAAATTCAGCGTTTTCTCAGTCAGCCTTTCCATGTAGCAGAACCGTTTACAGGTCAAAAGGGCAGATATGTTACTCTTAAAGAAACTATTAAAGGCTTTAAGGCAATTGTAGAGGGCGATGTTGACGACCTTCCTGAAAGCGCATTTTTCCTTGCAGGAACTATTGAAGATGTTTATGAAAAAGCAAAACAGATGAAAAAGTAACTTTCAAAGGGTGCATTAAATGAACACATTTGATTTAAAAATTATTGCAAGCGACAAGGTCTTTTTTGACGGTAAGTGTAAAGTTCTTGTCATTCCTGCAAGTGACGGCGGCGAGCAGGCTATTCTTGCTCATCATGAGAATATGGTAATGGCTATCGAAGAAGGCGAAATGAGAGTAACAGATGAAAATGACAATGTTATTCACGCTTTTGTCGGCAGCGGTTTCATAGAGTTTGTTGACAACAGCGGAATACTGTTGTGCGTGTCAGCCGAACTTCCTGAAGAAATAGACGCGCGCCGTGCTCAAGAGGCAAAATGGAGAGCCGAAGACGAGTTGCGTCAAAAACAATCTATCAGAGAGTACCATCACTCCCAGGCAAACCTTGCCAGAGCAATGGAACGATTAAGAGTTAAAAATAAATATTATCGTGTTTAATGCTTTAAAGGATAACAAGTATATTTGTTGTCCTTTTTTTGTTGATTATGACAGTATTTTGTGTTAGAATGATTAAGCAATTTTAATTAAGAGGTGTTACATTTGCCAAATCTCAGCCGAGAAGGTCACAGACAAAGGCTTCGAGAAGAGTTTTTAAACGGCGGTTTTGAAAATATGCCGGACCATAAGTTAATAGAACTTTTGTTGACTTATGCTATACCGAGAAAAGATGTAAAAGAAATTTCATACGAACTTTTAAATACTTTCGGCACTTTAGAAAATGTTTTCAACGCTGATATTTCAAGTTTGATAAGTGTGAAAGGTATAGGTCAAAATTCAGCTGTTTTGATTAAAATGTACGGTGCTTTGAATAAAAGAATATCTAATAATAAAAATATTGATATTGTAAAACTTGATTCTGTTGAAAACATCAAAAAGTATTACAAGTCTATACTGATATGTGAAAATGTTGAACAGTTCTATGTTACTACGCTGAATAATTCAAATGAAATAATCAACACTCATCTTTGCAACGAAGGCACTGTCAATTATTCGTCTATAAATGTCAGAAAAATAGTTGAGTTTATCATAAAAGATTCTGCATCTTCTATAGTAGTTGCACACAATCACCCCAACGGTTATTGTGAACCGTCAAAACAAGACCTCAGTTTTACTATGAAACTTCGTAAATATTTGGATGAATTAAATGTTAATTTAATTGACCATGTAATTGTCGGCGAGTCAGATGTTTTGTCAATGCGAAACAGCGTTAAGTATATGATATATTTGAAAGCGTAAATAAAAATATATTTTTAAAAACAAAAGGTCGGTTTTATGAACAAGTCCGTAAAAAATGGACAATAGAAAAAAAGGCACCCCCTATGGTAGAATAGAATAACTACCATAGGGGGATATTTTTATGCCAAGAAACTACAGA
>DVEP01000027.1 GCA_015655975.1 Eubacterium sp. | reverse complement strand
CCCATTTCTAAATATATCAAGGTGTTTTTATTTTGTCACTTCTTTCCTCGCTTAAGCTTTTTCTTTTCCACCTGCATAGCAGGTGGTTGCCTTTTTTACATACAATAACAAAAATAAATACGCACTCGTTGAAAAAACGGGTGCGTATTTATTTTTAGAATACTAAAAATCGTACTATTTTTTTTATTTTGTTGATTTTAATAATTAAATATATTATAATTATGTGAGAAAAAGAGGAGGTCTATTATGGCTACAGATAAAAAAACTGCTCTTGAAACAGCGTTAAAACAGATTGTAAAAACTTACGGCGACGGCGCAATTATGCGACTTGGCGAAAACAGTGCTTTAAATGTTGCCGCTATTTCAACCGGTTCTCTTTCACTTGACATTGCGTCGGGTGTAGGCGGTCTTCCCAGAGGAAGAGTTATAGAAATTTACGGTCCTGAAAGTTCCGGTAAAACTACGCTTGCACTCCATTGTGTTGCAGAGGCGCAGAAACTCGGCGGAGAGGCTGCTTTTATAGATGCTGAGCATGCGCTCGACCCTGTATATGCCGCAAATTTGGGTGTAGATGTTGACAACTTGCTTGTTGCACAGCCTGACTACGGTGAACAAGCGCTTGAAATTACAGAACAACTCGTTCGTTCGGGTGCTATTGATATTATAGTTGTTGACTCCGTTGCTGCACTTGTACCGAAAGGTGAAATTGAAGGCAATATGGGAGACTCTCATGTGGGTCTTCACGCGCGTCTTATGAGCCAGGCGCTCAGAAAACTTACAAGTTCAATTTCCAAAGGAAACTGCGTTGTAATATTTATCAACCAGCTTCGTGAAAAAGTCGGAGTAATGTACGGCAGTCCTGAAGTTACAACGGGCGGTCGTGCTTTGAAGTTCTATTCTTCTATGAGAATAGATGTAAGAAAAGTTGAACTTATTAAAAATTCAAACGGCGAATTTATCGGTTCAAGAACAAGAGCAAAGTTCGTTAAAAATAAAGTTGCCCCTCCGTTTAAAGAAGCGGAGTTCGATATTATGTACGGTACGGGAATTTCAAAAGAAGGCGAAATTCTTGATATGGCAGTTAAACTCGGTATTGTTAAAAAAGGCGGTTCATGGTTCTCTTACGGAGACAGAAGACTCGGTCAGGGACGCGACAATGTAAAACGCCTGATTAAAGGCGAGCCTGAACTTGCCGCCGATATTGAAAACAAGGTAACTGTTGAGATGGCAAAACTTGCCGAAAGCGCAAATTCTAAATACGAAGCTAAAGTTTCTCCGAAAGCAGAAACTGAAGAAAAAGAAGACAAAACTGTTAAAAAGTCTTCATATACAAGAGCGTCGGCTAAAGCAAAACTTGACATAGCAGTTGAGGATGATGAAGACTGATGAAAATAAGTCATCAAAAGGGCAGAGGCAAAAAAATTCATATTTTAATCGATGATGAATATAAAATAACTACTGATATTGATTTTTGGAATTTAAACTTCATTCCTAACGACAGCGAAATATCCGAAGAGGAATTTGAAAAACTTGTTGAAAAAATTGAGCGGCGCAAAGCAGTAAATAAATGCTATGACATATTGTCAAGACGCGACCATTCAAAAAAAGAACTTGAAAGAAAGTTGCTCAAAACAGTTAGTTATGAAAATGCAAGATATGCCACTGAACTTATGATAGAAAAAGGTTTTATCGACGATAATAAGTACGCCGAGAAATTGTTTGAATATTTGTCAGAAAAAAAGTATTCTAAATCTCACATTGTTGCAGAAATGAGAAAAAGAGGAATAGACAAAGACATTGTTGACGATGTTGTTACTTGTCGGGAAATTGATTCTGTTGCAGTCATTTGTGATTTGTTGAATTCAAAATATTCTTTGAAACTGAAAGCCGAAAACGGTAAGGAAAAGGTAATCTCAGCTCTTCTTCGTAAAGGCTTTTCATATTCCGACATAAAATCGGCATTTTACAGAATGGAAACAGATAGTTATGAACTTTAAAGTTGGTATGATTTCACTCGGTTGTCCAAAAAACCAAGTTGATGCAGAAATTATGCTTAAAAAACTTCAAGACAACAATTTTACTATTGTTACAAACACAGAAGATGCAGATATTGTAATTGTAAATACCTGTGGCTTTATTGAAGACGCAAAAAAAGAGGCTATAGAAGCCATACTTGAAACTGCTGAATATAAAAATGCAGGTTTAATCAGCGGTATAGTTGTTACAGGCTGTCTTGCCGAAAGGTATCAGGACGAAATTGTAAAAGAAATTCCCGAAGTTGACGCGGTTGTCGGAATAGGTGCAAACAACGACATCGTTAAGATTTGCCAAAAAGTTATGTGCGGTATAGTCACATCAATTTACCCTGACAAATGCTATTTGCCTATTGACGACAAAAGGCTTGTTTCTACACCGTCGCACTGGGCATATTTGAAAATTGCGGACGGCTGCGACAATAAATGTTCATATTGTGCTATACCTTACATTAGAGGCAAATTAAGGAGCAGAGCAATAGAATCGGTTGTCAAAGAGGCAAAAGAACTTGTAAAAAGCGGTGTAAAAGAACTGATTTTGATTGCGCAGGACACAACGCGTTACGGTTTTGATATTTACGGAAAAAATGCTCTTGCAGACTTGCTTAAAGAACTTGTCAAAATAGACGATTTGAAGTGGATTAGACTCTATTATTGCTATCCTGACCGTTTAACAGATGATGTTATTGAATTGATTGCAACAGAAGAAAAAATTTGCAACTACATAGACATTCCTTTGCAACATTGCAATGAAAAAGTTTTAAAATCTATGAATAGATTTGGTTCATACAAATCTTTGTGTGAACTTATAGACAAACTCAGAAATAAAATTCCAAACATTTCTTTGCGAACAACTTTTATGGTTGGTTTTCCGGGCGAAACAGACAGCGACTTTGAAGAGTTGTGCAACTTTGTAAACTATTGCAAGTTTGACAAACTCGGTGTGTTTGAATTTTCACCTGAAGAAGACACACCTGCTTTTGATTTTGAAAATCAGATTGAAGATTCTGTTAAGAAAAGCAGGGCGCAAACTATTATGGATATTCAGTATTCTATTACTGAAGAAAGCAATAATAACAGAGTAGGGAGTGTTTTTGAAGTTGTCATTGATTTTAAAGACGGAGAAAATTATTTAGGTCGTTCGTATATGGACGCTCCCGAAATAGATGCTTCAATAATTGTTCAGTCAGATAAAGAATTGAAAATAGGCAATTTCTACAATGTGAAAATCATTAGTTATGACGGCTATGATTTAATCGGGAGGGTTATTTAAAATGAATGTGCCAAATAAAATTACTGTTTTTAGGTTGGCGTTGGTACCTATATTTGTTGCCGAAATGCTTCTTACACATAAATATCATTTCAGTGTTGCGCTTGTTTTGTATTTTGTTGCATGTATGAGCGACATTGTTGACGGAAATATTGCGCGCAAAAAAAATCTTGTTACAGATTTCGGCAAGTTGATGGACCCTATGGCAGACAAAGTTTTGACAACCTGCGCTTTTTTGTGCCTTGTAAAACTCGGATATTGCGATGTAATCGTTGTGATGATTATTATGGCGAGAGAATTCCTTGTTGCAGGAATAAGAATGATTGCAGCTTCTAAAGGAACGGTTGTTGCAGCAAACAAGTGGGGCAAACTTAAAACATTTTTGCAAATGGCCGCAACAGGCCTAACTATACTGTCGCTTTCTTTTGGCGAAGGGTTTGACATTGAATACGATGTTTTGTACAATTTCTCCCACATTGCGTATTGGGTGGTTGCAGTTGTTACATTGATTTCGGGAATAATATATGTAAAAGATAATAAACATGTAATCGAAACAAAATAATAGTTGCATTTTTCGTACTTTTTGATATAATAATAGTATAATATATAAATACTTTGATTGGGATAAGTAAGCGGTACGGCTTTTTAACAGAGATTGAATTGTGTGCTGAGAAATTCATTATTAAACCACGCTGAAATGCACCCATGAGTAGCTGTAAGGAAATTTTAAAGTATTTGCAGTCGGTTGGTATCGTTATTTACCAAAACTGTCATAGAGCAGTTGAGTATAAAGTAGAGTGGAACCGCAGTTATTATTGCCTCTGTCATTTTTGACGGAGGCTTATTTTTTTATGGAGGGCTAAATGTTTGATAGATTAAACGAAGATATAAGGAGCTTTATGGAACACGACCCTGCGGCAAGAAGTAAGGCTGAAATCTTCTTTTTATATCCGGGCTTTAGGGCTTTGAGAAGGCACAGAAAAGCCCAATGGTTTTATAACCACAATATGCCGTTTTTGGCAAGGTATATAAGTCAGAAAACTGCACAAAAAACGGGTATTGAAATTCATCCTGCCGCAAAAATAGGCAAAAGAGTTGTCATAGACCACGGAACAGGTATCGTAATCGGAGAAACTGCTGAGATAGGCGACGATGTAATCATTTATCAGGGTGTTACTCTCGGCGGAACAGGTAAGGATATGGGCAAAAGACACCCAACCATTGAGCGTGGAGTAATGATAGGCTCGGGCGCAAAAGTTTTGGGACCTATTACAGTAGGGCACTGTGCAAAAATAGCGGCAGGCGCAGTAGTTATTTGCGATGTAGAGCCAAACGCTACGGTTGTAGGCGTGCCTGGCAGAGTTGTCAGAAAAGACGGCGAGCGCGTAGATGATTTGGACCAGATAAATATACCTGACCCTATCGCACAGGCTATTGCAAGAAACGAAGAAAAAATCAATGAACTTGAAAATAAATTAAAAGATTTGGAGGAAAAAATATGAAAGTATTTAATACGATGTCAAGAGAAAAAGAGGAGTTTGTGCCGTTGGACCCAAACGAAGTTAAAATTTACGCTTGCGGACCTACTGTATATAACTATATCCATATCGGAAACGCAAGACCTTTGTGCGTGTTCGATGTGCTTAGAAGATATATGGAATACAGAGGTTACAATGTCAAATTTGTTCAAAACTTTACAGATATTGACGACAAAATTATCAATCGAGCAAATGAGGAAGGAACAGATTATAAAACTGTTTCCGAAAAATATATTGAAGAATTTTGGACAGATGCAAAAGGCTTGAATGTTAAGGAAGCAACTGTTCATCCGAAAGCAACAGAAAATATTGATGAAATTTTAAATATCATTCAGACTCTTGTTGATAAAGGTTATGCGTATCAGGCAGGAAACGATGTTTATTTCAGAACACTTAAATTTAAAGAGTACGGTAAACTTTCGCATCAGCCTATTGAAGACCTTGAAAGCGGTGCGAGAATTGCTCTCGGCGATGTCAAAGAAGACCCGCTCGATTTTGCTTTGTGGAAAGGCGCAAAAGAGGGCGAACCGTATTGGGACTCTCCGTTCGGAAAGGGCAGACCCGGTTGGCATATTGAATGTTCTGCTATGAACAGAAGATTTTTGGGTAAAACTATTGATATTCATTGCGGCGGTCAAGATTTGATTTTCCCTCACCATGAAAATGAAATTGCTCAGTCCGAGTGTGCCAATGACGCTGAATTTGCAAGATATTGGATGCACAACGGTTATATCAATGTTGATAATGTAAAGATGAGTAAATCTCTCGGCAACTTTAAAACTGTCAGAGAAATAAGCAACGCTTACGGCTATGAAGTAATCAGATACCTTTTAATATCAGCACATTACAGAACACCTATAAATTATAGTATAGATATTATAGAACAGTGCAAAAACGCTTTGACAAGACTTTATACTTGCCGTGAAAGTCTCGATTTTGCTATCAGCAATGCAAAAAGCGAAACATTGGAAAATGACAGTGAATTGATTTCTCAGTTTAATTCAAGAAGAGAGCAGTTCATTTCAGCAATGGACGACGACCTTAATACCGCGGACGGAATTGCCGCTGTTTTTGAACTTGTTAAAGATATCAATACTCTTGTTCTTGACAAAGATGTTTCTAAAACTGCTTGCGAATATGCTGCCAAAATATTTGACGAGCTGACAGATGTTCTCGGAATTCTCTACAATAAAAAGAACAATTCGCTTGATGATGAAATTGAAGAATTAATTGATCAAAGAAATGAGGCAAGAAAAAATAAAGATTGGGCAACTGCCGATAAAATCAGAGATGATTTGAAGAGTAGGGGAATTATATTGAAAGACACTCCAAACGGCGTTACCTGGACTAAAGAATAATTTTAAAATAAAAAGATGTTGTCTTTTGAACTGCCCCAGATTGTGCAGACAGTACAAAAAAGGAGCCTAAGGTAGAATAATTTAATTTTAAGCAACAAACTGATTTCGTTTTTCAAGCGGAGTCAGTTT
>DVEP01000026.1 GCA_015655975.1 Eubacterium sp. | reverse complement strand
ATTCCTAAATATATCAAGGTGTTTTTATTTTGTCACTTCTTTCCTCGCTTAAGCTTTTTCTTTTCCACCTGCATAGCAGGTGGTTGCCTTTTTTACATACAAAACGAACAGCACTTTCAAATCCCGAAAGTGCTGTTATTATGTGGATTTTGAGGGAATGAATTTCGACACGCGGCTTAACTGAAAGCGTGCTTTTCGCTCCAAAACCGCGTGCCGAGGGTTCAAGTCCTTCTGCCCCTGCCAAGTCATAGAACCAAATCTTAACCGATTTGGTTCTTATTTTTTTGTCGTTTTCTGCCACTTTTCGCTTTTTTACTGAAATGTTTTAAAGTTTAGGATAGCAATACATTTTATTTTATAAAACTGCTTTAAAAGCAAACAAGCATTTTACCTTGTTCTCATTACTTTATTTTCAAACATACTTTTAACTTTTTCATATATCTCCACTATTTTAAATCTAACATCATATTTACTGTTACTGATGACGCCCATTTCATCGTCATCCAAAACTTTATCAAGTTCACTGTCGCTTACTTCGGGAAGACAAATTGCAGGATACATTACGCACCACCAATTTTTTCCTTCGCCGTTGCCGAGAGTTATCACAACAGAGTTATAGCATCCTGCGGGCAAAGTAACATCGTTGTACGATCTTGTATTGAAATATTCTTTTTTTACTTCAATATTAGAATCATATTCAAAACCGTACTTTTTCAATTCATTATTGACAACATTTTTCATATAATCTTTATTTTCATTTGCAATGTTTAAAGTATCATCCAAAGATTTTGAACTTGAAAACTTATCGCTCATAGCTGTCAAAACCGCATCTCTGACTTTCAACTTAACAGTTTGGTCTTTTGTCAAATCTGAATTTGCTACAATATGCAGCCTTAAAACATCGTGCGATATATCTAAACTCTTTTTAAAAAACGGAGCAAAATAGCAAAACGCCATAACTATTGCCAAAAATGTACTGAAAAATATGATTAGTTTTGAATTTCTTTTAAGTAACAAAACAAAAAACCTGCCTTTCACTTTAATGATTGACAGGTTTTTTTCTGATTATTCAACAATATTTACTATTTTACAACCTTTATTAAAAGGTCTGCATATAAATATATCCTTACCGAGTTCGTTCATTTTCTCAGCGCAATTTTCAGCAAGCGTTTTATCGTCGAAAACACCGAAAACCGTAGGACCACTTCCGCTCATACACGAACCGATTGCACCGTTTTCACGCATTATTCTTTTGATTTCCACTTTTTGAGGAACTTCAATAAACTGCTCAAAAGTGTTTGACATATTTAAACAAATGTCTTTTAAGTTTCCGTTTTGAACAGCCTGCATCATTTCAAACTTTTTAGGCGTATATCTTTTTGAGAACAAATCATATTGTTTATATGCCTCTGCGGTATTTACATCAACAGGAGGTTTAACAATCAGGATATGACAATCGGGCATATCTTTCATTTTGTTCAAAACATCGCCTATCCCCTGTACAAGCATGGTACCGCCCTGAATACAAAACGGAATATCTGCACCGACTTTTCCGCCTATTTCACAAAGTTCTTTTACGGTAAGGTTTGTATTAAATATTTTATCAAGCGCTATGGCAACCGCCGCACCGTCTGCGCTTCCGCCTGCCATACCTGCTGCGTGAGGAATTCTTTTTTTTATATCAATATTAACGCCGTTGTTGATTTTCGTGAACTTAAAAAACTCAGTTGCAACCTTGTGAACAATATTCTTTTCATTTAAAGGAATTGTTGCGTCGTCGCAAGTGATTGCAATTTTATTTAAATTATTGTTTTCAACAACCAATGTGTCGTGTAAACTTATTGACTGCATAACCATAAACAAATCGTGATAGCCGTTATTTCGCCTGCCGATTATGTCAAGCATTAAGTTTATTTTTGCATAAGCGTTAATTTCTATTTTCATTTCATTTCCTTATTTCATTTACAAATTCGCCGATGATACGAACTGCCTCTTTGATTTCTTCAATAGAATAGCAATACGAAACCCTGATGAAACCCTCCCCGCTTTTTCCGAAAGCAGAGCCGGGAACAACGGCAACATGTTTTTTATTTATGAGTGTTTCACAAAATTCGGTTGATGTCATACCTGTTGATTTAATACAAGGAAAACAGTAAAATGCTCCTTCAGGTTCAAAACAGTCAAGACCTATATTTCTGAAAGCAGATACAATAAATTTTCTTCTTTCATCATATTCTGCAACCATAGCGGCAACATCTTCATCACAGTTTTTAAGCGCGTCAATGGCTGCATATTGCGATGTAGTAGGAGCGCTCATTATAGCGTACTGGTGCAACTTAGTCATCTGTTTAATAACAGGCGCCGGTCCGAGCGCATAGCCAAGTCGCCAACCCGTCATAGAATAAGTTTTTGAAAAGCCGTTTATTACAACAGTGCGCTCTTTCATGCCGTCAAGAGACGCTATCGAAATATGCGGTACATTTCCGTATGTAAGTTCACTGTATATTTCGTCAGACAAAACAAACAAGTCGTGCTTTCTTATCACTTCTGCGATAGCTTCCAAATCTTCTTTTCGCATTACTGCGCCTGTCGGATTGTTGGGAAACGGCAAAACCAGCAATTTTGTTTTATCCGTAATTGCATTTTCAAGTTCCTCTGCAGTAAGTCTGAATTTATTTTCAACTTTTAATTCAATCGGAACTGCAGTGCCTCCGCAAACCTCAACTATCGGTTTATAACAAACAAATGACGGTTCGGGAACTATAACTTCGTCGCCTGCGCTTACAAAAGACCTGATACACAAATCTATGCCCTCAGAACCGCCTACCGTAACGAGCGCTTCTGTTTCCGATTCATATTTCACAGAATACTTTCTTTCATAGAAATTTGCTATTTCTTTTCTGAGACTTGCAAGACCTGCGTTTGCAGTGTACTTTGTATCGCCTTTTTCAAGCGACTTAATTGCTGTTTCGCGTACATGGTACGGAGTCAAAAAGTCGGGTTCCCCTACACCCAAAGATATGACATCGTCCATTTCCTGCGCAATGCTGAAAAATTTTCTTATTCCTGACGGTTCTACATTTAAAAGATTTTTATTGAGTAATTTACCATAATCCATATTAGTGATATCCCCCTTATTAATCACTTAAATCTAAATTTTAAGATATTAAAATACATTTTAACTCAATCATTTTCACCGAATTCTGCTTTCCACCACCTTATTCTATCGGTATTAATACCGGTTCTCTTTTTTGATAAATTGTTATATATTCAAAACCGCACTTTTGCGCGAGTTCAAGACCCTCTTCAACTCCGTTGCAAATTTTTTCTGCATAGTGCGCGTCTGAACCTATTGTAATATACTCTCCGCCGAGTTCCTTAAATCTTTTAACAATACTTTCACACGGCAGTGTTTCACCCATTTTCATAAACAAGCCTGAAGTATTTATTTCCAAAGCCTTTTGATTTTTTACCAAAGTCAAGAGAATTTCATCTATCAAATCAGAAAACTTGTTTAAATCGGGTTTATAGTTTTCTCTGTCATATATGTATCTGAAAGGATATGTTAAATGAGCAAGACTGTCAAACTTATTCCACCTTGCAAGTTCAAGTTCTGTTTCGAAATATTTTGTCAGCAAATCGTCAACATCGTACTGCTTATAGTCAAGGAAAAAGAAGTCTTCCATATCTTTTAAATTGTGAATTGAGCCCAAAACAAAATCATACTCAAAATCGTTTAAAATTTGTTCTGCCAACGGTTTGTTGTACAAAGCCTGACCGAGTTCTATACCTTGCATTACAATAAAATTGCCGCAAAAAGAATCTTGAGCCATTTTAGTATTTACAAAAGAATTGATTGTCAAAGCTCTGAAGTCCATTGTTTTCGAGTCAATTTCACAATGGTCTGTAATTGCTATCGCTTTTGCTTTTTTATTGAATGCGCTCTCACAAAGCAGAATTGCCGAATGGTTGCCGTCAAAAGAATTGTCAGAATGAGTGTGCATATCAATAATATTTTGATATTTCATTTAATTACCTCAATTAAAACATATTCGAATATTCAATTTATTACCATAATATCATATTATTAAACAATTTTAAATGCTTTTTTATATTAATTTTAAATGTTTGTTGAAAATAAACATTTATTTTGATATAATATGCATTGAATTTTAGGAGGTAGAGTTATGAAAGCAGTTATTACCGTTGTAGGAAAAGACACAGTTGGTATTCTTTCCGAAGTATCAGGCGTATGCGCAGAATTCAATGCAAATGTTATTGAGGTTTCCCAATCTGTATTGCAGGAAATGTTCTGTATGATTATGATGGTTGATATTTCAAAGTTAAATGCATCTTTCAATGAATTTTCAGATAAAGCAGCTAAACTCGGCGAAAAACTCGGCTTATCAATTCATGTTATGCACGAAGATATATTCAATTCAATGCACAGAATATAATTGGAGGAAATTCAGTTGATAAACAATAACGATATACTTGAAACCATCACAATGATTCAAGACGAATGTCTTGATATTCGTACGACAACTATGGGTATTTCTCTGTTGGACTGCGGCGACAGCGACATTGACAAAAGCTGTCAAAAAATTTACGACAAAATCTGCAAAAAAGCAGAAAATCTTGTTTCAACAGGCGAACAAATCGAAAAGGAATACGGTATTCCGATTATTAATAAAAGAGTGAGCGTTACTCCTATTGCAATGATGGTAGGCATCAGCGGCGGAGACCCTGTAAAATATGCAAGAACACTTGAAAAAGCGTCGCAAACAATAGGCGTAAACTTCATAGGCGGATACTCTGCGCTTGTTCAAAAAGGCTTTGCAGCAGGCGACAAAGAATTGATTGAGAGTATTCCAGAAGCGCTCGCAGTAACAGAACATATGTGTTCTTCAATAAACATAGGCTCAACAAAAGCCGGAATAAATATGGACGCTGTTGCCACAATGGGCAAAATAATTAAAAAAACAGCAGAACTTACAAAAGACCAAAACTGCATCGGCGCAGGAAAACTCGTTGTATTTTGTAATGCTCCGGAAGACAATCCGTTTATGGCAGGCGCATTTCACGGTGTAGGCGAACCCGACTGCGTAATCAATGTAGGCGTATCGGGTCCGGGAGTTGTAAGAAGCGCGCTTTCAAAACACCCCGAATACAGTATCAACGAAATTGCAGAACTCATCAAAAAAACTGCATTTAAAATTACAAGAATGGGTCAGCTTGTCGGCTCTGAAGCGTCAAAAAGACTCGGTGTACCTTTCGGTATCGTTGACCTTTCGCTTGCTCCTACACCTGCTGTCGGCGACAGTGTAGCGCACATTCTTGAAGAAATCGGCGTTGAACAATGCGGAGGCGCAGGCACAACAGCATGCCTTGCCATGCTCAACGACGCCGTAAAAAAAGGCGGTGTAATGGCATCTTCGAGTGTGGGCGGTCTTTCAGGCGCATTTATACCTGTTTCCGAAGACGCAGGTATGATTGACGCTGCCCGTTCAGGCGCTTTGTGTCTTGAAAAACTCGAGGCAATGACTGCAGTTTGCTCAGTCGGACTTGATATGATAGCAATTCCCGGAGATACTCCTGCAGAAGTTATTTCAGGTATCATTGCCGACGAAGCCGCAATCGGTATGGTAAACGGCAAAACTACTGCTGTTCGTGTTATTCCTGCAATAGGCAAAAATATCGGCGACGAACTTGAATTCGGCGGACTTTTGGGAAGTGCACCTGTTATGGCTGTCAACACAAAAGTTCCTGCAAAATTCATCAACAGAGGCGGTAAAATTCCTGCACCTCTTCACAGTTTGAAAAACTGAATGGTTGTTGATATTTAATTTATACTAACTATACTTTAGTTCTAAACAAGTAATGTATATTACAAAATCCCCTTGTTCATTAACGAACAAGGGGATATTTTTACTTTTGTTATTTTTTATAATTTACACATTACTTAACACTGTTTGAACCTTGTTGTTCAAAACCGATTTCAGCGATAGATTTAGTAAGACCTGCAATACCTTGAATTTCAGACGGAATAATGATTTTTGTAGCCTGACCGTCTGCGGCTTTTGCAAATGCCTCAAGGCTTTTGAGAGTGATTACCTTATCGGAAGGTGCTGCTTCATTTATCATTTTAATAGCGTCCGCATTTGCTTTTGAAACCTGCAATATTGCTTCTGCTTCACCCTCTGCTTCTCTTATTTTAACTTCTTTTTCAGCCTCAGCGGCAAGAATAGAAGCTTGTTTATCCGCCTCTGCCTGAAGAATTTTTGACTCTTTATGACCCTGCGCAATAAGAATTCTGCTTTGCTTTTCGCCCTCGGCAGTCAAAATTGCTTCTCGGCGCTGACGCTCGGCTTTCATTTGTTTTTCCATTGCGTCCTGAATTTCTTTCGGCGGAATGATATTTTTGAGTTCTACCCTATTCACCTTGATACCCCAAGGGTCTGTTGCTTCGTCGAGAATTACTCGAATTTTTGAATTGATAGTGTCTCTTGAAGTAAGGGTATTGTCAAGTTCAAGTTCGCCTATGATATTACGCAAAGTGGTTGCAGTCAAATTTTCAATTGCAGAAATAGGGTTTTCAACACCGTAAGTATATAATTTAGGGTCCGTAATCTGATAAAAAACAACGGTGTCTATTTGCATTGTAACATTGTCTTTTGTAATAACGGGCTGCGGCGGAAAATCTACAACCTGTTCTTTCAAGGAAATGATTTTTGCTACCTTTTCCACAAACGGAATTTTAACATGCAAACCTGTTTTCCATGTACATTTATATGTGCCGAGTTTTTCAATTACATATGCGCTTGATTGCGGAACAACTCGTATATTTATTACACAAATTATAAGTAAAATTGCTACTACAACTAAAACTGCAATTCCGATTTCCATAAATTACTCCTTTACAATATCTACGATAAGTTTTGAGCCGACAATATTTTTCACTTCTACTTTTGTTCCTTTAGAAATTAACTTATTGTCAAAACTTTTAACATTCCATTCGACACCGTTTACTTTTATATATCCTGTTTCTCGAACATTGTCAACATCTTCAAGAAGTATTGCTTCTTTTCCAATGAGTAAATCGGCATTTGTTTTTGAGTCGGTTTTATTTTTTGTAAGTTTTTTAGCCAAAGGTTTTGTTATAATCAAACAAATTATCGACAAAATAACTACAACTGCAATTTGCAAAACAGCTGAAGCGCCGCACAGATTTGCAACAATTCCGCCTATACAACCGATTGCAAACCAAATGCTTACCAACTGAACGGTAACAGCCTCAAATACTACAAATACGGCAAATAAAACTACCCATATAATAAGTAAAGTATTCATTTCCACCACCTCAATATTTTATATTATTAACAAAAAAGAGCGAAGCATTCGGCTTCGCTCTTTTAATTATTCACCAAAAATGATATCGGTATTATTAAATGTTAACGGACTCCATTTTGAATCGTTTTGGTAATATATAGCCGAAATGTTTCTTGCTACTGCAAAAGTTTTACCACTGCATGAGAAAACATAGCAGTCAGCGCCATTGATTTTTACGACTTTGCCTTTATAAGCGATTGTACCGTTACTCGGGTCTTCTGTATAACCTAAATCCATCCATTGGTCTTTGATTGTCTGCTTAAGAACAAGTTTGCACTCAGCTACTGAATATGTAGGTGTAGTTGTGATATTGTGTTTGTTTTCATATCTTGTAACTTCAGCAGTTGTCTTTTCTTCTTCAACCGAAATATCTGATGTCGGCGGAACAAGAACAGGTGCGTCATATTTCATCCACATTACGATGAAGTATATGATAAACCAAAGAAGAAGAACAAGAAGAATTGTGAGAACTACCTTGCCTGCTTTGTTGCCTGATTTAATAGGCTCATCTTCGGCAGGAATCGGAATCGGTACAAAAGGTTCACCCTTCTTTGCTGCTTTTTTTTCAAGTTTAACATTTTTCTTTTCTATTTTTTTTACCAGCGAAGCATACGCCGCTGCATGCTGTTTTTCAGCCTTAGCCGCTTTTTTTGCCGCTTTCGCCTCTTTTTTTGCAAGTTTTGTTTCTTTGCTCATGCAGTACCCTCCTTTGCAATTACATTTTATAGTATATCATTAAAATAATAAAATTTCAATAAAAATATTATAATTAAGTTACAAAAAATATGAACAAACTGTAAACATTTAAAACATTTCAATAATAAATCGTATATTTAAAACAACAATTTTGTGTACATTAAAATAAATATAGTTTTTAATTAATGAATATACCTTAAAAATTTCATATTTTTCTTCTTTTCAAGGCTAACAATTATTGAAGTTAAAATGATACAAAATACTACAATTAATAAAAATTCACATACATCTACTTTCAAAGTTTTTTTCCATCCTACTAATTCAAAGGCATAGTTAAAAATTTCAAAAAAGATACCCTGTGAACAATAAACTATAACGCTGAAAGCTCTTAAAAATCTTGAAATACCGATATTTATATTTGTCTGCAATACAAGTTTAACTAAAAAATAAATTGTCGGAACCAGCATAATTAAAGAATCGTCCGCCCTTTGCCAGCCCATTTTTCTTGTATAATATGTTTCTGCAAAAAGGAGCGCCAACGAAACAAGAAAAAGTGATGTGTCTCTAAACTTATGAAAATCTTTGCACTTTGAATTATCTGCCAAAATTTTTCCGAGCGCTATAAAAACAAGACCTGAAAGAAATGACATAGAAGGATATCCGCCCGAAAACACATTGAACGATTCATACATACTGTGAACAATTCCGTATTCATTAAAAGCGTTGTAATAAGAACAAGTGATACAACAGAACAAAAAAGACGCGAATCCAAGTATGAAAATTAAATTATTTTTCAAAAATTTTGACAACAAAAATATGATAAGCGTACCAATAACAGTTGCCATTATATACCACGAGCCGAGCCATGTTGAGCCTAAAAAGAACTTTTTTATAAATTCTACGAATACACCCTCTGTTTCTTCACTGAAAATTTTTAAATATCTTGTTTTATAAACAAATGGGAGCGATATTAAAAACCAAGAAAAATACAAAGCTAAATTTCTGCCAATATAATTAAAAACAGTTTTAAATTGTTCTTTTGTACGACATCTGTTCAATTTTGAAAACAAAAAATAACTTCCGACAGTAAAGAAAAACGGAACAGCCAAACGATACAAAGGTATTAGTAAATAATTGTTCTCTGCCAACAAAGGAGTATGAAGCGCTAAAATCAGCAACGCCATTATTGCCTTTACCAAGTCAATAGTTTTATTTTCTTTATTTGCGACCATTTAAAACTCTCCGACAACTATTCAACATTAGACTTATCTATCAATTTACTAATATCGTCTTTTCCGAATTCATATATTTTGTCGCAAAAATGACACTCTACTTTTATAGGGCAATCATCAAGCATAGATTTCAATTCTTCTGTTCCTGTTGAAATGAGTGCTTTTTCCACTCTGCTTTTTGAACAGTTACAGATATAATCGGTATCTGTTTCATCTAACTTATCTATTTCTATTCCGTTCATTGCAGTTTTTGCTATATCATCGGCAGTCATACCCGACGCAAGCATCTCTGTGACAGGTTTGATATTTTGAATTGCCTTTTCAATAAGGTCAATAATATTTTCATCTGCTCCCGGCAAAAGTTGAATAAGAAAACCGCCTGCACAGTTAATAGTCAAATCCGGATTGACCAAAACTCCGAGCGCACAAACAGTAGGTGTTTGCTCCGAAACAACAAAGTAGTTTGTAATATCCTGCGCTATTTCACCCGAAACAATAGGAGTCATACCGCTATACGGCTCTTTCAATCCTATATCTTTTACAACATACAAAGAACCTTCCGTACCTACTGCGCCTGCAACATCGAGTTTGCCTTTATCGTTGAGCGGTAATTCAACAACGGCATTTTGAACATAGCCTCTCGGATTTCCGTCGCTGTCAGAAACTGCAATCAGCGCGCCTGTCGGGCCGTTTCCGTTCAATCTCAATGTAATGCTGTCATCTTTGCCTTTAAGCATGACACCCATAAGAGAAGACGCTGTAATAAGTCTTCCGAGCGCTGCTGAAACAACGGCTGATGTTTTGTGAATTTGCTCCATTTTTCTGACAATGTTTGTAGAATCTGTCGCAACTACAAAAGCACTGCCGTCTTTTGTAATATATCTAACTGTTTTGCCCATATTTAACCTCTTTTTTTACACACAAAATACAATCTGTCACTGTTTTCTTTTGGTTTATCTAACGACAAATCGTCGTAAATTCCGATAACATCAAAATTTGATTTTTCCAAAGCCACGGTAATTTCTTCTGTCGTGTATGCTTTTTCAGAAAAATCTTCACTTTCACGATAATATCTGACACCATCGTCAGAATAGAACAAATCTATATAAAGATTTACGGTTTTTCCGTCTTCACACAACTCATTTTGCCAAACCAAAAATGAACTGTCAGTTTCAAAAACAAAAGAATTGTCTGCAAGAATTTCTTGATGCTTATATACAGTATTTACATCAAAAACAAACAAGCCGTTTTTGTCCAAACAAGAATTGACATTTTTGAAAACTTTTTCTACATCTTCTACTGACAACAGATGGTTTATCGAATCAAGACAACAAATTACTGCGTCTGATTTATTCGGTAAATTCAAATTCCTCATATCCTGCTGAATGAATTGAATGCTTAGACCATTATCTACGGCTTTATTGTATGCTTCTGCGAGCATATCTTCGCTCAAATCAACACCTGTCATATTGTAGCCCTTTTTAGCAAGCAAAACAGTCATCGTACCGCTTCCGCAAGCTAAATCAAGAACATTTTCACAATTATCACAATAATTATGAAAAAAGCCAGAAATATAATTACTTCTGGCCTCATATTCAACATTGTCAGTTAAATTGTCATACTCTTTTGAAAGTACATTATAATTGCTCATCTTCAGACTCTCTGATTCTTTCAAAAATCTTGTCGTAGCCGTCGCAACCGTACTGCAAAGACCTGTTTACTCTGCTGATTGTCGCCGTGCTTGCTCCCGTTTCGTTTACAATATCTGTATAAACACACTTTTCGCTAAGCATTTTGGCAACGACAATTCTTTGAGAAAGCGCTTTCAACTCCTGAACAGTACAAAGGTCTTCAAAGAAATCATAACATTCATCAATATTTTCAAGACTTAAAACCGCTTTAAACAAAAAGTCAAGATTAGGGTCGTTAATTTTTCTGCTCATTCAAATTACCTCCGTAACATAATGTTATTTTACCACACTAAACTATGAAAGTAAAGCAAAAAATTAATTTCAGTCCACTAAATCTTTATATATATCAAAGCAATCAAAAGTAGCAAAATAGTCCTTGGGTTCTTCTGCTCTTCTGATTAGTTGCGTTGTACCGTCTTGTTTGTACAAAATTTCAGCCGACTTCAATTTACCGTTGTAGTTGTATCCCATAGCAAAACCGTGAGCGCCTGCATCGTGAATGAACAACAAGTCGCCCTTTTCGATTTTCGGAAGTTGTCTGTCTATTGCAAACTTATCGTTATTTTCGCACAACGAACCCGTAATATCGTAGGTACAGTTGCAAGGCTCGTTTTCTTTGCCCATTACCGTAATATGATGGTATGCGCCGTACATAGCAGGTCGCATAAGGTTTACTGCGCAGGCATCTACACCTACATACTCTTTATGCGTATGTTTTTCATTAATTGCTTTTGTAACAAGCGCTCCGTAAGGACCGAGCATAAATCTGCCGAGTTCGGTATATATCGAAATATCGCCCAAACCTGCAGGTACAAGAATTTCATTGAAAACATTTTTAACGCTTTCGCCGATTTTTAAAATATCATTCGGCTCTTGGTCAGGTTTATACGGTATACCGATACCGCCCGACAAATTGATGAATGAGATACTGATACCCAACTCATTCTTTATTCTCACAACAAGCTCAAACAAAACTTTTGCGAGCAAAGGATAGTATTCGTTTGTTACGGTATTGCTTGCAAGAAAAGCGTGAATACCGAACTCTTCAACACCTTTTTGTTTCATTATTTTATACGCTTCAAAAATCTGCTCGGTTGTCATACCGTATTTAGCGTCGCCCGGATTGTCCATAATATCTGTACTGATTTTAAACAGACCGCCCGGATTATAACGGCAACTCATTTTTTTAGGAAGTTTTCCCACTGCTCTTTCAACAGAATCGATATGAGTTATATCGTCAAGATTGATGATTGCCCCCATATCTGCCGCAAACTTAAACTCATCTTCAGGTGTATCGTTTGAAGAAAACATTACATTTTCTCCTACAACACCTATTGCCTTTGAAAGCATAAGTTCTGTTTTAGAAGAACAGTCGCAGCCGCAGCCGTATTCTTTTAAAATATTTATTATAAACGGATTAGGAGTTGCTTTTACGGCAAAATACTCTTTAAATCCTTTATTCCAAGAAAACGCCTTGCACAAATTTTCTACATTTTGTCGTATTCCTTTTTCATCATAAAGATAGAAAGGAGTAGGATATTTTTCGGCAATTTTCTTCAAATCCTCATAGTTTATAAAAGGTTTCTTTTGCATATATTTCCTCCTTTAAGAAATTGAGTCTTCAATACATTTTTTCACTTCTTCAACGCCTTGTCCTGTTTTTGAGGAAAACGGAATGACTGATATATTATCTTCCACGCCGAGTTCATCTTTAACAAGACTCATACGATTATTGTACTCTGTTTTATTGAGTTTGTCGCTTTTTGTCAAAGCAATGACGAACGGCAAGTTCATTTGCTTTACAAAATCTATCATATTCAAATCGTCTTTTGACGGAGAATGGCGCATATCGACAAGAATAACAACAAGTTTAATATTTCTGTCAGAATGGAAAAAGCCTTCCATAAGTTCTGAAAAACGAAGTTTTTCCTGTTTTGATATTTTTGCATAGCCGTATCCCGGCAAGTCAACAAACTTTACACCGTCCACATCATAGAAATTGATTGTAATGGTTTTACCCGGAACAGAACTCACTCTTGCAAGTGATTTTCTTGAAAATATTTTGTTCAGCAAAGACGATTTACCGACATTTGACTTGCCTGCAAAAACAATTTCATTGCTGTCGGAAATCGGCAGCTGAGAAGAAATGCCAAACGCTTTTTCAAAAAATGCTTTATTATAGTTCATATTTCACCTACTGTGTAATCGTTGAAGAATTGACACTGCAATTTGATTTGATTATATGTTTTATTTTACAATTTTTGATATTTTTTTCAAGTGCAATTTCCAATACTTCGTCAAAATTTTTAACAGTTATAAATTCAACATTGTTTTTAACTTCTTCATTGACATCGAACAAATCTTTTTCATTGTCGTAAGGAATAATGACTGTTTTGCAACCGGATTTATACGCTGCCATCGATTTTTCTTTCAAACCGCCGATAGCAAGTGCTTTGCCTTTAAGCGATATTTCTCCTGTCATTGCAACGCTTTGCTTAATAGGTATGCTTGTAAGTTCCGACACAATCGCAGTTGTAATGGCAAGTCCTGCCGACGGACCGTCCTTTGGTATTGCAGCTTCGGGTGCATGGATATGTATATCTTTATTTTTATAAAAATCTGACGAAATTCCCCACTCGTCCGACTTGCTTCTTACATAGCTTACGGCTGTTTTTGCGCTTTCCGTCATCACATCGCCCAAATTACCCGTGATTTCTATCTTGCCTGTGCCGTTAAGCGCAGACACTTCAATAGGCAGCAATGTACCTCCGACTTTTGTCCACGCAAGTCCGTTTACAACACCAACTTGATTTTCACGGTTTACTTTGTCGCGGAAATATTTTTTAATACCTAAAAATTCGGAAATATTTTTTTCGCTCACTCTCACAACTTCGTCGGAATTTTCAAGTTTCATTATGGCTTTTCTGCAAATTTCTGAAATTTTTCTCTCTAACTCCCTGACGCCTGCTTCTGAAGTATAGTTTTCAATTACAGAATAAATCGCTTTGTCTGTTACTTTCAACTCTTTTGAAGTGATATTATGCTTAAGCATTTGTTTTTTTATTAAATGCTTTTTAGCAATATTAAACTTCTCTGTAACAGAATAGGAATTTAGTTCAATAACTTCCATACGGTCGTACAACGGCTCGGGAATTGTTGACAAGTCATTTGCCGTGGTCATAAACAAAACATTGCTCAAGTCAACAGGAAAATCTATATAGTGGTCTTCAAAAGAAAAGTTTTGTTCGGGGTCTAAAGCCTCAAGCAAAGCAGAAGATGGGTCGCCTTTGTAGTCGCTTCCTACTTTGTCAATTTCGTCAAGCAATATGACAGGATTCATAGATTTACTTTTAATCAAAGCGTCTATAATTCGTCCCGGCATTGAGCCTATATAAGTTCTTCTGTGTCCCCTGATTTCACTTTCATCATGAACACCGCCCAGAGCAATTCTTACATAGTTTCTGTTCATTGCCTTGGCAAGCGATTTTACAATAGAAGTCTTGCCTACACCCGGAGGTCCGTAAAGGCAGATTATTTGTCCATTAAAATCAGGGTTGCGTTTCATTACTGCCAAATGTTCTACTATTCTGTCTTTAATTTTTTCAAGAGAATAGTGTTCTTTGTCCAAAACTTTCCTTGCCTTGTCCAAATTTATGCTGTCTTTAGTGAAATTGTTGAAAGGAATTTCGAGACACTTGTCAAGGTAATTTCTTGACACTGTTGCTTCCTGTGAAGACAAAGGCATTTTCATCAATTTATTGCATTCAGAATAAAGTTTATCTTTAATTTCCTGATTGCAATTTAATTTTTCAATCTTTTTTCTGTATATATCCGACTCTGCAACGGGGTCTTCGCTTTCACCGAGTTCATCTGCAATGATTTTCATTTCTTCACGCAAAAAGTATTCTCTTTGATTTGAGTCGATTTCTGCGCGGACTTTTTCTTGAATTTCCGCCTCTGTCTGCAAATTTTCATTATCACGAACGAGAATTTCATAAACTTTTACAAGTCGTTTTATGGGATTCAAACACTCTAAAATTGCTTGCTTGTCTTCATTCTCAAAATATGAATTTGAAGCTATAAAATCTGCAAGTTCTCCGCTCTGAGTAATTGAAAGTAAGCCCTTGAGAGAACTTTCCGAATATCTCGGAACTAATGAAATATACTTTTCAAACTCGCGTTTTACAAGTTTTTCGTAAGCATTTTCATACTTCAATTCACTTTCATCGGGTAAAATATCATTAAGAATTTCCGCATTTGCTTTAAAGTACGGCTCATTTTGAACAATATTTATAAGGCGGGCTCTGACTAAACCTTCAACTGCAACTCTTGCGTTTGAAGAATTCGGAATGTTTACAACTTGCTTAATATCACAAATTACGCCGACTTTATACAAATCTTCTTCCGTCGGCTCCTCAATCATAACATCTTTTTGAGAGACCAAAAATACTTTTTTACTTTCTTTGACCGCAGCTTTTAAAGCGCTGATACTTTTCGGTCTTCCTACATCAAAATGAAGAATCATCTCAGGAAATACAGAAAGTCCGCGCAAAGCCACAAGCGGAAGTTCTGTACAAAAATCTACATTTAAAATATCTTCCTGCATAAAAATCTCCTTAAAAAATATATGACTTATTATATAACAAAAAATAAAAAAAGGCAACTGAAAGTGTATGCAATGCAAAACAACAAACACTTTCAGTGCCTACAAATTAACCTGTTAAATCAGAAACTTTAATATCTTTCGGAATACGGTCTAAATTTTTAATTATTTTAGGCTCTTCGTTTTCCAATACAGAATTTTTTGTCACTACGATTTTTTCAATCAAAAAATCTGACGGTACAGTAAACATAAGCGGTGTCAATATTTTTTCAAATACACTTCTCAGTCCTCTTGCACCGGTCTTTCTTTCCAAAGTAATGTCTGCAATTTGTTCAAGTGCTTCTTGTTCAAAAACAAGTTCAACATCATCTAACTTGAACAATTTTTCGTACTGCTTGACAATAGAATTCTTAGGTTCTGTCATTATTTTAATCAATGCGTTTCTGTCAAGTTTGTCAAGTACGGTAATTACCGGTATTCTTCCTATCAATTCAGGTATAAGACCGTATTTAACCAAATCGTGCTGAATAACATTGTGAAGAATGGTATTTTCGTCAAATTCTTCTTTATCAGAAATATTTGAACCGAAACCAAGCGTTTTAGTTCCCATTCTTTTCTCAATGATTTTATCTATTCCGTCAAAAGCACCGCCGCAAATGAACAAAATATTTGAAGTGTCAATTTGGATAAATTCTTGTTGAGGATGTTTTCTGCCTCCTGTAGGCGGAACATTTGAAACAGTGCCTTCAAGAATTTTCAGCAAAGCCTGCTGAACACCCTCACCGCTTACATCTCTGGTAATTGAACGGTTTTCACTTTTTCTCGAAATTTTATCTATTTCATCGACATATATAATACCGCGCTCTGCTTTTGCAATATCATAGTCAGCAGCCTGAATAAGTCTTAAAAGTATGTTTTCAACATCTTCACCGACATATCCTGCTTCTGTCAATGTTGTTGCATCTGCGATAGCGAACGGAACATCGAGAATTTTTGCTAAAGTCTGTGCAAGCATTGTTTTGCCGACACCTGTTGAACCCAAAAGCAAAATATTGCTTTTTTGAAGTTCAACATCATCTTCGCCGCTGTTTGAAAAAATTCTTTTATAATGATTATATACAGCAACACTGAGCGAAACTTTAGCTTCATCCTGACCGATAACATATTCATCAAGTTGTTTCTTAATTTCAGAAGGTTTTGGTAAAACAAAGTCGTCTTCTACAACCTGTTCACTTTCGCTCATGCCGATATTTGCATCGATAATATCATTGCAAAGTTTCACACACTCGTCGCAAATGAACACATTGTTCGGACCTTCTAAAAGTTTTCTTACCATTGCTTCATTCTTACCGCAAAAAGAACATCTTGCATAACTGCTTCTGTTCTCATCTTTTGACATTAATCAGCACCTCAATTATCTTTTTTCATAAACCTTGTCAACAAGTCCGTATTCAAGTGCTTCTTGTGACGAAAGCCAGTTATCTCTTTCAGTATCTTTAGCAATTTCTTCGATTGATTTACCTGTGTTTGCAGCAAGGATTGAATTTAATTTTTGTTTTGTACGCAAAATGTGGTTAGCGGCAATTTCAATTTCAGTAGCCTGACCCTGAGCGCCGCCGAGTGGCTGATGAATCATTACTTCACTGTTCGGAAGCGCAATTCTTTTGCCTTTTGCACCGCTTGAAAGAAGAAATGCACCCATACTTGCAGCCATACCCATACAAATTGTGGAAACATCGCACTTAATATATTGCATGGTGTCATAAATTGCAAGTCCTGCGCTTACAGAACCGCCCGGACTGTTAATATAAAGATTTATATCTTTTTCACTGTCTTGACCTTCAAGAAACAACAGCTGAGCCACCACCAAACTTGCAGTAGTGTCATTTACCTCGTCGGATAAAACGATGATTCTGTCGGACAATAATCTTGAAAAAATGTCAACACTGCGTTCACCTGAACTTGACTGTTCGATAACATAAGGCATTGATGCCATATAAATCACTTCTTTCTGAAAATGAGGGATATTCCCTAAATAAATATATTACTCTGCTTTTTCAACAGAATTTTCTACTACAAAATCAATAGCTTTTCTGAGTTCAATATCAGCAGCGAGTTGTTCGCTCGGAACAGCAGCTTTGATTTGGTCTGCTTCCATTTGATACATTTCAGCAAGTTTTTTGATTTCTTCTTCAATATCTTCTTCTGTTGCTTTGATATTTTCAAGTTCTGCAACTTTTTCAAGTGCAAGAGCTGTTTTAACTTGTTTTTCAGCAGCAACTTTGAAGTTTGCTCTGAAAGAGTCCATATCTTGACCAAGGTATGAAAGATATGTTTTGAGGTCGATACCCTGCATTTGAAGACGGTTTGCATAGTCTCTTACAAGCTCGTCTGTTTTTTCTGTGAACATAACTTCAGGAATGTCTGCTGTCATTGAATCAACGAGTTGTTCAAGAAGTTGGTCTTCGTAGTCTCTCTTTGCTTCTTCTGACTTTCTTTCCGAAATATTCTTTTTAATGTCTTCTTTAAGTTCGTCGAGTGTATCGAAGTCTGCATCCTTTGCGAACTCATCGTCAAGTTCAGGAAGTTCTTTTGCTTTAATTTCGTGAATTGTTACTTTGAATACAGCGTCTTTTCCTGCCAATTCTTCTGCATACTGTTCAGGGAAAGTAACATTTACATCGAACTCTTCGCCGATATTTTTACCTGCAACCTGCTCTTCAAAGCCCGGAATGAAAGAACCGCTACCGAGTTCGAGAGGATAGTTTTCGCCTTTACCGCCGTCAAAAGCAACGCCGTCAACAAAACCTTCAAAGTCGATTGAACAAGTATCGCCCATTTGAGAAGCACGGTCTTCAACACTTACAAGTCTTGAATTTCTGTCCTGCATATTTTTGAGTTCGTTTTCAACATCTTCGTCTGTTGCTTCGCCTGACTTTTTAGTTGCTTCAAGACCTTTGTAAGAAGCAAGTTCAACTTCAGGGTAAACATAGACTTTCATTTTCATTTCTACGCCTTCGCTTTTGCTCATAACCGGAACTTCAAGTTCAAAAGGCTGACCTACTGTTTTGAGTTTTGCCTCTTCGATAGCAGACATAACTGCTTCCGGGTAAACTAATTCAAGAGCATCTTCAAAGAACACGCCTTCGCCGAACTGTCTTTCAACCATAGCCTGCGGTGCTTTACCTTTTCTGAAGCCGGGGAGTTGAATTGACTTTCTTTGTTTCATATATGCTTTTTTGCAAGCGTCAGAGAAAGTTTCTGCATCAACAGTTACAACAAGTTCATATACATTATTTTCTTCTGCTTTATTAGATGATTTGAGTGCCATAAATGCAACCTCCTAAGTCAAATTTATTCATCGAGTTAGCATTATATCATAATAAAATATTAATTACAAGATTTTCATAATTTTTTTACAAGTAAAGGAGTAAAAGACAGACGGTCTGCGGAAATAAGTTTATATTTTATGCCGTTTTTTTCTCCCTCATAGCCATATTTTGCAGCCATACCGTGAAGATGCCCATAGTAGCAGTTTTTTATACCGAATTGCTGAAGAACTTTTGTGATTTCTTCACACTCATTGTCAACAGTTACGGGCGGATAGTGTAAAAAAACTGTTTTCTCGTGATTTTTAGCGTCATTTAAAGACAATTTTATTCTGCCGACTTCCCTGTTAAGCACTTTTTCGTCGTGCTCGGTTTCCGTTTCCATCATCCAACCGCGAGAACCGCAAATGCTTATATTCCCGACTTCATATGAATTGTTAAACAAAATTTTTATAGTGTCAAAATTATTTTCCGATATAAATTTGTCAATTTTTGTTTTTGTATTCCACCAATAGTCGTGATTTCCTTTAATTAAAATTTTTGTTCCGTTTAAAGAATTTAAAAAATTAAAATCTTTTTTCAATTCTTCAAAATTCATTGCCCAAGAAATATCGCCTGCCACAACGACTGTATCATCTTTTTCTACAACACTGTTCCAATTTTTTTCGAGTCTTTCCACATAATTGTTCCAGCCGTCGAAACTGTCCATAGGTTTATTGACAGACAGTGAAAGATGTGTGTCGGCAATAGCAAAAACAGACATAAAAACCTCCGTGAATAAAATTGAATAAAAAGAAAAAAATATATTAGAAAGGAGTGATACGAAGTGGAAAAAGAAATTCAGGGAATTTGCTGTGAAGCAAAAAACTGCAAATATCACGATAAAAACAACTGCTGTACCGCCGGTCATATAACAGTAGGTACAAAAGGCGCTGTTACAACAACAGAAACAAAGTGCGAAACTTTTGAATGCTGTGATAACTGCAACTGCTAAAAAGCAATGATAAAAGAAGGCTCTCAAAAGAGAACCTTCTTATTTTTTATAATTTAAGAAGTTTAAATACGATTTCGCTCATATCTTCTTTATTGCACACTTCTGAAAAACGAACTTTTTTATCTTTAAGCGATGCAAGAGGCTTAGGAATATCAACAGAAGTTACTCTGTTCAATTCACCTACCATTTCGAACTCGTCAAGCTGCATATCTTCGCCGTTTACGGCTTTCAAAACAGACGCAGAAAACTTGTACGGAGAAGCCGTTGAGTCGATAACCGTTGTAATGTCATCGCCCGTTTCTTTTACATAGTCTTCGTACACCTTAACTGCAACGGCAGTATGAGTATCGCAAAGGTAGTTGTATTTTTCAAAATGATTTTTGATAGTATCATTTACATCGTTTTCGTTACAATAACCGCCCGCAAAATATTTTTGAACAGTATTTTGCAACTCATCGCTTACTGTATATTTACCGTTTTCGCAGAGTTCTTTCATAAGTTCCGAAACGAGTTTATCGTCTTCGTTTGAAAGATGGTACAAAAGTCTCTCGAGGTTTGAAGAAATCAAAATATCCATTGAAGGAGAAGTTGTTGCATAGAAATCGCGGTTTTTGTTGTATGTACCTGTTGTAAGGAAATCTGTAAGAACATTGTTTGAATTGGAAGCGCAAACAAGTTTTTTTATAGGAAGTCCCATTTTTTCAGCATAATACGCAGCGAGAATATTGCCGAAATTACCTGTCGGAACAACAACATTTATTTCATCGCCGAGAGCAATTTTGCCCATATTTACAAGGTCGCAGTATGTTGAAAAATAGTAAACAATTTGAGGAACAAGTCTGCCCCAGTTGATTGAATTGGCAGACGAAAACATCATATTTTTTGAAGCCAACTCTTTTTTAATTTCTTCATTTGTAAAAATTGACTTTACTGCTGATTGAGCGTCGTCAAAGTTACCTTTAATGGCGCAAACCGCAACATTTTCGCCCTCTTGAGTAGTCATTTGAAGTTTTTGCATAGGCGAAACACCGCAATCGGGATAGAAAACGAGAATTTTTGTGTTTTCTACATCTTTAAAACCTTCAAGAGCTGCTTTACCTGTATCGCCTGATGTTGCAACGAGAATTACAATAGTCTTGCCCTCTGCTGTTTTTTTCGCAGAAACAGTCATTAAATAAGGCAAAAGTTGAAGTGCCATATCTTTAAATGCACAGGTAGGACCGTGCCACAATTCAAGAATGTTTTCATTTTCATTTACATTCACGGTAGGAGCAATGGCAGCCGAAGAAAACTTACCGTTACCGTAAGCACCGTTTATACAAAAGTCAAGTTCCTCATCTGAAAAGTCGGTGAGATATTCTTTCAAAACAACTTTTGCTCTTCCGATATAGTCAAGACTGAGCATAGATTTTATTTTATCAATACTAAACTGCGGAATTTCACAAGGAACAAAAAGACCGCCCTCGTCTGAAATACCCTTAGCTATTGCCTGAGTTGAAGTTACTCTTATATCATTATTTCTTGTTGAAGTATAAAACATGGATATCCTCCTAATTAAAGATATGTTTATTTTAGTACATATCAAACGCATTTTCAAGATGTTTAACAGATTTAATTTTGCCTTTTTCCAAAAAAACTTCTATCACATCGAACCTCGGCTGTAAATCTGTTTCATTCGACGCCAAATATATTGAAGCCGTGTTTATTATATTTTTTTGCTTTTTTCCGTCAACGAACTCCATAGGTCGCGCTATTGAATTTTCCGAGCGCGTTTTTACTTCTGCAAAAACTATAAAATTCTTATATTCGCAAATGATGTCAATTTCGCCGAACCTTGTACGATAATTCGTTTCTATGACTTTGTATTTCTTTTTACGCAGATATTTAACCGCCTGCATTTCGCCCAATATACCTGTTTTATTCATTTGTTTAAAATCTTCTTTAAAAATGTTTTTCTGTGCACGGGAGAAATACCGTGTTTTTCAATCATCTCGTAGTGAAGTTTGGTACCGTATCCTTTATGTTTTTCAAACATATATTGAGGGTATTCCTCTGCGATTTTTTTCATATATCTGTCTCTTGAAACTTTTGCAATAATTGAAGCGGCGGCTATAGATTCGCAACAGGCATCGCCCTTTATTATTGTTCTTTCTTCAATTGACAAATGAGGTTTTTGATTGCCGTCAATAAGCGCACAGTCAGGAGTAACGCTCAAATTTTCAACAGCCCTTCTCATTGCCAAAAATGTGGCTTGCAAAATATTCATCTCGTCAATTTCTTCAACAGTAGCAATTCCGACGGAATAAGAAACGGCAACATCCGTTACAATATCGAACAGTTGCTCTCTTTTCTTTTTAGACAGTTTTTTAGAATCGTTCAAACCGTCAATTACAGTATCGGGCGGTAATACGACTGCGGCGGCATAAACATCGCCTGCAAGCGGTCCTCTGCCTGCCTCATCAATTCCGCAAACAACCTTAAAGCCGTCATCAAATGCCTGTTTTTCGTGCAACAACCAATCCATACTTACGGCAACTCAAGAGTTATTCTCCCGAGTTTTCCTCCTCTGAATTCATCAAATAAAATAACTGCGCATCTTTCATAGTCAATTTCGCCGCCGCGCATTATAAAACCTCTTTTTTTGCCTATAAGTTCAAGAATCTGCCAACCCTCGAGGTCTGCGTAGTCGGTTACTTTATATCTGTTTTCAACAGCTTTCGGCGCAGTCTTGTTCAGCGTTTCAAGAAGTCTGCACGAAAGCGTTTCAATGTCTGTGATTTCATCTTTTACCGCGCCTGTAAAAGCAAGTTTGTTGCCGACGCTTTCATCGTCAAACTTAGGCCACAAAACACCCGGTGTATCGAGCAATTCTATACCGTTGCCGACAGAGAACCATTGATTGTGTCTGGTTACGCCCGCTTTGTCTGCTACCTGTGCTCTGTTTTTTCCTGCCATTCTGTTAATGAAAGATGACTTACCGCAGTTCGGAATACCTACCACCATAAGTCTCAACGGCTTTCCTATCATACCTTTTTCGTTGTTTTTGTCTATAACTTTTTTCAAAGCCGACTTTACAACGGTTTGAAATTTGTTTAAACCTTTTCCGCTTTTACAATCTACGGGAATTACATAAAAGCCCTTATTTTTATAATACTCCATCCAAAGCGATGTCGCGTTTTCATCTGCTAAATCGCATTTATTTAAAAGCATAATTCGCGGCTTATTCTTTATCAAATCGTCAATTTCAGGGTTTCTGCTTGAATACGGTATTCTTGCGTCAACTACTTCTACAACACCGTCAACAAGGGTGAGACTTTCTTTAATAAGCCTCCTTGTTTTTGCCATATGTCCCGGAAACCACTGAACTGTCTGTTTTTGAAAATCGCTCATTTTAAACCTCCTTTAAGGTGATGTGAGTCGATACAGTTTACCTAAAGTTCTCTTGCAATATATTTTCACTCTTTCGTTCTCAGCAAATCTTAACTATTAGTGAATATAAAAGCAAAAGGCACATTATAAAATGTGCCCCCGAATTGAAAATTATAAATTTTCTTTAACTTTTGCTGCTTTACCAACACGGTCACGAAGGTAATAGAGTTTGCTTCTGCGAACTTTACCTGTACGAACAAGTTCAACTTTAACAACATTTGGTGAATGAATTGGGAAAACTCTTTCGATACCAACGCCGTATGACATACGACGAACAGTAAATGTTTCTGAAATACCGCTGCCGTTTTTAGCGATAACAGTACCTTCGAAAATCTGAATTCTCTCTCTTGCACCTTCACGAATGTTTACATGTACTCTTACTGTGCTTCCTACTTTTACTACCGGTGGCTCTGCTTTGATTTGCTCGCCTACGATTGCTTTAATTGCGTCCATATTTTTTCCTCCTTGAATTTTAAAGATGTTCGTATCAATACAATGAAAGAGGACCATCCCGAATGCATAAACGCTCTGCATTTCTCGTTGCAGAAGTTACAACGGTTCTAAATGCTGATATATGATAACACAAAGTCATTCAAAAATCAAGTATTTTTTTAAATATACTCTGTCATATCACTTTTTAATAAATTCACTCTTCTTATAGATTTCCATTCATAGTCGGTATTCATAAGTCTGATGATTGTATCAAAGAACAGTACGGGACTGAGATTTTTTTGAACACCTGCGGACAAAACGGTTTTTATCACAACTGTTTTGTCTTTTCTTTCAACAGTGTATTCTTTTATAAACTCTTTAATATTTACTTCTTTCGTAACTTTTTTTCTTCCACTTTTACCCTTTTTTTCTGCAAGTATTTCTTCACTTTCCAGAATATTTTTAATTTTCATTTCAGCTTCTTCGGCATTTTCAAAATCTATATCGAAAATATAGGCGGAATAAGATATTTCTTTCAAATCACTGAACACTTTATAAACATCTAAAATTCTGATGTCTCTCGGGAGAACAGCATTCATTTTTTCAATGATTTCGGCAAAGTCAATCTCGCTGACAAGCCTCAAATCAACAGACTCACATTCACTCTCGACACCTAAAGGCAAAGGCAGTGAAAAACTCATATACACTCTCGGGTTATATCCCTGTGTGTACCAGACAGGCAAATTTGCCCTCTTGATTGCTCTTGACATCACTCTGTTTACATCTAAATGAGAAATGTACTTTGCACTTGCAGTTTTAGAAAACCTCAGTCTGACGGTATAAAACTCATTGTCTTGCATCGCAATTACCTCCGTTTAATTTATTTGCACCGCAGCCTGCACACTGAATTCTGCAATGCGGAGTTGTTTGAGCCAAATGAGCCTTAACATTTTCCCTTTCCAAAAATTTTCTTGAAACGCCGTAATCAAGATGGTCCCAAGGCAATATTTCTGAAAAATCTCTTTTTCTTTTTGTATAGAAATTCGGGTCAACCCCATTTTTTTCAAAAGCCTGCATCCACAAGTCGAACCTGAATTTGTCGTCCCAAGAGTCAAATTTACAACCATGCCTGAACGCGTCTTCTATTACATTGCAAAGTTTTCTGTCGCCTCTTGCAAGCACACCCTCAAGCAAACTTGTAGGAGTTTGATGAAAACTGATTTTCACCTTTTTGGAATTACAGAACTCAAGCAAATGCTTTTGTTTTTCTTCAAGACTTTCCATACTGTCTTCAGGCTCCCATTGAAACGGAGTAAACGGCTTAGGGATGAAAGAAGCACAGGAGACAGAAACTGTTACGCCTGCATTTTTCTTTCTGTTTTCTGCTTTATGAAACTCCCCTACTACCTTTTGCGCCAAAACCGCTATACCTTCAATATCTTCCATTGTTTCTGTCGGCAAGCCCATCATAAAGTAAAGTTTTACGCTTGTCCAACCGTTATTAAATGCTTTTGCGCAAGTGTTTAAAATTTCATCTTCGGTAATATTTTTATTTATAACATCTCTCAGCCTTTGGGTTCCCGCCTCAGCTGCAAATGTCAAACCTGCACGGCGAACTTTGTTGAGTTTTTCCACTAATTCATCGGAAAAATTATCTACTCTTAAAGACGGTAAAGACAAATTGATTTTTTTATCTATTGTCCAATCAATAAGCGAAGACAACATTTCATTTACACGAGAATGGTCGCTTGTACTTAAAGAGCACAAAGACAGTTCATCGTAGCCTGTTGACTCTATCAGTTTTTTTGACTGCTCATTGATTGTTTCTACACTTTTTTCACGAATAGGTCTGTAAAGGAAACAAGCCTGACAAAATCTGCATCCGCGAATACAACCTCTGAATATTTCTTCCACTGCTCTATCGTGAACAATGTCAATATACGGCACAACAAAATTGTCGGGATAAAAACAACTGTTCATATCTTTAACAATAGATTTTTTTATCGTTTCGGGAGCGTTGTTTAAAACCTTTTTATCCTTAATTGTTCCGTCATCATTATATGAAAACTCATAGAAAGACGGCACATAGACGCCCGTAATTTGAGACGCTCTTTTCAAAAACTCAAGTTTTGAAACGCCCTCTTTTTTGCACTCTCTTAAAAGTTCGCAAACTTCGGGTACAGACTCTTCTCCGTCTCCCAAAAACGCTATATCCACAAAGTCTGCAATAGGTTCGGTATTGCAGGTACAAGCGCCTCCGACACAAACTATCGGAGTAAGTTCCGTTCTGTCGCACGAGCGAAGCGGAATACCGCACATATCGAGCATATTTAAAACATTTGTATACGCCATTTCATACATAAGCGTAAAACCGATTATATCAAAATCTGCAATATAGTCGCCGCTCTCAAGTCCGTACAAACCGATATTATTCTTTCGCATCAAATCTTCCATATCGCTGTCAGGTGCAAAAACTCTTTCGCACCACGCATAGTCAAGAGAATTTATGAGCGAATACAAAATCTTCATACCCAAATGGCTCATACCTATTTCGTACAAATCAGGAAAACAAAATGCAAATCGAATATCTATATCTTTCTTATTTTTAACAACACTGTTAAGTTCACCGCCTGCATATCTTGCAGGTTTTTGAACATATTGCAAAATTTTTTCTACTTCTTTTTTTAACATAGTTATTACCTCGGTAATCAGTAAGAATTATTAAACAAATAACACAGCAAATAAAGACAAATAAATATGAGAGACATATTTTTGCTGACTGAAAAAACATAAAGCGAAAACACAATTAAAAGCACAAGTGTAAAAACGCTGATTGTTCTAAAAACATTTCTGCCGACTTCAAAGTCAAAAAAGTGTTCAATCATACACTTCAGCGCTCTGCCTCCGTCAAGCGGAAAAACAGGCAACGAATTCACAAACCCCAAAATTAAATTTACTTCAAAAACAGTTTTGTTGCTTTGAAACACAAAACACATTAAATAGTTAAAAACAACACCTGAAAGAAGAAAAACAACTTCCTTTGCAAAACTCATTTCTCTGTATGTAACAATTCCCGCGCCGAAAAATGAAATATTGATTTTCTGAGGTGAATTGTCGAAAACAAACAAACACAGTATATGACACATTTCGTGCAGAAAAGAAAAAACTAAAAACAAAAACAAAGTTTTCGTCTTTTCCAAAGCCGAAAAAGAAAGCGTCAGAACAAAAAGGTATGAAACTTTTACTACACAGTTTTTTACTTTAAAAATCAATATCATCACCGTTAAATAATACGGTTGATGAAACATAAAAATAACAGTCGAATTAACGACTGTTATTTCTTTTGTTGATATAACTTTCTAAAATCAAAACGGCAGATACCGTATCTACAACAGCCTTTCGCTTTTTACCGCGCGTATCCGTCGTGTTAAGAAAATTGTGCGCCATAACAGTTGTCAATCTTTCGTCTTCAAATTGAATATCTATATTTTGAATTGACTTAATTTCATCAGCAAGTGCTTTGCATTCATCACAGCGATAGCCGTAAGTACCATCCATATTTCTCGGAAGTCCGACAACAATCATCTGCGCTTTTTTCTCATTGTAAACCTCAACAATTTTATTTGCCAATGCCTGTCTGTCTTTTTCTTTCAAAGTACAGACAGGACTTGCAAGAATTTCATTTTTATCACAAACGGCAATGCCTGTTCTGGTGTCGCCGTAGTCAACTGCAAGAATTACCATTGATTACTCCTCATTTTCGGAAGAAGTTGCAGTATCGTCCTGCGATGATTCTTCGGAAGTGTTATCTTCAGTATCTTCATCGTCGCTTTCAGAAGCCGGAGCAGAATGTCCGCCGGAACAGTACGCAGGCATACTGTCTTTGTCATACCAACCGTACGCTTTCGGGCAACTGTCGGTAGCAAGTTTGCCTGTTGATGTACAGTACGCTTTTTTAACTATTCCGTCGCCGACTTCAAATTCGCTTTTCAAGTTGTCATTTTCAGAATATATTTCTTTAAATACCATATTCCAAAGTGTACCGCAAGGGTTTGGAGAAAGGCTGTATCTTACCTCTTTAGGTTTATCGTAGCCGTACCATACAGCAGCAACATAGTCAGGTGTACCGCCTACAAACCAACGGTCTTTGCTTGCCGTTGTCGTACCTGTTTTGCCGAAACATTCAACACCCGACAATTTATAGAACCTACCTGTACCGTCAGTCATTACTGTTTGAAGCAATTTATTCATTACCCAAGCTGTATCTTCTGATATAGCACTTTGCTTTGTATTTTCGGGTTTTTTCTCAATTATAACATTTCCCTGACTGTCTTCTATTTTATAGTACGCATACGGTTCGTAGTAGTAGCCTCCGTTACCGAATGTTGCAAAAGCCGCAGTCATATCTAAAACTGTTGCACCGTTATCAAGAGCACCCGTTGCCAAAGGAGCAAAATCGTTGTCGTCAACCGGGTCTAAAGTTGACAAATGGTATCTTTCACTTAGGAAATTGTAAGAATAGTCTGTGCCAATCATTTTAAGAGTTTGAGCAGAGATTGTATTGAGAGAGTTTGCAAGACCTTTTTGCAAAGTCATTTTATTTCCCGAGTAACTGCCGTTTTCGTTCTTCGGCCACCACTTACCATCTATTTTCATAATCGGTGAATCGGAAATCATAGTTGACCAATAAATGCCGACTGAACTGTCATTGAGCGTTTTTTCAAGACCTGCACTGTAAACGGACAATGGTTTTATGGTAGAACCGGGCTGTCTCTTAGCTTGAGTAGCACGATTGAAAACACGGTTTGCTTTTTTCTTTCCCGTACCACCTATTACCGCATATACTCTGCCGTCATAACCCATTATAGCCATAGCGCTCTGCGCTTTTTTATCAGGAATTTTTTTATAGTTTTCATACACATTTTCAACTGCTTTTTGAATATCAAAATCAATAGCGGTATAAATTCTCAAACCGCCGCCGTAGAGCATTTTTTTTGCAGTTCTTTCTGTATATCCCATCTTTTTGAGGTCGCTCAAAACCTCGTCTATAACAAAGTCTGTATAGTAACTGTTGATGACTTCATCTTTCTTTTCTTCTTCTTTTACGGTTGAGCCTTTATAATTTTCACTGTTTGTGAAAACCATTTCATAAGCAACCGCTTCATCGTACTCTGCCTGAGTTAAAAAGCCTTCTTCAAGCATTTTTTTAAGACAAAACAGTTGTCTTTCTCTATTTTCTTCAGGATGATTTAACGGGTCATATTTGTCGGGATACTGTGTAATAGAAGCAAGACACGCACATTCGGCAGCATTGAGTTCCGATATTTCTTTACCGAAATACTTTTCGGCGGCAGTTTTTACACCGTAACAACCGTGGCTTAGATAGATGGTGTTCATATAGGCTTCTATTATTTCATTCTTGCTGTAATTTTTCTCAAGATTTAACGCTGCAAGAATTTCATTAAACTTACGGACAAAAGTTGCCTGATTTTCATCTGTAAGGTTTTTTACAAGTTGCTGAGTGATAGTGGAACCGCCCTGCGTAGCCTTGTACTTAACAATAGCGGACACAGTTCTGAACCAATCGACGCCGTGATGTTTCTCAAAGCGTTTATCTTCAAGTGCTATAAACGCCTCTTTCATATAAGGGCTCATATCTTCCATATCTACCCAGATACGATTTTCTTCGCCGTGCAGTCTTGTAATTTCTACCGTTTCGCCCTTGCTGTCCGTACCGTAAATGAAAGATGTTTGATTTTGAGAATACTTTTCCTCGTTCAAATCAAAAACAGGGTCGCCGTGAACAACAGTAAAACCATAAATTCCTGCAACGGACAAAACAACAATACCGACAAAAGCACAAACTATGACAAAGCCGAGCAAAACTTTGCCGACTATCGCTTTTGCGCTCTGTTTTTCAGGCGGTGCGGAATTTGAATTTTTTCTGTTTATCTTCTTCTCTAACTTCCTGCCTCTTTTATTTCGAGAATGGTTTTTCGATTTATTCAATGATGATTTTGCTTGATGTTCAAATCCTTCTCTTTCAAGCTGAGCTTTTTTGTCCTCATCATACGCTTTTGAAGAATTATTCATAAAAGATTCAAGAAGGTCATCATAATCATTTGAAGCCATTTTCTCACTCCTTATAAAAACAATAAGTTTTAATCAGTATATTATAATATAAAATAAGCAATTTTAAAAGTAAATTTTTGTTAAATTTTCAAAGCAACACAATTATTTTTAACAATATTTATACAAATAATAAAATACTTAATGCTTTTTATTTTCTTTTTTTACTCACATTGTTAATTCTTACAGATACTTTTACGCCCTCATATACCTTTTTCGCACGGACATTTACCCAAAATTTTTTACCGCAGGCATTACAAACGGCAATAGATTTAAAAGTATTGTTGAGAAAATCATAGTCTTTGACCCTTTTCATTTTTGAACTGCAGCAGGGACACTTCAACTCCGTCTTATATATATTGAAATCTTTTGTAACAGGAGCTGAAATATAGTAGTCCTTAAACAACAATCTTGCAAAATAGTTGTAATCGCACTTATGTACAAACATTTTAAAAATCTTTTCATCAAACACTTTTTTCAAGCACGACGCTGCAAGTTCGCAGTCAAACAAGGCGTGGTGATGCATTTCATCGTCATAGTCTATATCAAAATAGTCTGCACAATCTGTCAGGCTGATTTGATTATTTTCAGAAATGCCGTCTATAAAATGCTGACAGTATTTCTGAACATCGGCATATTTTTTCATAAATCCGACTTCGGCAGTTGAAAAATTTCTTTTATAATTATCTGCCAAAACATACAAATCACTGTTTGACCACGACAAAAAAATGTTTTGAGAACAATCTCCGCACCAATTTGCAAAGTCTGTAATGACAACTTTAAACGGTCTTCCGCTCTCTTTAAGCTCCGCCAATGTAACATTTGACAAATCGACAAAATGCTTGCTCAGTTTTCTTGACAAAACAGGAGAAATGTATTGCCTGAAAGACTCAACAAAATTTAAATTTTCGTCAAGTTTCACGGCGCCTACTTCAACAATTTCATTTATTCCCTTTTTAGTTGCGTAATTGTACGCATTGTTCCATTCCAAATCAAAAATTATATAATTCAAAATACGCTCCAAAAAAAATAACCTTGCAAAGCGCAAGGTTATTTAAAAATTAAACAAAAAGAAAAATGAGAAATGCTGCAAAAACAACAACAAAAAATACAGTTATGAGAATTTTTGTCAACTTTTCAAGTCTTGCTTCGTTTGACCTGCCTCTGATTTTGCCCTCAAATCCGTCTGAGCCGCCGCCGATAGCACCTGAAAGGTTTTGTGAACGGCCTTCCTGCATTAAAACAACTACTATAATTACAACAGAACCGAGTATAAGAAGAGCACCAAGTAAATAGTGATACCAAGCCATATATTTTTCCTCCATTTGATAAAATCATATTTCAGTACCTATGAATTATACCATAAGCACATAGCAAATGCAAGCATTATTTTTTCCATAAAATGCTTTGATTATTTTGCATCTTTTTAACCATAATACTATTGTCGGCAAGACAGAAATGCGTTTGCCCGTTTTGCCGTTGCTTCGCTTTTGCGAAGCATTACATATTTAAAAAGTAATTTGTTCTGTTAAATCATTTGCGCTCGGCAAAGCTCCCGAAGCAGGAAGATTTTTGGCACGAAAACGCCACTCTTTTTCAAACTCGCCCTCTTTCAAATGATGAAAAGAAACAACGGTTTGATTTTTCTTGAGCGTCATTACATTTACACCGATTGTATCTTTTGTCGATTTCGGAGTAACAAGAGCAGTATTGAGAATGAGCATTTTTCCGCTTGTAGAAACAAGCACAATTTCAGCGTCGTCTTCAATATACTCTGCCTGAACAAGTTTTGCTTTGTTTGAGTATGCTTTTAGCAATTTCTTTCTGTTAGTCTTTGTTTTGTAAGCGGAAATATCTACTTTTGCAACTTTTCCGTTTTCAAAAGCGAAAATCATATATCCCTTATACTCCGTAAGCAAAGCCATATATACAACGCTTTCATCTTCTTCCATTTCAAGTTTTGACGGACAAAACTCGCCCAAAACGGACGCTTTAGAGTCGGGAAAATCGTTTACTTTTGATTTATACACTTGTTGTTTATCAGTAAAGAACAGCAATTCATCTGCATTTGAACACTCTGTTGTTCTAATGATTTCGTCGCCCTCTTTTACCTTTTGTTCTCCGCTCATTCTTAAATTTGAAGTTTTAATCTTTTTAAGATATCCGTCTCGAGAAAGGAAAAGAGTAACGGGATAGTCTGCAACCTGCTCTTCTTCGTTTTCGTTGTAGTCGCTGTATTCGTAAAGAATTTCGCTTTTTCTTTCGGCAGAATACTTTTTAGAAACATTTTCAAGTTCTTGAATGATGATTTTCTTTATTTTATTTTGACTTGCAAGAACAGACTCCAACTCTGCGATTTCATTTTCAATATCTTCAATATCTTTTATTCTTTTCAAGATATATTCACGGTTTAAATGTCTCAGTTTTATTTCTGCTACATATTCAGCCTGAATTTCGTCGATACCGAACCCAATCATAAGGTTTGGTATTACATCAGACTCACTTTCTGTTTCACGAATTATTTTAATTGCCTTGTCAATATCGAGCAATATTTTTGACAAACCTTTTAACAAGTGAAGTTGTTTTTTCTTCTTGTCAAGCGTAAAAGCAACGCGCCTTTTAATGCACTCAATTCTAAAACTTATCCATTCATTTAAAAGTTCTTTTACACCGCAAACTTTCGGTTTTCCCTTTATCAAAACATTAAAATTGCAGGAAAAAGTATCTTCAAGCGGAGTCATTTTGTAAAGTTTTTGCATCAGTTTATCTGCTTCTTGACCGCGCTTTAAATCAATGGTTATTTTTAAACCTTTTAAATCTGTTTCGTCTCTGATGTCGGAAATTTCTTTTACTTTGCTGTTTTTTACAAGTTCAATCACTTTATCTATGATTGCTTCTGCAGTAGTTGTCGGCGGAATTTCCGTTACTTCGATACAGTTGTACTTTTTATCATAGTTATACTTAGCGCGAACTTTTACAGAACCTCTGCCTGTTGAATATATTTTTTCTAATTCTTCTTTATCAAAAAGAATATATCCTCCGCCTACAAAATCAGGCGCAAGCAATGTATCGGAAATGACATGGTCGGGATTTTTCATCAAAGCCTCTGTTGTTTCGCACAATTCCTGCAAATTGAAAGAACAAATTGAACTCGCCATACCTACTGCGATACCTGTTGTAACATTTGCAAGAATAGACGGAAATGTTACAGGCAACAATGTAGGCTCAGTCATACTGTTGTCATAGTTAGGTACAAAATCAACGGTATTTTTATTTATATCGTCGAACAGTTCTCTGCAAATAGGCTCGAGTTTAGCCTCCGTGTAACGGGATGCGGCATACATCATATTTTTTGAGTACGCCTTACCGAAGTTACCCTTTGAATCAACATAAGGATAGAGCAGTGTTTCATTGCCTCTTGAAAGACGAACCATAGTATCGTATATTGACGAATCACCGTGAGGGTTAAGCTGCATTGTTCTGCCGACAATATTTGCGCTTTTTACTCTTGCACCGCTTATCAAATTCATAAGATACATTGTATAGAGCAGTTTTCTGTGACTGGGTTTAAAACCGTCTATTTCCGGAAGCGCACGAGAAAGAATGACGCTCATTGCGTACGGCATATAGTTATTCTTAAGCGTATCCGTTACAGTTTCTTCAACTATCGTTCCTGCGCCTTCAATATGCACATTTTTTTCCAAATCGGTCATATTTACTTCTTTTTTCTGAACTTTTCTTTTTGCCAAAATAACACCTCCTTAACTTATATCGGCAGCGTCAAGATACATATAGCCATAGTCAGAAATGTATTCTTTTCTGCCGTCAAGATTGTCGCCCAAAAGCAAGTCGAATATTTCAGACATTTTTTCAGCCTCTTCGGAAGTAACCTGAATCAAACGCCTTGTTTTAGGGTTCATTGTAGTCAAACTCATCATCTCAGCGTCATTTTCACCGAGACCTTTTGAACGCTGAACAGTATATTTTTCATTGCCGAGTTCTTTTCTTATTTTGTCCATTTCTATTTCATTATAGGCAAAATACACCTGGTCTTTGCAATTTACTTCATAAAGCGGAGACTCTGCAATGAAAACCTTGTTTTCTTCAATAAGTTTCGGCATAAGTCGGTAAATCATAGTAAGAACAAGTGTTCTGATTTGGAAGCCGTCAACATCGGCATCGGTACAGATTAAAACTTTGTTCCAACGCAGATTGTCCATATCAAAACCTGCAATATCCTTTGCAACTTTAGATTTAACTTCAACACCGCAGCCCAAAACTTTAATTAAATCAGTGATAATATCATTTTTAAAAATTTTAGTATAGTCAGATTTAAGACAATTAAGAATTTTACCTCTAATAGGTATTATAGCCTGAAAATCTGCGTTTCTTGCCTGCTTACAAGCGCCGAGAGCAGAGTCGCCCTCTACTATGAAAATTTCTCTTTCACTGACATCCTTGCTTCTGCAATCAACAAATTTTTGCACTCTGTTTGTCATATCTACTTTTGACTGCAAAGTATTTTTAAGAGTTTTTCGTGTATTTTCAGCCTTAACCCTTGAACGCATATTGATTAAAACCTGATTTGCTATTTTTTCTGCATCAAGTTTATTTTCAATAAAATATATTTCAAGCTGATGCTTGAAAAACTCTGTCATAGCCTCTTGAATAAATTTATTTGTTACAGACTTTTTAGTCTGGTTTTCGTAAGATGTACGGGTTGAGAAAGAAGAAATAACGCATATCAAACAATCTTCAACATCTTGAAAATTGATTTGCGAATCGGTTTTATTTAATTTATTATTCTGTTTTAAATAAGTATTAATCTGAGAAACAAATGCGCTTTTTACAGCCTTTTCAGGTGCGCCGCCGTGTTCGAGAAAACTTGAATTGTGGTAAAACTCTTTCAACTGTTTTTTTACGGAAAAACAGATTGCCGCCTTTATTTTCAACTTATATTCAGGCAAATCTTCCCTGTCTTTACCCATTCTTTCACACTCCCAGTATTGCGGAGTTGAAAGAGCGTCTTCGCCCGAGAACTCTGTTACATAGTCCATAATACCGTTATTGTAACAAAATTCCTGCGTTTCAAATTTGCTTGCCGACACCTGATTTTTAAAAACAAAGTCAACACCGTCATTTACAATAGCCTGACGGCGCAAAGTGCTTGTGAAATACTCGACAGGCACATCTATATCTGTAAAAACTTCTAAATCGGGTTTCCATTTAATTCTTGAACCTGTGTCCCTTTTACTATACTCTTCTTTTTTCAAGCCACCGACATTTTCGCCCTTTTTAAACTCAAGAGTATATTTAAAACCATTTGAATGAATTTCAGCCTCCATATACTCAGACGCGTACTGTGTAGCGCAAAGTCCGAGGCCGTTTAAACCGAGAGAAAACTCATAGTTACTTCCGCTGTTAGTATCGTACTTACCGCCTGCGTAAAGTTCGCAAAAAACCAATTCCCAGTTATATCTGTTTTCATTTTTATTAAAATCGACAGGAATACCGCGACCGAAGTCCTGCACTTCGACACTGCCGTCTAAAAATCTCGTAACAACTATTTTATTTCCGTAGCCTTCACGAGCTTCGTCGATTGAGTTTGACATTATTTCAAAAATAGAGTGTTCACAGCCCTCAAGACCGTCCGAGCCGAAAATAACAGCCGGTCTTTTTCTTACACGGTCTGCGCCCTTTAAAGTTTTAATACTGTCATTACCATACGATTTTTTCTTTGGCACAATATTACCTCCGTAAAAATTTTCACAAACTATATTTTAAACAAGATATTGTAGTTTTGTCAAGTAAAACAACAATTTCTGCCAATCGTACAAAAGAGGTGCTTAAAAAAAGCACCTCTATAAGTCAATTTATTCGTTGATTTCTTCAGTTGTTTCGCCGTTTTCCTGCACAGTTTCATCTGTATTTTCAACAAAAACACCGTCAGTATTTTCATTTTCGACAATATTGTTTTCATCGAAAGCAACACTTGAAACATTTTCGTCAGTTGTGTTTTCTTCTGATTTTTCATCTATATAACCGCGAGTCATAAGCAACTCAAACTCTTCGCCGTTCAACTTTTCTCTTGAAAGCAATTCTGTTGCTACAAGATGAAGTTTATCGGAATGAAGTTTCAATATATCTTCGCAGCGCTTATACGCAGTTTTGATGATGTCATTTACTTCTTCGTCGATTTTAGCCGCAGTTTCTTCAGAATAATTCTTAACATGACCGTAGTCTTTTCCTATGAAAACTTCGTCGTTTGTATCGCCGAAAGTGATAGGTCCGAGCAAGTCGCTCATACCATAGCGTGTAACCATCTTTCTGGCAATATCAGAAGCCCTTTCAATATCATTTGAAGCTCCTGTTGAAATATCTCCGAGAGTGAGCGCTTCGGCAATTCGTCCGCCGAGAAGAACAACAAGTTCGTCGAGCATTTCATTTTTAGAATTGTAACTCTTGTCATGTTCAGGCAGACTCATAGTATATCCGCCTGCCATACCGCGAGGAATGATGCTTATTTCGTGAACAGGGTCTTGAGAATCAAGATAGTAGGTAGCAATAGCATGACCTGCCTCATGGAAAGCAGTGAGTCTGTTTTCTTTTTCACTGATTTTTCTTGATTTCTTTTCAGCGCCCATAACAACTTTAATCATTGCTTCTGCAATCAACGGTTTTGTGATGGCTTTGAGCCCTTTACGAGCCGCAAGAAGCGCAGCCTCGTTCAGAAGGTTTTCCAAATCTGCGCCTGTAAAGCCGATAGTACCTTTTGCAATATCTCTCAAATCAACATCGGGAGCAAGAGGTTTTTTCTTTGCGTGAACTCTGAGAATAGCCTCTCTGCCGTCTGTGTCAGGTCTGCCGACTGTGATTTGACGGTCAAATCTACCCGGTCTTAACAAAGCAGGGTCAAGTATGTCAGGTCTGTTTGTTGCGGCAATTATGATGACGCCTTCATTTGCGCCGAAACCGTCCATTTCTACAAGAAGTTGGTTAAGTGTTTGTTCTCTTTCGTCATGTCCGCCGCCCATTCCTGCGCCTCTATGACGACCTACTGCATCTATCTCGTCTATAAAAATGATTGCCGGGCTTTGTTTTTTTGCCTGGTCAAATAAATCTCGAACACGGGAAGCGCCGACTCCGACATACATTTCTACAAAGTCCGAACCGGAAATTGAAAGAAAAGGAGCGCCCGCTTCACCTGCAACAGCTCTTGCAAGCAAAGTTTTACCTGTTCCGGGAGGTCCTACCAAAAGCACGCCTTTTGGTATTCTTGCACCGAGGTCATTGTACTTTTTAGGGTCTTTTAAGAAATCGACAATTTCTGCAAGTTCTTCTTTTTCTTCATCGCAGCCTGCAACATCGTCGAAAGTTGTTTTTCTTTTTTCATCATCTACAAGCACTTTTGTGTGCGCTTTTCCGAAACTTAAAGTACGGTTTGTATCGCTTCCGACTGCATTGGTCATCTTTTTAACCATAAACCAACCTGCTGCCATAAGTAAAATTGAAATGAGCAACATAGGAAGCATGCTTGACCACATAGAAGTATTTGAGCCTTTAATGTAGTTGTACACTATTTGATTGTCTTTATTTTCGGGATTTGAGTTGTGCGCATCTACATATTCCGAAATATCATTTAAGAATATAGTGCTGTTCGCAACAGTATATTTATGCTTTATTTCTTTGTTATTTTTAGCATTTTCGGAATTATTTTCATCGTCTTTGCCTTCGGTGTTTTCTGTTTTGCTTTCTTCTTTATCGGAATACAAAGAATACACCAAGTTACCGCTGCTCAGGTCAATACTGAACTCGGAAACTTTATCATCTCTGAACAAAGCAACTATTTCGGAATAATTGACATCTTTTTGATTTTGCTTTGTTGACAAAAAAATTATAGAACCGATAAGAATGACGGGAATCAATATATATATTAACATTGACTTCCAATTTTTTGCCATATTTTTCATTCATTTTCCTCCAAATCAGCCACCGTAAACAGACGGTTTAAGAACGCCTACATAAGGTAAATTTCTGTAAAGATTGCTGTAATCTAAGCCATATCCGACAACAAATTCATCCGGAATCTGAACACCCATATAATCAGCATAAAGGTCGGTAACTCGTCTGTCTGGTTTGTCGAGACAAGTACAAATTCTGATGGAATTCGGTTGACGGGATTTTAACAATTCTGTCAAATGAGTGAGTGTTCTGCCTGTATCAAGTATATCTTCAACAATCAAAACATCGTAACCTGCTATGTTAATATCGAGGTCGTGAACGATTTTAACAATACCTGTTGAAGTTACACCGTCTCCGTAACTTGAAACAGACATAAAGTCAACTTTACACGGAATCGAGATATTTCTCATAAGGTCGCTCAAAAACACAACAGAGCCTCTCAAAATACCTACAAGCAGTAGATTTTTGCCAAGATAATCTTTGCTGATTTGCGCGCCGAGTCTTGCCGCAATTTCTTTAAGTTCCTCTTCGGAAACTAAAACTTTTTCAATATCTTTATTCATTTTTTACCTCTGCAAATTTAATTAGTAGTACATTTTTTGTATTTTGAGTAATTTTAACATATTCGCTTACTGCAAAATTACCCACGCCTATAATCAAGTCGCCGTCGCAAAGTACAGGAACGGCAGACCTTATTTCAGGCGGTATTTTGTTTTCATTAAAAAGTTTTTTCAGCGTTTTGGAGCATTTTCTGTCTTTCAAAAAAATTCTGTCTCCGTCCATTCTCTTTCTAACGAAAACTTTAGCATTTATTTTATCATAATCACAGAAAAAATCAAATTGTTTTTTATAATAGTCCGTATTTTTTACAAACTCTTCATAAGAAATAACCGTTTGTTCACAATCAGGCAGTGAAAAACCCACTTTTTTGTCAACAACTCTGATAAAATCGCCGTTTGAAACAAAACAGTATCTTTCGTTTATATCTGCTTTACTGCTGATTTTTATCAACTTTTCAACACTGAGCAAGTGATTTCTGTCAAGTTTTATTCCAAACAAAGACGAATATTTAACAATGACTTTTCTGTTTATAAAAGTTGTTTCATTTTTCAGTACTGATTTATTCAGTTGTTTATCTTCCGACAAAGCCTTTTTTAAAATATTTTCAGCATACTCATTTGAAAAACTTTCTTCGAGTTTTACATCCTCAATCAAATTTGAAAAAGCATTTTCAAACTCAGGATTTATCTGTTTTAAATTTTCAACAACAACATTTCTGATGAAATTTCTTGAATAGTCGTTGCTGAGATTTGTCGAATCTGTAACATATTCAATGCCGTTTTTCTCACAGTATTCTCTGATTTCACGGGAAGTCAAATCTATAAGCGGTCTTATAATTTTACCCCTGACTGCAGGTATTCCGCAAGCGCCGTTCAGTGATGTTCCGCGTGCAGTTCTGAACAAAACGGTTTCTATATTGTCGCTTTTATTGTGTGCGGTAGCGATTTTATCGCATTGTATTGTTTCAAAAAACTCATATCTTTTTTTTCTCGAATACTCTTCAACACCCATTTTACAAAAAGCCGCTTCTTCAGGCGCATTTATATGAATATACTTAAAATCAACGCCTGCATTTTCGCACCACTTCTTGACAAACTCGAAATCTCTTAAAGATTCCTTGCCTCTGATACCGTGTTCAATATGTGCGCAAACAAGTTTAATCTTTAATTTTTCTCTGTATTTAAGAAAAAACTGCGCCAAACAAACGGAGTCCGCACCGCCCGACAAAGCAACCAGTACGGTATCGTTCGGTTCTATCATGCCGTACTTTTCTATAGTTTTAAGAATACGATTTTCCATAGTCTTCTTCTACTGCTCTAAATCTTGTAAACTCACTGTCAAACGCCAATTTAACAGTACCGACTTCGCCGTGTCTGTTTTTAGCAACAATGAGTTCGGTCAACGAATTGTCTATTTCGTCGCTGTCTTCATTTTTATCATTTTCATAGTATTTTTCACGATACAAAAACAAAACAATATCTGCGTCCTGTTCGATTGAACCCGATTCACGCAAGTCTGCAAGCTGAGGTCTGTGAGATTTTCCTCTGCCTTCGGTAGCACGCGACAACTGTGCGCAAACCACAACGGGAATGCTTAAATCTTTTGCAAGCATCTTCAAACTACGGGTAATTTGAGAAACCTCTTGTACCCTGCTTTCTGTTTTTGTCGCGCCTTGTATAAGTCCCAAATAGTCAACGATTATAACATCTACATCTCGAAGTCGTCTTACCTTTGATTTCATTTCGGGTACTGTTATTGAAGAAGTATCGTCAATATACAACTCAACATCTTCAAACATTTCGGCGGCGTTGCCGAGCTGTACCCACTCTTCCCTTGTCAAATCGCCTGTCCTGAACTTTTTGGCATTTATACCTGCCTGAGAAGCAAGCAGTCTTTCTGCAAGCTGCATCTTTGTCATTTCCAAACAGAAGAAAACGCACTTTTTCTTTGCTTTCATAGTAACATTGTGCGCCAAGTTCAAAGCAAAACTTGTCTTACCCATAGCAGGACGGGCACCGATTAGTATTAAATCATTCTTATTAAGTCCCGTAATACATTTATCAAGATTGAAAAAGCCTGTTGAAATACCTTTATATTTATCTTTATCTTCGCCTGAAAGTTGTTCGAGTTTTGTTATGACATCGTCAAAAATAACTTTGCTGACTTTCGTGGGCGCATTTGTATCTTTGCCCTGTCGAATGTCATATATCATTTGCTCCGCGCTGTCAAGAATGAGGTCTGCGCCACCCTGTCCGCTCATCGCTTCATCAGTGATTTTGCGTGAAACCTCAATCAATCTGCGCAAATAGTATTTTTCTCTTACTATATTTGCATAGTTTTCAACATTTGCAGTTGACGGTACGCTTTCTGCAAGCTGAACGAGATACTTTCTGCCTCCCGTTTCATCATACAAATTTTCTCTTGCAAGAGCGTCTGCAATGATAACAGGGTCGATGGCAGAATTGTTGCCCATAAACATAGTGAGCATTGATGTATATATCGCCCTATGAGCAGGCAAATAAAAATAGTCTGACTTGATAATACCCGAAACAACATCCATACATTTGTTTTCAATCAGTATAGAACCTAAAACTGCCTGCTCCGCGTCCTTATCAAAAGGCATATTTAAAACTTCTTCAAAACGCTCTTCCATAATTCTACCATTCCTGTTTAATCTAAATAACTGTTAAATCAAGCCTCTGTTACCTGAATTGATATTTTTGCAACGATATCTTTATAAACTTTCACTTCGGCATTATATGTTCCGAAACTTTTAATATCTGTATCTATTGAAATTTTTCTTTTGTCAACATCAATACCGAAATCACTTTTTAACTTAGCAGCAACATCTTTTGAAGTTACGGAACCGAAAAGTTTGCCGTTTACTCCTGCTTTTGCAGTCAATTTAACTGTTTTGCCGTCAATCTTTGATGCATCAACTTTTGCGGCTTTAATTTCCTGTTCCTTGTGGTATTTTTTTGCCTGTTCTTTATTGTTAAAATCGTTCATTGCCGAAGCATTTGCTTCGATTGCAAGACCGCGCGGAAAAAGATAGTTTCTTGCATAGCCGTCAGACGTATTTACAAGTTCGCCTTTTTTTCCCAAACTTTTAACATCCTTTTGTAAAATAACTTTCATAAAAATCACCTACATATCCATTATTATCGGAAGCACCATCGGACTTCTCTTTGTTTTTTCATACATAATTTTCGATATTTCATCTTTAATAATTGTTTTAACTCTGTTCCAATCTTTACAGCGATAGTCATAGTTTTCTTCTATAATCTTAGCCGCAACGGCACGGGCTTTTTTCATCAATTCCTCATTTTCTCTGACATAGACAAATCCTCTTGAAACTATGTCGGGCCCTGACATTATCATTCCGCTTTCACTGTCGATTGTTGCAACAACAATGATTATGCCGTCTTTAGAAAGATGTTTTCTGTCGTTCAAAACGATATTTCCGACATCGCCTACACCGATACCGTCAACATAAATATCGCCCGACGGTACATCTGCAATTTGTTTCATTGAAAATTCGCTGAGTTCAACTCTGTTGCCTATATTTCCGATGAAAATATTTTTAGTTGATATACCCATAGCTTCGCCTAAAGCTGCGTGCTTTTGCAAATGCTTTTGTTCGCCGTGAACGGGAATAAAATACTTAGGCTTAACCATTCCGAGCATCAATTTAAGTTCTTCCTGACAGGCGTGTCCGCTTACATGAACCTCATACATCTTTTCATATATAACATCTGCGCCGTGTTTGAGCAACTCGTTTACAACATTGCCGACCATTTTTTCGTTTCCGGGTATCGGAGTAGCAGATATAATTACGCAGTCGTTCGGACCTATCGTTACTTTTCTGTGCTCTGAAAAAGCGATTTTGGTCAGCGCACTCATAGGCTCGCCTTGAGAACCTGTTGTGATGATGACAAGTTTTTCGTCGGGATAGTTCCTGATTGTATCAATAGGAATCAATACTCCCTGAGGAATATTGAGATAGCCGAGCTTCGAGCCGATGGAAACAAGATTTTCCAAACTTCTGCCTATAACTGCAACTTTTCTTCCTCTGTCATGCGCGGCGTCTATAATTTGCTGTACTCTGTGAATATTTGAAGCAAAGGTAGCGACTATAATTCGCTTGTTGTTAGCCTTGTTAAACAAAAGTTCAAAACTCTCGCCCACTTTTCTTTCGCTCATTGTAAAACCCGGTCGTTCGGCGTTTGTAGAGTCTGAAAGAAGAGCAAGCACGCCTTTTTTACCGTACTCGCAAAATCTTGCCAAATCAATCATATCGCCGTCAATAGGAGTTGTATCAATCTTGAAGTCGCCCGTTTGAATTATTACGCCCGCAGGGGTTTTAATCGCAACCGCTACTGCATCTGGTATAGAGTGGTTGACATGAATAAGTTCAATATCAAAACAACCCAGACTGATTTTATCTCCGGGATTTACTTCAATGAGTTTTGCCTTATTTAACAAATTGTGTTCTTTCAGTTTACCCTCAATCAAGCCTATTGTAAGTTTTGTAGCATATACAGGCACATTGATTTTCTTGAGCAAATACGCAATACCGCCTATATGGTCCTCGTGGCCGTGAGTTACGACAAGACCTTTAATTTTGCCGACATTTTTTTCTACAAATGTAAAATCGGGAATGACTATATCTACACCGGGTAAATCGTCGTCGGGAAACGACAAACCACAGTCAACAATAAACATATCGCCCCTGCACTCATAAACGGTCATATTTTTTCCGATTTCATTGAGACCGCCCAAAAAAGCAATTCTTACAGATTCTTTTTGCTTCTTGGGAGCATTTTTATAACCATTTTTAGAAGCATTCTGATTGTTTTTCGGAACATAGGGCTGATATTTTTTCGCCTTTCTGTAATAGTAACGCTTATTATTTTTCCGACCTTTAGCGTACTCTTCGAAATCTTCATTATTATTTTTTTGCATTAAAAATAAATTCCTCCTTGTAAAGTATGTATTTTTCCGTACTTCAAAATTCCTATATATTTTAATTTAATTTACATAGATTGTCAAGTAAACTACACTTTATATTGATTATTCACAAAACAAATGCTAAAATATTCTACAAAATACTGTTGGAGTGAAACAAATGAAAAAAGTAAACATATATACAGACGGTGCCTGCAGCGGTAACCCCGGAAAAGGCGGTTGGGGCGCTGTGCTTGTGTACAACGAAAAAGAAAAAAGAATTTCAGGCGGTGAAAAAGACACGACAAACAACAGAATGGAACTGACCGCCGTTATTAAAGCACTCGGCACTTTGAAAGAGGCTTGCGAAGTAGATTTGACAACTGACAGCAAGTATGTTTGCGATTCAATAAACAAAGGTTGGGTATATTCGTGGGAAAAAAACAACTGGAAAAAATCTGACAAAAAACCTGCGCTGAACACTGACTTGTGGATTGAACTTTTAAGTCTTCTCAAAATTCATAAAGTTAAATTTTTTTGGGTAAAAGGACATAACGGTCATCACTACAATGAGATTTGCGACACATTGGCAACGGATGAAATTAAAAAATTATAAATACAAAATTCAATATTTATTAATAAATGCATTGACAACAAAACCCTCTATATTGTAATATATTAGATATATTATTAAAAATTATAGCAAAGGAAAAAGAAATGAAACGAGAAAAATTTTCTTCACGATTGGGATTTATTCTAATCTCGGCAGGTTGCGCCATCGGACTCGGCAATGTTTGGCGTTTCCCCTACATTACAGGTAAATACGGCGGTGCCGCATTTATACTGCTCTATTTTTTATTTCTTGCCATTCTCGGCTTCCCTATTGTAGTTATGGAGTTTTCAGTAGGCAGAGCAAGTCAGAAAAGCATAGCAAAATCTTACGATGTCCTTGAACCCAAAGGCTCAAAATGGCACTTGAGCAAATATATGGGTATGGCAGGCAACTATATACTCATGATGTTCTACACAACAGTTGCAGGCTGGATGTTGCTGTATTTCTTTAAAATGATCGGAAACGATTTTAAAGGAATGAATGCCGAGCAGGTTTCGGCGGAATTCAGCAACACACTTGCAAACCCCACACTGATGATTGTGTTTGTTGTAATCATAGTAGTAGGTTGTTTTTTCGTGTGCGGCCTCGGACTTCAAAAAGGCGTCGAAAGAATAACAAAAGTTATGATGCTTTGTTTATTGGCACTGATGGTTATTTTGGCAATTCATTCCATCACTTTAGACGGAGCAAAACAAGGTCTTGAATTCTATTTAAAACCTAATTTTGACAATTTAGTTAAAGCAGGAATAGGAGAAAGCGTATTTGCAGCGATGGGACAGGCATTCTTTACCCTCAGCATAGGCATAGGCGCACTTGCAATTTTCGGCAGTTACATAGGCAAAGAAAGAAGACTTACAGGCGAAGCAATCAGCGTTACTGTTTTGGACACATTTGTTGCTGTCATAGCAGGCTTAATCATATTCCCTGCATGCTTTGCTTACAATATTGAACCCGATGCAGGTCCTTCACTCATATTCATCACTCTGCCAAATGTATTTAACCATATGAACAACGGCAATATTTGGGGTGCAATGTTCTTCTTATTTATGACATTTGCCGCTGTTTCTACCGTCATCGCAGTTTTCCAAAACATCATATCATTTGCAGTTGATTTAACGGGTTGCAGTGTAAAAAAAGCAATACTCATAAATTGTATTGTAATCATTGTTCTTTCTTTACCGTGCGTATTCGGTTTCAATCTGCTCAGCGGTTTCCAACCATTCGGTGAAGGAAGCACAATTCTCGACTTGGAAGACTTCATCATCAGCAACAACATACTTCCTTTAGGCAGTTTGATTTACTTGCTCTTCTGTACAAGAAGATATGGTTGGGGCTATAAAAACTTCCTCAAAGAAGCAAATGAGGGCGTTGGTCTTAAATTCCCTAAAAACAAGTTTGTACAAATATATGTAAGTTATATACTTCCTATTATTGTACTTTTAATATTTGTAGAGGGTTATATTTCAAAATTCGCATAAAATATACAAATAAAAACAGACTGATTTTAGGTCAGTCTGTTTTTTTATACTTATTTTTATCTATTATTCCATATCCGACACCGAGTTTACCGCCGTTTAAAATATAGTTTTTGGCGTTTTTTTGCAGGCTCGTATCTGTCGGATATTTGTTTTTGAACAATCTGTATTTGCCGAAAATTCTTTCATACCCCTGTTTATTAAATTCCATATTTCCTACTGTATTGAAAAGAGATTGAAATTTAAGTATATTAGAATTTTCTTTCATAAACTCTTTATTTGTTTCTGACAAAAGCCAACTTTCACAAACAAAATAGTTGTAGCTGTACGACGAAAAATATTTGTCAAAAAAAGAAACGGCTTCATACAACGAATTAACACAAGAATCGAAGTCTAATTTTTCGCCTTGCGGTATATGAACAAAAATACACTTTTCACCCACATTTTGCGGGACACTGTTTTTGTCAACGAAAAGCGGTCGGTGAAAATCTACAAACTGATATTGAAGTCTGCCCAACCTGAAAAGTTCAAAATTGAGATGATTTACTAACCACGCAGTATTTTTCAAACCTTTTTTTGAACAATTATGACACCAAATGGTTATATCGCTCATAGTATCAAAAAACACCTTGTCATCAATTCCGACTTTTTTGTACTGGGCGTACAGTTTTTTTGAAGAAAACAAAACTGCGCCCAATCTTTCTGCACAGTTAAATGATTTTAAATTTGACTTTTCATTAATAAATTTAAGTGATGAAGAAAAATCCTCATCACTTAAAGCGATATTTTGTTTTAAATTATAATAAAAATCATTCTGCATTTGAAACATCTTCCTGTTGCTGATTTTGTTGAGCCTCAGGGCTTGTTTCATTAAGTCCCGACGACTGAATAAACTCTACTTTCGGTTCTTTTTCAAATTCACATTGTAAAACAACTTCTTTTACGCTTTCAAAGAAATCTGAATCAGCGTGTTCGTTTTGAATTATAATCTGCGTATCTTTAGGCAGGAATTTAATATTACTTTCAAGTTCAACAACATTGTCAATAACTTCGGCCTCATAGTAAATAGTAGTACCCTGAACAGTGATGGTGTTTTTAAACACTTCGGACAAACTCTTTGTAGTTTCTTCGGCAGTTACACTGTTTTTATTCTCATTTGATTTACTGTTGTTGACAAAATGAACGGTTACACCGACGCAAACCGCTACAAGAACAACAAGTAAAACAATAGTTATGATTTTGTTTTTATTCGGGTTTTTCTTTTTCTTCTTGAATCTGTGTCGCTCAATGCTCGGCGCTGTATCATTCTCGTCGATTGCAGTTTTATTCATCAAATCAAAATTTGGGCAACCGTTGTACGAAGCGTCGCTTTCTTTATGTACAACAAGAGGACTGTCGAGTTCATTTTCAAAAGTTTCAAATTCTTTTTCAGACATTCAACTCACCAACATACCTTTCAATTTTTTCGGCGATATATCTTACTTCTTCTTTATCAACAGGCAATAACGGTTTTCTCGGATTTCCGCATTCAATTCCGTATCTGATAGAGATGACGCCTTTTGCCGCACCGTAAAGCGAAGCGTGAGAAAGCAGAGAGAAAATACAATCGTTAATTTTTGTCTGAAGTTCTTTTGCTTTGTCGTATTCGCCGTTATTAATCATTTTATCAAGAGCTACAAACAACTCAGGCATACAACCGTATGTACCGCCGATACCTGCGTCTGCACCCATCATTCTTCCGCCGAGATATTGCTCGTCCGACCCATTGAAAACAACGAAATCTTTTTTAACGGCAGTTTTATATCTTTCCATAAGATATACAGGTTCTGCAGAGTTTTTAACACCTATTACTTTTGGGTTTTCTGCCATTTTAGCAAGAAGTTCAGGACTCAAATTGAACGCAGTCAACTGCGGGATATTGTAAATGATGAACGGCAAAGATGTTGCCTCAATTATTGTGTTCCAATGAAGTTCAACAGACTCCTCAGGAAGATGATAGTACACGCAAGGAACTGCCGAAACAGCGTCTGCGCCGATTTCCTCACAATGCTTTGCAAGTTCAACGCTTTCTTTAGTTGACGCACTGCCTACATGAACAATGACGGTCATTTCTCCGTTTGCTGCCTCAACTATTGCTTTTGCAACATCTTTTCTCTCTTGAACAGAAAGAAGAAAACCTTCTCCTGTCGAACCGCAGGCATAGATACCTTTTACGCCTTTAGATTTATAAACATTTACAAGTTGCTTGATTTTTTCCAAATCAACATTATCGTTTTCATCATAAATAACATTAAGCGCAGTAAATATTCCTTTAAATTTTTCTAAATCTGTCATTTTAAACTCTCCAATAATTTGTTGTATGATATTTTATCATACTGCTCATTTTTTTTCAATATCCGACAAGTATTTGAGCAAAATATTCTTGTCATTTTTTCCGCCCTGTATCACAAAATCGAGCAGTTGGTTTAGCAAAACACCTATTTCTTTTCCTGAATATCCCAACCGAATCAAGTCATTTCCGTTGACGGCGAGTTGTGATAGTTTAAAACACTCATTATCCTCTAAAACGCTGTCAATTACGCCGAAAACTTTTTTAACTTCTTCTATTTCAACTGATGTTCTGTCCAAGTTTTGAGATTTTAAGTCAGCCAATTTTACAAATACAAGTTTTTTTGTCAAATTTACACCGATTTTTGAAAACCACTTTCTGACTGAACTTTTGTTTGGCAAAATATATGCGTCATGATACTTTATAAGCGTACAAACACTGTTTTTAATTTCATTTGAAACTTTGTATTCTTCAAAAAACTTTTCTGCAATTTTATAACTGTAATACGGATGTTTATAAAAATGAGCCGTACCGTTTTCATCGTATGAAACACAAAGCGGCTTTGCAATGTCGTGAAAGAACATTGTCAGCCTTATAATTAAATCATTCGGAGAGTTTGCAACAGTTTTGCAAATGTGAGTATAAACATCATAAATATGCCATGGCGTTTTTTGAGGAAAATCAAAACACGCTTCAAAATCACTGCACAAAAATGCAAAAATCTGCCTGTATTCAAGCAAAACACTGAAAACATTTTCGCCCAAAAGCAACTTTGACATTTCAGAAAAAATTCTTTCTTTAGAAACATTTTTAAGCAAGCGATAATTTTTAAATACAGATTTTTTAGTTTCTTTTTCTATTTCAAAATTTAAAACAGAAGCAAATCTTACGGCGCGTAATATTCTGAGCGCATCTTCTTCAAACCTCTTGTCAGGGTTTCCGACACATCTGACCACTCTGTTTTTCAAATCGCTTAAACCGTCGTACAAATCTACAAGCGTCCCGTTGTACGCAAAAGCATTCACGGTAAAATCTCTGCGAGCCAAGTCACTTTTTAAATCTGCAACAAAATTTACATTGTCAGGATGTCGGTTGTCAGTATATTCGCCGTCTGTTCGATAAGTGGTAATCTCTATATTTTCTCCGTTTAAAACAGCCGTAACTGTACCGTGTTTTATTCCCGTTTCAAAAACTTTAATACCGTTTTCCTGTAAAATTTCCGCTGACTTTTCAGGCAAAGCATTAGTACATATATCACAATCGTTTGTGTCTTTTTTCAGCAAACAATCACGGACATAGCCGCCGACTAAATAAGCCTCATAACCGCTGTTGTTAAATATATTTATAATCGTTTCGGCATTTTTCGGTATATATATTTTTTCAGAAACACTCATCATATCTTTCCATACAAGCTTTGATTATTTCTTTTGCATGAACATTGTCGTCAACCGTAGAAACAGTTGTAACCTTATTATGTTCGAGCGTTTTATAAACCTCGAAGAAATGTTTGATTTCATCAAACCTATGCTGAGGCAAATCGGAAATGTTTTTATACTCGTTATAGTTCGGGTCATTTACAGGTACTGCAATGATTTTTTCGTCAGCTTCTCCGTCGTCTATCATTTTCAAAACACCAATCGGGAAACACTCGACTATTGTCATAGGCAAAATCTTTTCACTGCACAAAACCAAAACATCGAGCGGGTCGTTGTCGCTTGCGTATGTTCTCGGAATGAAACCGTAGTTTGCAGGATAGTGAGTTGAAGTAAACAAAACACGGTCAAGTTTTAAAAGACCTGTTTCTTTGTCAAGTTCGTACTTATTCTTTCCGCCCTTTGATATTTCTATTACTGCATAGAATTTTTCGGGTGTAATTCTTTTTGGTGATATATCGTGCCAAATATTCATAAACAAAACTCCTTAAAATCTATTGTCTATTTAATTTTATCATATCAAATATTTTAATTCAATTAAAAATATAAAAAAATCACCGTCCGATTACGAACGGTGATTTGAGTTATTATTTGTTTTTCTTGTTGTCTTTGTTTGACTTTTTAGCTTCTTTTTCTGCTTTTCTTGCAGCTTTTTTCTCAGCAGTTTCTCTCAATTTTTCTTCGCGTTCTGCTTTCGCTTTTTCTTCTGCAAGTCTTTCAGCTTCTTCAACACGAGCTTTTGCAGCGTCGTATCTTGACTTGATTTCATCGTAGTGCTTGTAGTTTTCTGCCTGTTTTACGAGTTTTTCAGCGTCGAGATACGGTTTAGCGGCTCTGTTAAAGTTTGTCTGAGAAGCGATTTCAACTTTTTCAGCGTCTGCAATATCTTTTGCATTTTTCTTTAATTGTTTGATTTCATTCTTTAATTTTAAAACAGAATCTTTTTCCTTTGCCTTTTGAGCTTCGTACAATTTCTTGTATGTGCTTTCAAGTGCTGCTTCGTTTTCATCTTCAGCATTAAATAATTCTGTGATTTTTGTTTTATCCGGAACAGCAATATCTTTACCGTCAAAATATTTTTTCATATATTTAGCGGCAGTAATTCTGTTGCGGTAAAATCTCAAAATTTCCTTGCGAATTTCTTTTTCTTCGTAAGTATTCTTAGGCAAACGCTTTGTTTCACGAACTTTTTGTCTCAAGAAAGAAATGTCTTCTTTTTTCAAAGCTTCTACACCGCTTGTATAAATGATTGAAGATTCTTCAAGCATTTTAATGCCGTGAGGTGTTTCAAACTTGTGAATTTCTTTCATTACAAATTTAGCAATGTCGATTTGTTTGTTGAATTCAATATCGTCGTTATACTGTTTTTTAGCAGCTTTAACGGCAGCCTTTTTAGCGTCTTTGTCAACATACTTTTCAGCTTTTGCTTTTTTAACGATGTTTTTGTCGATTTTTCTTTTTTCTGCATTGCAATGTTCACTTGCAGAGTCGATAATTTCGATAGTTTCAACAAGGTCTTTGTCGTTGAGTACACCGTTGCCGAAGTCTTCAAACAAAGCTCTGATTTTGAGAACTGCAACGATTGCTCTTTGTTTGATTTCCGAAAGGTCATACCAAAAATACGGAACAACATTTATTGTAGCGCCTATAATTGAAACAACGATAAGAATTTTAAGAAGGTTATGTAAAGTTGTCGGGTCGTAAAGTGAGAAATATGCAGTAATCTTACCGCCTGCACCGTCAATAGCTGTTTGAATAGCCTGACCTATCGACTCACCGTTATGCATCAATTTATCGCTGTATTGAAGTTCGTTTACAACCTGAGTTGCTTTATCCATATTGATTCCGTAGTGTTCGTTGATGATAGGAAGCACGCTGGATGTGATAAGTGTAATAACTGCACCTATAGCGCCGACAGCAGAGAACATTCCGTCGATACGCTCACCTGATACATATTGCTGATAGTCACGAATATCTGCTTGAATAGCAGGGTTAAGAATATGAGCAAAACTTCCCATTAACGCATTCATCCAAAGACAAGACAATATAAGCCAAATGAGCGCGCCGTCCGGAGACATATCAAGAACAGGAATCATAAATGCAATGAATATGATATTCATTATATTAGTAACAATAAGAACTGATTTTTTACCCCATTTTTTAATACAGAACGGAGCGGCAAGCATACCCCAAAGAGAAGCATTACCGTAAATTGTCTGAATAAGAGCAAATTGGTTACCATCACAATAACCGCCGTAGTTGTACAAATATGCTAATATCTGGCTGAATGCACTCTCTAAGAAACCGAGCCAACCTGCAAGTGAAATTATCCAGAAATATTTGTTTCTTGCAACTTCACGAAGCGCGTCCGTAAATTTAACTTCAATAAAGTGAGATTTTGCCTGAACAATCTTTTCTTTTGTGCTGACATAAGTCCACAAAAGGAAGAAGAAAGAAATGATTGTTATAGGCGGATATGTGTACTTATATACACGAATATCGTACATATTATCGTTTGCTATTGCTTTTGCAACCATCGGAATTATGATGTTCATAATTGAAGGAGCCAAAGAATAGATAACAGCTTTTATAGAAGATACATTTGCTCTTTCCTGAGAGTTAGGAGAAAGAACATGGATAAGGTTTTCGTAAGCATCGTAGAAGAAATAGTAGAAGAAGTGCTGCGCCAAGTTAAGAATGAGAATAACTGCACACATAACAACATAGCTTCTGTCCTTGCCGAAGAAAGTACCTTCGCCGAACAACGCACCGAATTTATCGTACGGGAACCATACAAAAAGAATGTTGATAATACAAACAGGGATACCCATCTGTAAAATATATGGTCTGTATTTACCTTGTTTATTGCGAGTATTATCTATAATGTTCGCTCTGATGGCAGTCAACGGGATATTTGCCAAAATAACAATAACATACATAATATACATATCGGTTTGACCTACACCGAGCGTGTTACCGATTAATATGTTTGTTGTTGACAATATCATTTGAAGTGCCATCCAGACGATGAACTGAACACCGATACCGCCGCCTGCGTAACCTACTATTTCCTTATAGGGCATATAGTAGCCTTTAGAGGGAGTGGTCCAGTGGAATTTGACATTTTCAAATGTTGATATAGCTTTTTCTTTAAAATTTTGAGCCATAAAATCCTCCTCACTTTTAATTAGACATTAATATAAATAATAACATTATAATATAGTAAATTCAAGATAAAATTTACAAAAGGTATATGATTTTTTTAAGTTTTTTAGTGATTATTAACACACTGTAACAAATTATAGGTTTACGCAGTAAATTTAGTTCAATAATAACTATTTAGCAAAAATTCCGTTCATTTATAAGCGCTTCGTCTATTATTTAATATATTTTTATGCTTAAAAATATATTTATATAATGAAAAATCTTCACAAAAAAATAAGACCGACATAAAAGTCGGTCTAAATTTGATATTGAAATCTATCGTGTAACATCGTTCAGCCATTTGTACGATTTATACCGCACAATACACATAGGTATTTTAATTATTTCATCGCTTGTAAGCAACATAAACACTACAATTACAGGTGCGTCAAATACGAAAGCCGCCAAAGCGCCGAACAAAATAGCGCACCCCCACAAAGTAGTAACATCTATAACAAGACCTACTTTTGTATCTCCGCCTCCGCGGAAAATACCTACAATGGTAACGGTATTGAAAGCCTGCGCAACAATGAAATAGCACAGAACAAAAAGCATATCTCTCAAATAACCCGACGCTTCGGGACCGAGAGTCATAAACTGTCTGATAAGCGGAGAAATAAGCAAGATTAAAACTGCGCCTACTGCACCGAAAGACAATGCAAGCATCTGAAATCTTTTAGCATACACTTTTGCATAGTCTTTTTTGCCCTGCCCGATTACTTTGCCTATCATTATAGCTGTTGCGTTTGAAATGCCGAACACAACAACCATAGCAATTTGTCTGACAACCTGCACAACAGAATTTGCCGCAACTGCACTGCTGCCCAAATGACCGAGCACTGCCGAAATAGCAGAAACACCCAAGCCCCAAATGACTTCGTTTATGATTACGGGAACAGAATACTTATAAAAATCTCTTGCTAAAACTTTATCTTTTACAAAAAAGTCTTTAAACTTAAACAAAACCGTTTTATTTATTTTAGCAATATAAATTATAACAAGAACAACTTCCGTAAATCGTGCTATTGTAGTTGCAATAGCAGCGCCTTTTACACCGAGCGCAGGACTTCCCAAAAGTCCGAAAATAAAAATTGCGTTTAAAACGACATTTATAACTAAAGAAATGAAATAAATGACCATTGAAACGACAACTTTTTCTGCACTTCTGATGATATTAAGATATGTCATTGTAAAAACGGATACGACATAGGAAATTGAGATAATTCTCAAATACGACGCACCCTCTTGAATGACAGCCGTCTCGCTTGTAAAGATTTTCATCAAAGACTCGGGAAAAAGTTGTGCCGCAACAGTAAACAGAACAGATATTGCAACGCCGAGCCTTAGTGAATAGCCGAGTATTTTCTCAATAGTTTCAGTATCTTTTTTTCCCCAATACTGAGCCGCGAGCACCGCCGCGCCCGAAGAAATTCCAAACGCAAACAAAGTCAGTACAAAGTACACCTGACCTGCGAGCGAAGATGCAGAAAGCGCAACCTCCCCGACTTTGCCGAGCATAATTACATCTGCTGCATTTACTCCGAAATTTATTAAATTTTGAATTGCCATAGGCAAAACAAGTGCCAAAACGGACTTATAAAATTCCTTTTTCTCAACTTTTGTATTCAAAATATTTTCCATAGCGCAGATACCTTACCAAAAATAATAAAAAAAGTCAATAAAAGTTTTTCATTTACTAAATTATTCGGCAAATTGTGAATTGTACAAGTCGCAGTAAAAACCTTTTTTGTTCAAAAGTTCAAAATGAGTACCTGTTTCAATTATCTTTCCGTCCTTCATCACCAATATTAAATCTGCCTCTTTTATGGTTGACAGTCTGTGAGCGACAACAAACGAAGTTCTGCCTTTCATCAATTTTGCAAAAGCGTTTTGCACTTTTATCTCTGTTCTTGTATCTATAGAAGAAGTTGCTTCATCGAATATCAAAACAGACGGAAGTTTCAGCATAATACGAGCTATACAAAGCAGTTGCTTTTGACCCTGCGACAAATTTGAGCCGTCTTCTCCGAGCATAGTATCGTACCCGTTCGGCAAGCGTTTAATAAAAGAATGAGCATGGGCAGCTTTTGCCGCTTCAACTACTTCTTCGTCTGTTGCGTTTTGATTTGACATTTTAATATTTTCCTTTACGGTAGCGTTTTTCAGCCAGGTATCCTGAAGTACCATACCGAAATTTGAACGAAGATTTTTTCTGCTTATATCGTAAATTGAAATATCGTCAAGCAAAATATTGCCGTTATCAACATCGTAAAATCTCATCAACAAATTTATGAGGGTTGTTTTACCGCAACCGGTAGGTCCGACAATAGCAACACGCATACCGGGTTGAACTTTTAAATTGAAATCTTCGATAAACGGTTTGCTTTTATCGTAAGAAAAACTCACTTTTTCAAACTCTGTTTTGCCCGATACTTTTTCTGCCGTTTTACTAAAATCGTTCGACATTTCTTTTTCGTCAAGCAAGTCGAAAACTCTTTGTGCGCAGGCTAAAGCGTTCTGCAATTCCGTAATGACAGAACTTATTTCATTAAACGGTTTTGTATATTGATTTGCATAACTCAAAAAAGCGGACAACATACCGACGCTGAAAGACGCCGTGCCCATTGATATGCACAACAAAGCGCCTATTAAAGCGACAAATGCGTAAACAACACCGTTAACAAACCTTGTGGCAGGGTTTGTAATGGAAGAATAGAAAATTGCTTTTAACGAATACTTTGAAAGTTTTTCGTTCATATTATCAAAGTTTTGCATATTTTCTTTTTGATGATTTAATGTTTTAACAATCTTAGCATTTGACACCACTTCATTTACAAAAGCAGTTTGCTCTGCTCTCGACTGAGACTGCAATTTAAACATATTATATGTTTTTTTCGCAATAAACCGAGCAACGAAAATTGAAAGCGGAGTAATGACGACAACAACAAGCGCAAGATAAATATTTATACTTACCATAAAAACAAGCGTGCCCGCAATAGTCATTACACCTGTAAAAAACTGTGAAAATCCCATAAGCAAACCGTCTGCAAACTGGTCGATATCTGCAATTATCATAGAAACAATTTCACCGCTTGAATGGTTGTCAAGATATTCGACAGGCAGTTTGTTCAGTTTTGTAAAAGCGGAGTGCCTCATATCTCTTATTACGCTGAAAGTGATTTTATTTGACGATACATTCATTATCCACTGCGACACTGCACCGATTATGACAAGAACAACTACTTTCAACAAAATTTCCGTGATTTTTGAAAAATTCACATTGCCTTTTTCTACGATTAAATCAATAGCGTCGCCTATCAAAACAGGTATATACAAACTTGATATTACGCTTAAAACAGAAAAAAACAAGACGGAAAAACTCTGCAATTTATAGTCTTTGATATAACCTAAAATTCTTTTTACGGTAGTCAGTTTGTTTTCTTTTTTCATTTTACACCCTCCTTATATTGAGAAGAGTATATTTCTCTGTACACACTGCAATTTTCCAAAAGTTCCGTATGTGTTCCGATACCGACAAGTTTTCCGTCGTCTAAAACTAAAATTTTATTGCATTCGATTATAGATGATATTCTTTGAGAAACAACAAAAACAGTCGTAGAAAAATCCAAGTGTTTTACTGCATTTCTTAACTTTTTCTCCGTAGCAAAATCGAGCGCAGACGAACTGTCGTCCAGGACTAATACAGGAGGTTTTGACACCAAAGTTCGAGCGATAGATATTCTTTGCTTTTGACCTCCGGAAAAATTCCTGCCCTCTTGTTCTACCAACGCGTTCAGTCCGCCTTTTTTTTCAACAATTTCCAAAGCCTGAGCAGACTTCAGTGCCTCTGTCATGTCTTCCTTTGAAGCATCATTTTTTGACCATTTTAAATTTTCTTCGACTGTTCCTTTAAACAAAACAGATTTTTGAGAAACTATGCCGACAATTTTTTTCAATTCATCGGGAGTGTAAGACTCCACATTTTCGCCGAAAATTTTCACAACGCCGTCAGAAACATCATACAAACGGGCAATTAAATTCACAAGTGTCGTTTTGCCCGAACCTGTCGAACCGATTATACCTACAACACTTCCCTTTTCGGCAGAAAAACTGACATTACTTAAACTGCACTCTTTTTCATCTGTATATGAAAAAGATACATTTTCAAACTCAACGGCAATATTACTTGAAATATTCTTTTTATTTTCAACTTTAACATCTGTATTTTCATTTAAAACAGCCGAAATTCTGTCGGCACTTGCAAAAGATTTTGTAACGGTGATTATCAAATTTGCAAGTTTAATAAGTTCTACAAGAATTTGACTCATATAATTATACAAAGCAACAGTTTGTCCTTGTGTAATATTGCCCTCATTTACACTGATTCCGCTGTAATAAATTAAAAATATTATTCCGAAATTAACAATAACCAAAGTGGCAGGATTTAGTAAAGAAGATATTTTTCCTGTTTTCTTCTGCATTTTATTAAGTAAATTGTTAGCAAATGAAAAACTTTTTTCCTGTTCATCTTCAGCACAAAAAGCCCTGATAACTCTTACTCCGGTCAAGCTTTCTCTCGTTACCTTTGTAACAGAATCAAGATTTGACTGAATATTTCTGTATTGCGGAATTGTCCAAGCCATTATACCAAACACAACTGCCGACAGCAAAACAACAACTGCAACAAAAATCAAAGCTGCTTTAAAGTCAATGGTAAAAGCCATCACAACTGCTCCGATAACAATAAACGGGCTTCGCATAAACAGACGCAAAACAAGATTGACTCCCGACTGCACTTGATTTACATCGTTTGTGAGCCTTGTTACAAGTGATGACGCAGAAAATTTGTCTATTTGAGAAAAAGACAAATTGCTGATTTTATCAAACAGCGAGTGTCTTAACTCTTTGCCGAAACCCGTAGCGGACTTTGCGGCAAAATACTGGGCGGTAATAGATGCAACCATTCCGAGCACTCCGAAAGTTACAAGCACAAGGCACATTTTTACAACATAATTTTTATCGGAAAAATATATGCCTTTATCAATGATATTTGCAACTACCAAAGGTACTATTAACTCAAAGACTGCCTCAAGCAATTTAAAAAGAGGCGCAAAAACAGACTCTATTTTATAATTTTTCAAATATACCAACAAGTTTTTCATAGTCTTTTTCAGCAATTCCTTAATTTTAATTTTTAATTCAGTATATTATATAATTTGTTTAAAACAGTGTCAAATACACAAAAGAAAACTCTGTTGAGAAAATTCGCAAACAAAAACTGCGAATATTCCAAAACAGAGTATTTCAGAAAACATACTTTCTTAATATAATTTTTTACCGTTTTCAATGTCTGTAATTTGGTCAATTCTTCTTTGATGACGGCCGCCTTCAAACTCAGTGTCAAGAAAAACATCTACAAGTTCCAAAGCCAAACCTGCGCCGATAACTCTTGCACCCATACACAAAACATTTGCATCGTTGTGCATACGGGTAAATTTAGCGCTGAAATAGTCACTGCAACAAGCCGCTCTGATACCTTTAACCTTATTTGCCGCCATTGAAATGCCTATTCCTGTGCCACAGCAAAGAATACCTTTTTCGCACTCACAGTTTGCAATTAAATCGCACGCTTTTTGAGCGTTAACGGCATAGTCGCAGCTGTCGGTTGAAAAAGCACCGCAGTCTTTATACTCTATATTTCTTTCTTCCAAATGTTTTTTTATTTCTTCTTTAAGCGGAAAACCCGCATGGTCGCTTGCAAGTACAATCATTTTACTTACCCCTTTTTTAATTTTAATTCTCTTTCTGCCTGACTGAGCCGCAAATAGACAGGCATAAGTTCCTCTGGCAAAACAGTTTGTTTGCCGAATGAAGCCCTGATTACACCGTCTGCATTTTGAAAACGACTTGTTTCATCAGCCAAAAAAACATTATCACTTTGCAGTGTTTTATAGGCAAGTTCTGCCCCGTCTCCTGCAACAATAACCTTGTCAAATTTTTCTGTATCGCTTTTAATCTGCATAATATCGATTGCTCTGTCGGGAGTTATTCTTGAAACTTTGCCGTCATTTATTTTGAACAATGCATTGTAAAACTGATTTCGGCGCGCGTCCATACAAGCGCATATAACAGCACCTTCTTCAAAAAAGTCATTGTTCGCAATCGCTTCAAGAGCAGAAACGGCAACGCAGGGAATATTTTTTTTAAAAGCGATACCTTTTACGGTTGCAACACCTATTCTGACGCCGGTAAAAGAACCCGGTCCGACAGAAACTGCAATCTTTTCTATATCGTCAAAACTTTTGTTTGCACTTTTAAGCGCATCGACAATCAACGGCAAAAGCGTTTGACTGTGCGTCAGACCTGCGTTTATAAACTTTGAAGATAACATTTTTTCATCTTCATAAACCGCTGCCGAAGCGCTGACTGCACTCGATTCAACTCCGAGTATCAGCAAAACCATCACCCTTATTATAAATAGTTATTTTTCTTGAATTTTCGCCGATTTTTTCAAACTCAACAATGATTGCGTCGTCTTCCAAAGCACCGAAAATATTTTCGCTCCATTCAACAGCCAAGAAAGAAACGCCGTCGAGATAGTCAAAGTATCCTGTTGAATACAAATCGTCCCAATTATCAACACGATACATATCAAAATGATACAACACATTTTCACTGCCGCTATATTCATTGACGATTGAGAAAGTCGGAGATGTAACATCTGCATCTATTCCGAGACCTTTTGCAAGTCCCGACACAAAAGCGGTTTTTCCCATACCGAGACCGCCCAAAAATGCCACAACCGAACCTTTTTTCAATGTTTTTGCAAAATCTTCGGCAAACTTAACTGTATCTTCTCTACTGTTTGAAACAAATGTTTTCATTAAAACAAACCTACCGTATTTCCGTTTTCGTCGATGTCTATTGAGTATGCCGCAGGTTTTTTTGAAAGACCGGGCATAGTCATAATTTTGCCTGTTTTACAAACAATAAATCCTGCGCCGTTTGAAAGACTGATGTCCGATACAGTTATTTTAAATCCTGACGGTTTACCGAGAAGTGTCGGGTCGTCGGAAAGGCTGTATTGAGTTTTCGCCATACATACAGGCAAGTTTGAGTGTCCCAACGACTCTATTTCAGATATATTTTTTTCTGCCTCTTTAGTATAGATTACTCCGTCTGCACCGTAAATTTCTTTGGATATTGTTTCTATTTTTTCTTTGATTGTATTGTCAACATCGTATAAAAACCTGAAACTGTTTGGTTTTTCACAAGCCTCGCAAACTTTTTGAGCAAGTTCAACAGAGCCTTTTCCGCCTTCGGCAAAACATTTTGTTACAGCGAAATCTGCGCCTGCATTTTCACAATACTCTTTTACAAAAGCGATTTCTTTTTCTGTATCTGCATAAAAATGATTGATAGCCACAACAACAGGTACACCGAACTTTTTAAGGTTTTCAATATGAGCGCCGAGATTTGCCGCTCCTTTTTCTAAAGCATCTAAGTTTTCTTCGCTTAATTTGTCTTTCGCAACACCGCCGTTATATTTCATTGAGCGAACTGTTGCTACAAGCACTACACAAGACGGCGTAAGTTCACCGTATCTGCACTTGATGTCAAAGAACTTTTCGGCACCGAGGTCAGAGCCGAATCCTGCCTCTGTAATACAATAGTCCGAAAGTTTTAAAGCAACTTTTGTAGCGCGCAGACTATTGCATCCGTGAGCGATATTTGCAAAAGGTCCGCCGTGCATTATTGCAGGAGTATTTTCCAAAGTTTGAACTAAATTCGGTTTGATTGCGTCTTTAAGCAGAACTGTCATTGAGCCGTCTGCTTTAATATCGCGACAATAAACAGGCTTTGAATCGTAGGTATATGCAACTAAAATGTTGCCCAGTCTTTTTTTCAAATCAAAAACATCTTTTGCAAGACAAAGGACAGCCATCACTTCACTTGCAACAGTAATGATAAAATGGTCTTCACGAACAACACCGTTTAAAGTACCGCCCATACCTACAACTATATTTCTAAGCACTCTGTCGTTAATGTCAATGCACCTTTTTGTAAGAATTCTGCGAGGGTCAATACCGAGTTCATTTCCCTGCTGAATATGGTTGTCAAGAATTGCACACATAAGATTATTAGCGCTTGTTATGGCATGCATATCTCCTGTAAAATGCAGATTTATATCTTCCATAGGCACAACCTGGGAATATCCGCCGCCTGCCGCCCCGCCTTTAATACCGAAAACGGGGCCTAAACTTGGTTCTCTTAATGCAACTATTGTCTTTTTGCCGATTAAATTCATTGCTTCGGACAATCCGATAGAAACAGTTGTTTTTCCTTCACCTGCGGGGGTAGGATTAACTGCTGTTATAAGAACTAATTTGCCATTTTCTTTTTCTTCGATACGGTCAAGCAATTCATTAGAAAGTTTTGCCTTGTAATGACCGTACTGTTCAATCTCGGAATTGTTAATTCCCAAATCTTCGGCGATTTGAGTAATCGGTTTTAATTTTGCACTCTGTGCTATTTCGATATCTGTTTTCAATAAAAATACCCCTTAACACTGTAAACTTTACAAAGTCTTGTTTATTTTTAACTAAAAATATTATAACACAAGACTATAAAAATTCAAATACTTTTTATACTTTACTTGAATTACCGTAACATAAATTATATAATATATATCAGCACAATAACAATATCAAAAGTACAAGAAAATTTTCAACAAAGGACTATTTATGAATAACAAATTAAACAAAAAAAATATATCGGGAATAAACGGTTTCGATTTTCCTTTAATAATTATAGCGCTCATATCTTCGGCTTACGGTCTGTTGCTTGTTTTCAGCGCAACATATCCAAAACTCAAGCCCAATCAAATCATAGCCCCCGACTTAAAATCTATGATACTCAGTATCGCTTTAGGCTTGATAATAGCAGTAGTTTTGTCGCACATCGACTATCAAATCATAAGCAAACTATGGCCTGTAATTGCAGCAGGATGTATTTTGCTGATGATAGCCACAATGCTTTGGGGTGTCGCGCCGCCTGCTCGTCCCGACGCTCGTTCTTGGCTCAGAATAGGAAAATCTTTTACATTTCAAACTTCCGAACTGTTGAAAGTAGGTTTTATCATTTCTTTTTCTTACCATCTTGATATGGTAAAAGACGATATTAACAGACTGAAAAACATTATTCCCCTGGTAATACACGGAATGATACCTATTGCGCTTGTTGTTGTAACGGGCGACGCAGGTTCGGCACTCATATTTTTACTTATTTTCATAGGAATGTTATTTTTCGCAAAAGTAAACATAGGCTACTTCATTGCAGGTTTTTGCTTAATTTTTATGGCATTCCCTATCGCTTGGAAAGCAGGCTTTTTGAAAGGTCTGCAAAGAGAAAGAATTGTTGCGCTTTTCTTTCCCGAACACTATGAAACGACAATGTACCAACAAAACAACGGTAAAATCGCAATGGGAAGCGGAGGACTTACGGGACAAGGATTTTTACAAGGTAAGATGACTCAGGGAAAACTCGTTCCTGAAAATCAAAATGATATGATTTTAACGGTTGCAGGAGAAGAATTCGGATTTATCGGAGCAATGGTAGCCATACTTTTATTGGCAGGTCTTATTGTGAAAATCATATTCAACGCGCTTAAAGCAAGAGATAATGTCGGATACTTAATGTGCAGCGGTGTTTCTGTAATGCTTTTGGCTCAGGTTTTTGTCAATGTCGGAATGGAACTTTCACTTCTTCCCTGTATAGGTATTACGCTGCCGTTGTTCAGTGCAGGCGGTTCTTCAAGTATGTGCACATATATTGCTCTCGGAATTGTGCTTTCTGTTTACAGATTCAGTAAAGTACCTCGTGATACTCTGTTCTATGCAGATTTATAATATTGGATTCGGTAGAATAATTTAATCAAAAAATATCACAATTAAAATAAAGCAGATGCAACTTTCTATTCAAAGTCACATCTGCTTTTATTTTTAATTAAGAGCACTTGCAAAATCAGTTTTTACAAGTATTTGTCTTATCTTTCATATATATTTCCGCCGTTGCAATCTATTGCAACAATAAGAGGAAAATCTTTAATGGTCATCTTTTTAACCGACTCACAACCCAAGTCGTCGTATGCTACAACTTCGCACTCCTTAATACACTTTGAAGCGAGCGCTCCTGCACCGCCGACAGCACAAAGATAAACAGCATTGTTTCTGACAACAGCGTCGCAAACTTCACGACTTCTCTCCCCTTTGCCTATCATAGCAACAACGCCCAAATCAAGCAATTTAGGAGCATAAGGGTCCATTCTTCCCGAAGTTGTAGGCCCGCACGCACCGACTGCCAATCCTTTCGGAGCGGGAGTGGGACCTGCGTAGTAAATGACTGCATCTTTCAAACTATACGGCAATTTTTCATTGTTTTCGATTGCATTTACAATTCTTTTGTGAGCAGCGTCTCTTGAAGTATATACAGTTCCGCTGAGCAAAACACGGTCTTTGCACTTAAAAATATTTGCATATTCTCTTAATTGAGAAGTATTTATTTTATATTCCATTTTGTTTCATCTTTTCGATAGTATTTTTCAGTTGCTCATTTTCTTCTTCAAGTGATTGAAGAAGTGAAATATTTTGAGTCAATTCCCTTTGAGATTCTTTTACGATAAAATCAAGATTAGAATTAACAATTTCCAACCGCTGACACTCAAAGTTAGCATCTTCAAGAGCGGCAGTAAGGCGAGCAACTTCTTCTTTTAATCTTTCGGTTTCATTTTTAAAAATCATAACAAACCATCCATTAGCAAAATGAGGCTGCTAAGCAGCCTCAAAATTATGAACCAAAGTCAATATCAGTGTCTATTTCAAAAAATCTTGAGCCAAACCAATTTGTTTTGATTTTATATGACTCGTCAAGACTGTCTGCAATAGCCTGTGTGTCATCAGAAGCAAGAGCCTGCTGTGCTGTATATTTCCATACCGGCATATCTGTCGGACCTACAAAGTACATAATATGATAGCCGTATGTAGATTGAACAATAGCTGTATCGCCTGTTTTTCTTGAAGAATCAAAACACCAGTTACCAAAGTTGTTTACCATTTGACCCGGAACAACATTTTCGTAAAGTCCGCCGTCTTCTGCATTGTCTTCAGAATACTCTTTAGCAAGTGCTGCGAATGAAGTTTCGGTTTTTTCGCCGTCATTCCATTCTTTCAAAATTTTCTCTGCTTTTTCATAGGCAGCTTTCCATTGTGCATCTGTCGATGTACCTGTACTGCTGTCTGTTTCCGGTTTAACAAGAATATGACGAACATCTACTGTCTTTACATCTGACAATACAGACGGAGAAATAACATATACAACACTTGTAGAGTACTGATAAATATCGCCTGATTTTCTGTCTGATGAGAACAACCAATAAAGGCCTGTTGACTTACCGTCTTCATTTTCTACTGTGAGAGCATATTTTTTATCTTTAAGTGTTTGTTTTGTAGCGTACAATTCAAGCGAATTGTTCGGGTCTTTATATAAATCTTTTTCTTCGTCAGAAGAATATTTCACTGCAAGGTCTGCAAAATTTGAACCGTCTGCTTTGAGTTCTTTCTCAAATTTCTTTGCATCGTCTTCAGTATCGCAATCGAAAATTTTAACATTTACAGAAACAAGTTCGTCTTTGTGTTCGTTAAGATATGCATCGTATTCGCTTTCCTGATAGTCTTTGCTTGACTGTTCTTTTGCAAGTGTCTGAGCATAGTTTTCTGCAATGTAAGACACTGTTGCTTCTTGTTTAAATACTTTTTCGGTTACACCTTTGCCCATTGCTTTTACAAGGTAAGCAGAGAGTGTATATCCGTACTTTTCAGCCTGAGTTTTATACTCTTCGATTGTTTCGTCAAGTTCTTTTTGCTGTTCGTCAGTGATGGAAGGAACTTCGCCGTTATTCGCCTTTATAGCTTCATTGTAGTACAAATAGTTGGTACGAATTTTTTCCAAAACATCTTTTTCAAGTCTTTCAAGCCAAGTGATTTTCTTGTCTTTATTGTCAGGGTCTTCTGTTTCCTGTTGAGAAAGTTTCTTTGAAAAATCAACATCAAGACCGTAATCTTTTGGGTCAAGACCGTATGTGCTGTACTGTGTAGCCATATTTTTATAACTATTGTAAACAGTAGCAAAATAGTAGTTGTACTGACCTACTGTGATTTTCATCTTGTTATCGCCGTTTGTAACGGTAGCAGCAGTCAAATTGTTTGCTGCGCCGAGGTAAGACAAAAAGCCGTGTCTGACAGTACCTGTTGCGACATAGGCTGCCAAAAGTGCAACCACAACTACAACTGCAACAACAGAAGAAACAATTTTCTTTGTGTTTTTTGAAATGTGGTGCTTTTTACCTTTTAATTTTTTTGATTTTTCAGTTTTTTCAGAAGCCTTTTTACCTCCGCTTACAAGCAAATCGTCTTCTAATTCATTTAATTCTTTTTTTGCCATTATAAAATCTTCCTTAAATTAAAATAATTTTATCATAAACATTTTACACTATTTTAAAAACTTTTACAATAGTTAATTAAATAATATATATTTTTTAACAAATATTATCAATAATTTGTCGAAGTTTCTGCCGAAGGTTTCTTATTGTTTACTTTTGAAAAGCCTGCGCCCTTGACTAATTTATAGCTGTCAAGGAATTCGCTTTCTTTTTCAAGCAAAATATCTTCTTTAACCTGATATTTATAACTTTCTGCACAATCAACAAAGAACATTATATGATATCCGAATTTTGACTTAACTATTTCAACATCGCCGTATTTTCTGTCTTTGTTCAATGCCCAACTTTCAAACTCTTGTACCATTTCGCCTTTTTTAACAGCGTCATACAAACCGCCGTACGCAACGCCGGGGTCTGATGAATACTCGTCGGATAGTTTGGCGAAAGACAGTTCTGTTTTATCCCCGCCTAAATATTCGTTCAAAACTTCGTTTGCTTTGTCGAGTGCGGCGTTCCACTCTTCTTCAGTATATTCTTTTTCGGTTGTTGATGCAGATGCTGAATCTTCTTCATCTTCCGATTCGGGTTGAATTAGAATATGACGAACAGAATACAAAACTTCGTCGTTATATTTTGGCTCTCCAAGTTTTATTACAGCATATATTTGTGAATCTGACTCTGATACAACATATTTAGTAGAATTTACCGCAGTATCGTCGCTGAAAAGCCACTCAATGATTTCAGGTTCCCAAGTTTCATCGCTTTTTGTCATACTGCTTTGAATTTTCGCTTCAATTTCAGCAACAGCCTCTTTTTCCGTTCCGCCGTAATATGTTACATACTGACTGATAAGGTCGGAGCACAAAGTCGGAATGAGCGCTTTGAAAGAATTGAAATCTTTAACTGTTGCAAGTTCTTTTTCAACTTTTGCAATAGTTTCTTTTTTTGAAGATTCATCTTCTGAATCGTATGCAATTTGCATATATGCATACGGTACTTCTTCATAAACAGAATTGTCCTCTGCAAGTTTTTCCTCAATTTCCTCATCTGTAACTTTTGTTTCTATCAAATACTCATTGTAGTATTTTTTCGCAAGTGTAAGTTGAGTCAAATACTTTTCATAGGTTTCGGCACCGCAATACTCGCCGTAAAGTTCCTGTGTATATTCATCAAGAGATTTAGACGCTGCAGAAGCACTGTCTTTCAGACTTTTAACAGACTCTTCTATTGTGTCCTTTTCATCTTTACTGAGTTCAAAACCCTTTTCGATTGCTTTTGAATAGTACGCAGATACATATTTGATTTGCTCGATGGTGTCGCTTTTATATTTTTCAGCCCATGTAATTTCATTGCCGTCTTTGTCAACCGTATTCGAATCAAGGTCTATCATTCCCTGAGCAGCGTAGTTGGCATAGTTAGTGTAAACCATATTATAATAGAAATTGTACATACCTACACTGATTTTTTGGTCGCCGACAGTCATAGCAACATTTCCCGGGTTTAACTTCTCGTGTGAGTTTGGTTTTGTGTAGTAATTAAAACCTAAAACTCCTATAACAATAAAAACAATCGCAACTATTACGGCAACGCCTGTAAATTTAAAAACATCTGTATTTACAGTAACTTGCTTTTCATTGCTGTTATAGTTTTTTGCATAGTTCATATCGCTGTCATGCGAGGAAATCTCTATTTTGGAATTGTTTGAATCAAAAACAATACTGTGAGAAATCGAAGGCGCTTCAGCTTCAAAATCCCATCCGTCGTTATTTTCATAGTTTACTTCATCCGGAATATATGAAGTTGACTTCTTTTCGGTGTTGTTTTCGATTTTGTTGTCATTTTCCAACTCACTGTTTTCATTTTGAGTTATGTCTTTTTCTTTATCGTCCATTAAATAGCACCTCTGGATATTTTTAAAATGTTGAGAAAAAACACTTTTATGATATTATACAGTATTGCTCTTTTTTTTGCAATACTAATCATTTACTTACATTTAACTATATGTAAATTTTAAATTAATAAATGCATAATTTTAAACAAGTAAATATATTAATACAATATATTACTATAAATTAATTTGCAAAAAAGATAAAAATGTAGTATTATATTTTAGTACGCACTGTTCACACAGAAAGGAAATATAATGAATACGGCTATTGAAAAAATTAAAACAAGCTGCAAAGCAGACCCTGCTTGGTCATGGTTGATTGCAACGCTTTCGTCATTTTTCATATTACCTGAATACATTTCGCCTTTTATACTTTTTATTGCGTTTATAGTTTTCAAAAGACAATGGACTAAACAAAATAAAAAAGCACGACTCGGCACACTCGGAAAAATTGAACTTTGTTTGATGGGATATATGCTTTTAAGCGTGCTGTGGTCTGACACAAAACTTGACACTCTCGGAATGTCGGGACTATGGTTCGGAATGTTTCTTATACAGGTAATGATATACAATTTAGCAAGAACCGAAGAGAGAGTTGACACTGTGCTCAAAAGCGTTGTTTTCGGCGCCTCTGTTAACGGCTTTGTAGCATCTGTTCAAATTGTTACATATCTTTTATTTAAAGAAAACCTGATTTCGCAAAAATTCGTACTTGTTACGCCTTTTTACAAAACATTGGACAAATTTATATATAGTTCTTTGCCTTTTGAAATCAGCACAAAAACCTTTGACGACCGCGCCTGTGGCTTTTTTTCAAACCCGAACTTACTCGCTTCTTTACTTGTAGCGTCGCTGCCGATAGGAATTTATCTTCTCATCAACGCAAAATCTGCGAAAACAAAAACCATTTACTATTTTGCTAACATTCTGATAACCTGCGGTATCAGCGCAACTCTGTCAAGAACAGGTTGTGTTATAGCACTTGCCGGATGGGTTTTGGCATTTATTTTACTTGTAAGGCGCTCTTCAAAAGAACTCATTTCAGTCGGAATACCCGCTTTTGCACTGTTGATTGCATCAGTATTGACGAGATACGGAATCATCTTCAAACCCGAAGTAATACCTACAGTTCCAACAGGTTTAGTAGGCAATATTGAAGCAAAACAATCCTCTGCCGTTCACTTTGAAATATGGAGCTCTTTGCTCGACTATCTCTTTAACAATCCTATGGTATTTTGGTTTGGCTCAGGTTTCGGCTGCGAAGGAACAGGAACAATACTCAACACATTTTACGACCTCAACAAACCGCACGCTCACAATTTCATCATAGAAATATGGGTAGAAATAGGTTTAGTCGGTTTAATTGCATTGCTGAGCGTAATCGTAATAGCAATAAAAAAACTGCTCGAAATAAACGCAAACACAAAAAAGAAATACTCTCTTCTTGTTTGCACAACAACTTCGCTTATTGTATTTCTCGGATTCGGTATCACAGACTATATATTCGGCTCGCCGAAACAAATATTTATATTCCTTATGCTTATAGGAATTATCCAAGCGATTTATTATTCTTATAACGGAGAAAATGTAACAACTTTCACCGATTTTAAAAAAATCATTAAACGCAACTATAAAAACGCAATTAAATAAGTAATAAAAAATAAACGGTGTTTCTCTTGAAACACCGTTTTAACAATTAAAATCATTTTAAAAAACAAGAGCGATGCCTGAACATCGCTCTTATATTTTAAATATTATTCAGCGTCTTCTGAAGTTTCTTCCTCGTCTGAAAGAAGTGCCTTCATTGAAAGGCTTACATGCTTTTTGTCGAAATCAATTCCGATGATGCGGAATTCTACTTCGTCGCCTACATTGAGAACATCTGCAGGTGTCTTAACTCTTTCATTTGAAATTTCAGAAACATGGATTAAACCTTGAATACCGGGAATAACTGTTGCGAAAGCACCGAATGTTGTAACTCCTGTGATTGTACCTTTAAGGTCTGTGCCGACAGGATAGTCTCTCTTAAGAATTTCCCACGGATTGTCTTCAACTTTTTTGAAGCTGAATGAAATTCTGTCGTTGTCAAGAGATTTAACTGTTACTTCAACAGTGTCGCCTACATTTACAACCTCTGACGGATGTTTAATTCTGTTCCAGGAAAGTTCTGAAATGTGAATCATACCAACTACGCCGCCGATATCAACAAATGCGCCGTAGTTTGTGAGTGATTTTACAACACCCGTATATTTTTCGCCAACTGCAAGTTTAGCAAGAAGAGCCTCTTTTGCTGCTTTTCTTTCTGCGTTCAAAACTACTTTGATTGAGCCTTTTGCTCTTCTGCGCTGAGAGTTGAGGTCAATGATTTTGAACTTAACAGTTGTACCAACCAAAACTGAAAGGTCTTCGTCTCTTGAAAGACCTGTAAGTGCAGCCGGAATGAATACTGTTGTGCCTTTTGCAGCAACAACTATACCGCCCCTTACAACTTTTGTTACTTCGCCTTCAAGAACTTCGTCTGCTTCGCTTGCAGCCACAAGTTCGTCCCAGCCCTTAACTGCATCATAGAGCCTTTTTGAAAGTTTAAGTACACCGTCTTGGTCATCTGTTTTCATGATTACAAGATTGAGTTCGTCGCCTACTGAAACTACATCGCTGCATTTGTCAGCATTGCTTGCTGTAAGGTCTTCGAGAGAAATGACACCGGTATGTTTTCTGCCGTGAACATCTACAAAAACTTCTGTGTTTGTAACATTTACAACAGTACCTGTAACTACCTTGCTGTTTTCTGATTCATTGAAAGATGCTTCAAGCATCTCTTCGAAGGACGCCTCACCATCAGCAGATGCTTCAACAGCAGGCTCTGTATTAGCCTTTTCAGCAAGATCTGCTGTCTCCACAACTTCTTCAGTTACGGCTGAAGTTGTTTCAACTTCCTTTTCTAATTTTTCTTCGGACATGGAATTGAGTACCTCCTTGATTATCCCCGCCGGAGTCGATGCACCGGCAGTAACACCTATATTGGAATACACAGTTAAATCAATGTCTTTTAACTCATCTGCAGTTTCAATGAGAAAAGTTTTTGCGTTATCTGCGCAAACATCTTTTAATTTACAGGTGTTAGAACTATGCTTACCGCCTATGACTATCATTGCGTCGCAAACTTTGGAAAGTTCGGACGCTTCCGACTGTCTTTCGGCTGTCGCACTGCATATTGTATCAAATATTTTGCAATTTGTACATACCTTTTCTATAATTTTCTCGCATTTTTTCCACTCTTTTTTACTAAAAGTGGTTTGCGATACACAAATTGAGCCGTTTTTGTCTATTATTAGATTTGACTTTAAAATATTTTTAAGTTCATCTTCGTTTTTAAAAACAAAAGATTCACCCTTGCAATAGCTTCTGATGCCCTTTACTTCGGGATGATTTTCATCGCCTGCAATCAAAACGACGCAATCTTCGTCCTGTTCCTTTACAATTCTGTGAATTTTTAAAACAAACGGACATGTAGCATTGCAGTACTTTATATTTTTCTCTTCAAGTTCGTCAATATATTTTTTCGCAACTCCGTGAGTTCTTACAACAACTGTATATCCGTTCGGAACCTCTGAAATATCATTTACTATTTTTACACCTTTTGATATTAAGTCAAGAACTAACTGCGGATTGTGAATTATAGGACCCAAAGTACAAACCTTTTCACCCTTTTCCACAAGTTCATATATCAAATTCACGGCTCTGTCCACACCGAAACAAAATCCCGCTGTTTTGGCAACGCTTATTTTCACTCTTCAGCCTCCCAGAGTTCCATAATCTTACTCATCACTTTATTTGCAGCGTCTTTTATTTCAGACGGCTTACCTTCATCACTTATAGCAAGGTCTTCATTTTTAATGACTTCTCCGTAAGATACAACAACTTTTTTAAACGGTTTTATTTTTCCGTGGCAATGAATTGCAACGGGCAAAACATCTGCTCCTGTTGCCTTTGCAATAACAGCAACGCCTGCTTTTGCTCTTTGAGGAACGCCGTTTTTATCTTTTACCCTTCGTCCTTCGGGGCAAATTGCCATAACATGACCTTCTTCAATTATCTTGATACCGTAGTCAATGGCAGAGGTATCGCCTTTTCCTCTTTTTACGGGGAAACCGTAAAGATGAGTTATTACCCATGCTACAATCGGGTTTTGGAAAAGTTCGACTTTTGCCATAAAATGAAGCGACGGCACACACTTAGGTATAGCAACAAAAACAGGGTCAAGCATACAAGTATGATTGACTGCCACTATGTAGTTTGTCTTGCCTTTCGGCACATTTTCAAGACCTTTGAACTCAATTTTGTACAAACCTTTAAAAATAGGTCCGAAAACATTTTTTACAAAAGAATAGAATTTATAATGTTTTATGGTATTGTAATCAAACTCTTTCATTTAACTTCTCCTCAACAATTTCAATCAATTTATCTATAGACTCCTGCAAACCTAAATTTGAAGTGTCAAACATTACAGAATCTTCTGCGGGTTTTAGAGGCGCTATATCTCTGTGAGAGTCCTGATAATCTCTTTTAACAATATCATCTAACACATCGTTATAATCTACATTTTCGCCTTTTTCAACAAGTTCTTTATATCGTCTGTCCGCTCTGCATTCGGGAGACGCAAACAAAAATATCTTAACATCGGCATCGGGCAAAACTACTGTTGCAATGTCTCTGCCGTCCATCAAAATATTGTTATTTTTTGCAATATCTCTTTGTAAATCAAGCAAATAACTTCTGACATACGGAACTTTTGAAACAAGAGAAGCTGCCATTGAGATTTCGGGTGTACGAATTTTCTCGCTTACATCTTCATCAAGAAGATATACTTTCTGCACGCCGTTTTCAAAACCTAATCTTACGCTGATTTTTGAAACCACAGATTTAACGCTTTCTTCATTTGTCAAATCAATGTTTTCTCTTGTACACGCAAGCGCAATTGTTCTGTACAAAGCTCCTGTATCAACATAAATATACCCAAGTTTTTTTGCCGCACCTTTTGCAACAGTGCTTTTGCCTGCTCCTGCCGGGCCGTCGATAGCAATATTTATCATAATATAACCTCACATCACATATTTTTACCGCAAAGATATCCTGTCGAAAAAGCAATTTGCAGATTAAAACCGCCCGTATATGCATCGACATCTATTATTTCCCCTGCGAAATACAAATTTTCAACTATTTTTGATTTCATTGTTTTAGGCTCAATTTCATCTACCGAAATTCCGCCCCGTGTAATTATAGCCTCTTCGATAGGTCTGAAACCTGTTAAATCGACCGTCAAATCCTTTATGGTTTCGACAAGTTTAAGTCTTTCTGTTTTCGTAATTTGATTGACTTTCTTCTTTGCGTCAATTCCCGACAATCTGACAATCACGGGAACAAGTTTTGACGGCAAAAGTTTTGACAATGAATTGATGAAATCTTTGTTGGCATTTTCCTTGAAATCTCTTTGAATTCTTTTGTCCAATTTTTCATTATCAAGCGCAGGTTTTAAATCTATATGAAGTTGATAGTTTTTACCGTCAAATGATTTTATACGGCTTGACGCTGACAAAATCATCGGTCCCGAAACTCCGAAATGTGTAAAAAGCATTTCTCCGAAATCGCTGTAAATTTCCTTGCTTGCGTCAAAAACTTTGATTGCAACATTTTTAAGCGACAAACCCTGAAGTTCGTCTATAAAATTCTGCCGTGCGTTAAGTCCCACAAGACCCGGCTTGAGTTGAGTTACGGTATGACCGACCTTCTTTGCAAAACGATATCCGTCGCCGTCCGAACCTGTACCGGGGTAACTCAGACCGCCTGTCGCTATACACAAAGCATCGCACATAATTTTATCGCCGTTTTCCAAAATGACACTGCTGATTTTATTGTTTTCAACTTCAATATCGACAGCCTTTGAAAAAACGAACTTTACACCGCAGTTTTTCGCATACTTTACCAAAGCGTCAACTATGTCAACTGCTTTATCCGACTGAGGAAATACCCTTCCGCCCCGTTCGACTTTTGTAGCGACTCCCAAGTCCTCAAACAAAGCGATGGTATCGTACGGCATAAACGACGAAAAAGCGCTGTACAAAAACCTATTATTAACCGTAACATTTTCTATCAAATCATTGACATCAAACATTGCGTTTGTAACATTACATCTGCCCTTGCCCGTAATCATTATTTTCCTGCCGGGTCTATTCATTTTTTCAACCAAAACAACATCGTTGCCGTTCAGCGCACTTGTTGAGGCAGCCATCATACCTGCTGCGCCTGCTCCGATTACTACAATTTTTTTCATAAATCACCGTAATTTGCCGTAAACTCAAATACACAATATTATAAAATAGTTTCTAAATATTATAGATTATTTTTCAAGCAAAGTCAATTCGCTGTCCATACTGTCCCATTTATCATAAAGTATCTCAAGATAGTTTGACAGTTTATCAAGTTCGCCCGTTTTTTCAAGCAAAACCTCATACTCCAAATTGCCTGCGAGTTCGGTATTCAAATCGCTTATTCTGTTTTCGGTACTTTCAATTTCCGTTTGTATTTTATCGAGAGAAGTTTTCAGTTTTCTGATTTTTGAAGCGGTTTCTTTTCTTAGTTTATAATCATTTATTTTCGGTTTTTGTATTGTTTCTTTTACTTGCTCAAAAACCGTTCTTTTTTCGGCATAGTAATCATAATTTCCCGAAAAACTCACCGTTTCGTTGCTTTTGAGTTCTATAATTCTTGTAGCAAGTTTATTTATAAAATATCTGTCGTGAGACACAATAAGCATAGTACCGCTATAATCAAGAAGTGTATTTTCCAATTCTTCTCGTGAAGCAGAGTCTAAATGGTTTGTAGGTTCGTCAAGCAACAAGAAATTGTATCCGCCTAACATAAGTTTGAGCAAAGCCACTCTTGCTCTTTCGCCGCCCGAACACTTTTCCAAAGGCTTGAACACACTGTCGCCTTTAAACAAAAACGACGCCAAAGACGAACGCACTGCCGTTTCGGTCATATTAGGAAAAGTTGACCAAACTTCTTCAAGCGCAGTATTTTTCAAATTCAGTTTTTCTTGAACTTGGTCGAAATATCCGACAGAGACATTTGCTCCGAACTTAATATTTCCGTTGTCTGAAGAATAATCGCCCATAATCGTTTTTAACAGTGTTGTCTTTCCGCATCCGTTTGCGCCGAGCAAAAACACACGCTCACCTTTTTTTATATCCAAATCGGCATTTTCAAAAATTTTTTTATTTCCGAAAGATTTAGAAATGCCTTCGGCAAGCAAAACATCTTCGCCGCTGACCATCTTCGGTACAAAACTGAAATGAACCTTTTCGACTTCACTGTCGGGAACAACCAACTGCGCCTTAATTCTTTCGACAACTTTTTCTTTACTTTCGGCGGTTTTAATATTTTTTTCTCTGTTCCATCGGCGCTGCTGTTCAATGATGCCTTCAAGGCGTTCTATTTCCTTCATATCATTTTTGTACTTTTCGGCAATCGCCTTTTGCTCGGCTTCTTTTTTCTTTAAAAAAACAGAATAGTTGCCCGTAAAACAAGAAACCTTTTCATTTTCAAGTTCTATGGTCTTTGTTGTAACTCTGTCCAAAAAATATCTGTCGTGAGAAATGATTATGGCAGAGCCTTTATAGTCTGTCAAAAAACTTTCGAGCCACTCTACCGCGTCAATATCCAAATGGTTTGTAGGTTCGTCAAGCAACAATAAATCTGCCTTTGACAAAAGAAGTTTTGCAAGTATCAGTTTCGATTTCTGTCCTCCGCTTAACTTTGAAGTGCTTTTTTCAAATTCATTTTCATCAAAGCCCAAACCGACAAGCGTGCTTTTAGTCAGACTTTTATATGTAAGCCCGCCCTCTTTCACAAACAAATCGTTCAAAAAGTCCTGTCTTGCTATGAGTTCGGTCATATCCCCCGCTCCGTTTTGAAGTCTAAGGGATATTTCGTTCAACTCATTTTCCATATCTATTAAATTTTGAAAACACGAAACGAGTTCGTCATAAACAGACTTTGAATCGGAACAGGAATGTTGTTCCATATATCCGACCTTTGAATTTTTAGAAACAAACGCTCCGCCCGTATCAGCCCTGTACTCGCCCGTTATTATTTTAAACAAAGAAGTTTTGCCGACGCCGTTCGCTCCGACAAAACCAACTTTTTCATTTTCTTTTACATCAAACGCAACATTTGAAAACAATGTCCTTTCTCCGAAAGACAAACTCAAATTTTGCACAGATAATACTGCCATTTCTGATAACTCCCATTTTTAATTCCGTAATATTCTACTATAAAATATCTTGAAAGTGAAGATACTTTTTGTTAATATTTATTGCGGAAGTGATTTTTATGTATATAATGAAATTAAAACCCGCCTTGAAAGACAATATTTGGGGCGGTACAAAACTGAAAACAGAGTACAATTTTAAAACAGATTTAAAAATTATAGCGGAAGCGTGGACTCTTTCCTGTCACAAGGACGGAGATAATATTATTGAAAACGGCGAGTATAAAAACACGAGTTTTACAGACTATATAAATACCCACAAAGATGTTTTAGGAAAAAAAGCTGAAAAATATGACGATTTTCCGATACTCATTAAACTTATTGACGCAAAAAACGATTTGTCAATTCAGGTGCACCCAAACGATGAATATGCCAAAAAATATGAAAACGAATTCGGCAAAACAGAAATGTGGTATGTACTTGACGCTGAAAAAGACGCAAAACTGATTTACGGTTTTAAAGAAAAAATATCCAAAGAAGAATTTAAAAGCGCCATAGAAAACAATACTTTGCTCGATGTTTTAAACATTGTAAATGTTAAACCCGGCGATGTATTTTTCATTGAAGCAGGCACTGTTCACGCTATCGGCAAAGGCGTATTTATAGCAGAAATACAGCAAAACTCCAACTCTACATACAGAGTGTACGACTACAACAGACTCGGAAATGACGGAAAACCGAGAGAGTTACACATTCAAAAAGCGCTCGATACTGCCGTTACAGAGCCTCCGAAGAGCAAAACAACAGCACAAAGTAAGCCTGAGAAAATCGGAAACGCAACAAAACAACTTTTAAAACAGTGCGATTTATTCACCGTATTCAGTTACGATATTGACGGTAAAATAAATCTTTGCGCAAATGAAAAATCGTTTTTGAACATATTGGTCATTGACGGAAACGGCAAAATAGACGATATTGATTTCAAAAAAGGCGACAGTTTCTTTGTACCTGCGTCTTTCGGAAATTTTGTAATTGATGCAAATGCAAAATTATTGGTAACTTCATTGTAAATTCATTGTAAAATGTATAAAAATCATTTTTATGCCACATACTACTGTTACATACTATTAATGATTTTATATACAGGAGATGAAGTTATGAATATCATAAACAAAATTGCGCTTATTTTAACCATTATCGGCGGTATCAACTGGGGTTCGATAGGACTTTTCAAATTTGACATAGTTGCTTGGATTTGTTCAGGACAAGATTCTGTTTTGGCAAGAATTATTTATGTTATAGTCGGTATTGCTGCAATTTGGTGCATTTCACTGCTTTTTACAACAAACAGATATATTGAAGAATAAAAAAACAGACACTCTGTGTCTGTTTTTTTATTTCCACTCGAAAACTTAAATCCTAAATTTATAGAACTGACAAAATATTTGTAACAGTTTTGATTTCTGAATACCATATTTAATTCAATTTTTCAATCTTCTTGAGATGACTCTTTTTCTTTTTCTTCTGCTTTTGCCTTTCTGTTTTTTGATATACCGTAGAAAACAAAGGTAAAAGAAGCAATAACAAGACCTATTCCGACGCCGACCAAAATTTTTGAACCGAGAGACATTTTTGAGTCGTATTGCGACGAAATGAATTCTTCGTTTTCATCTTGAATTTCGCTATATATTTCAGCGCTGTCGTAAAAGTCGTCTCCTGTTTGTTCATACGACGAATAGTTGTCGTTTTTACTGCCGTAGTATTTTGAACTTTGATTATAACTTTTATTCTTAGACGAATAATTGCTTTTATATTCCGAATAGAATTTTGTTGTTTTATCCTTTTGCGTATAACTCTTTTCTCTTTCTGTTGTTTTAGGAGAATTTTTTATCGTTGTTGTCGGCGCAGTATAACTTATATTTGAAACAGAATATGTACTGTTATGAAGCACTAAATTGTTTTTATTGAAGCAAACGGAAATGCTTATATTATTATTGCAGGAATAGTCTTCTTTATTTTTAAATTTTAACGCAAAAACATTTGGTTTACCGTTTTTCGACATAGTCTTTTGTATATTCAGAGTAAAATCGAAATTTTCATGTTTCATATTTTTTGCGAGCACTATGTTTTCATATTTATTTTTCACATTATAAATATCTAAGGAAAAATAAAACGGTACAGGCTCTTTCGTGTCTGCTATACAATCAATATAAAAATAAACGGTATGGGAATCTTTATCCACAATACTTTTAATTAAATATTCTAAACTACCTGCTTTATCATACACATCAACTTCTACATCGTACCACAAATCAGTATCAAAAACATAGTCCGATTTGTTTTCCTGCGCATACACGCAATTTAAATTTGTGAAAATAAAAACAGTTAAAAGCAATACAACAGATACACCGAATTTATAAATATTTTTACTCATTATTAGACGCCTTTATTACGATTTTTACAAAATTCTGCATTTTTTTACAACAATGATATTATACATTAGTCTTTATTTTTGTCAACTCACTACTGTGAATATGCACTTACCTATTCTGAAAACGGATTAATCGCGAACCAAAATAACAATATATTAACTTTTTAACATTATTTTCATACAATAATAATCATTTGTTAAACTTATATACCTTTATGTTTCTTTTTTTAGTCAAATTCATAAGTTTTTGTTTATTTTTTTAAATAAATATGATATAATGCAGATAAAAATACACAAAATTTAATTCATTGTGAAAAAGAGGACAAAAAATGGTAAAGATTTTTTCAGACACATCAAGCCTGTATAAAAAGGGCGAAAACGACGACATAACTATAATTCCGCTCAATGTTACGATTAACTCAACAACATATTCCGAATTTACAGACATTGATTCAAAAAAATTTGTAGAATTTATAAAAGACGGTTACATACCAAAATCATCACAACCTGCTATCGGGAATTATATAGAAGAATATGACAACTGTTCCGACGACGAAATATTAAACATCACTATGGCAAGCGGACTGTCAGGAACATACAGCACGGCGTGTTCTGCAAAAGAACACTCTGTCAACAAAGAAAAAATTACCGTATTCAATTCTACAACGCTTTGCGGTCCGCACAAATATTTAGTTGACAAAGCAGTAGAATTTTCAAAAAAAGGTTTGACTGCAGGAGAAATAGTAAAAAAACTTCAAAAAGCAATTGAAAGTGAGGTTTCGTTTTTAATACCCAGCGACTTCGATTATCTAAAACGAGGAGGTCGCCTTTCTCCTCTTGCGGCAAAAATTACAGGCAAACTGAAACTTTTTCCTGTTTTAAAGAAAAGCGATGACGGAACAACTTTGAACAGATACTCTATAAAAAGAGGTTTTTCTCACGCAGTAAAATCTGTATGCGAATATTTAAAAGAAAATGTTTTACATAAAGACGCTATAATATACATTTCTCACGGTGAAAATATCAACCTTGCAGAAAAATCAAAAAGTATAGTATCCGAATTTTTCCCAAACAACAAAATAAAGATTCTATCTTTAAGCCCTGCATTTATTACGCAAGGCGGTCCATCTTGCGTTGCCATTCAAGTCATCAACAAAATTACGGTTTAAAAAGCAAAAACCTGTTTGTTACAGCATTTTATAACAAACAGGTTTTTTATTTTATTATATATAACAACAAATATTTATAAGCATTGAAATTTATGCCATAAGACTTCTGATTACTCTTTCGCAATCTTCTTCGTCCATAATTTTAGGAACCGGGTAAAGAGGATTTGCTTCTTTCAAAGCTCTCTTTACAAGCGTCGGAATATCTTTTTCCTCAATCATATCGAACTTATCGGGAATATCCATATTTTTATTCATCTGTTTAATTTGTTCAATAAATTTCTTACCTTTTTCGGCAACCGTCATATCTGCGCTTGTGATGCCTACAATATCTGCAAGTTTTGCAAGTTGAGGATAGGCACTTTCCCCGTAGTATTCAAGAACATACGGAAGAATTACGGCATTTGCCAAGCCGTGAGGTGTTCCGTAAATACCGCCTATATTGTGCGCAATTGCGTGAACATAGCCGACATACGCTCTTGTAAAAGCAAGACCTGCATAGTATGAGCCTTTAAGCATATTTGCTCTTGCCTCTACATTTTTACCGTCTTTATAAACAACTTCAAGATTGTCAAAAATGAGTTTTGTTGCTTTTTCGGAATATTCAAGAGTTGATTTAACATTTGATTTTCCGATATATGCCTCTACTGCGTGAGTCAAAGCGTCCATACCCGTTGTTGAAGTGATTTGCGGCGGTAAATCTAATGTAAGGTCGGGGTCCAAAACCGCATATTTAGGACGAAGACAACTGTCATTGATAGCGTTTTTCTCGTGGGTTTCAGGGTCTGTTACAACCGCTGCAACAGTAACCTCTGAGCCTGAACCTGCCGTTGTTGGCACTGCAAAAAACGGCGGAAGTTTTTTGTGAACTTTAAGTTGACCGCGCATTTTACGAACGCTTTGGTTTGGTTTAACAATTCTTGCGCCTGCCGCTTTTGCGCAGTCCATAGGAGAACCGCCGCCGCACGCAATAATGCCTTCGCAGTTATTTTCTATATATGTTTTTCTTGCGTCCTCGATATTCGGTATTGTCGGGTTTGGCTGAACATTGTCAAACACAACATACTCTATACCCTCTGCTTCGAGACTTTCATACAAAGAATCGAGCAAGTGAAGTTTTGTGTGTCTTTTGCCTGTAACAACCATAACTTTTTTAATATTTTTTGACTTTACAAGTTTCGGCAGTCTTTTAATTGCGCCCGAACCTTCTATTACTTCGGGTTCGCTCCAATCCATAAGACACATTGCAACTTTAAAAACTTTTTGATATGTACGATAGTATGCCTTTTTTAAATTTGAAATCATATCTATTTCCCCCTCAAATATATTTCTTTTTCATTTTACACAATAAACGATATGTTTTCAAGGATTTTTTATTTTTTTAGTCAATTTAAAATAAATATTAAAACACAAGTGCACAGCAAGACAGATATTTGAAAGCATAAATATTGAAATATACCGTTTTTTATGATACCATAAAATCAATATGCACAGGAGGTAACAGATTTGAAAAACGAACAGGTATTGTTTTGCGGAAACAATGAAAAATTTTTAGACAAAGAATTGTGCAAAGACTCAAATGAAAACAACAGAGGTACTGCTTTCAGAATTCCGTCTCTTGTAAACGCAAACGGAGTTTTAGTTGCTGCAATCGACAAAGCGTCTTCAGGCGCAGACTGGGGGTATATCGAAGTAGCAATCAGAAGAAGCGAAGACAACGGTAAAACATGGAGCAAAATCGAAAGCATTCTTGTTCCTCCTGCAAGAGAAACAAAAATCGGCGATGAATACTATACATCTGCTTTCTATATTGACCCTTGTATGACTGTTGCTAAAAACGGAGATATTGTTATGCTTGTAACATACTATCCCGAGTGTAAAGGTCTTCACAACCAAAAACTGCTTGATAAAAAGAAAGCAGCTTTTACAAGCGTTGACGGTAAAATGACTCCTGTTATTTACGACAAAGAAGGAAATTTCTACACCGTCAGAGAAAACGGAGTTGTATATGACAAAAAAGGCGAAAAAACAAACTACTCTGTAAAAACACAGCCAAATGCGCCATACTATGAAATAGGCGACCTTTACAGAGATGACGAGTATATGGGCAACATATACTTAAACGGTGCAATGGGCGCAAAAGAAATTGAAGCACATTTAACATTCGGCGCACCTCTCAAAGCTCCTAAAAGAAGTTACATTTTTATGTCGAAAAGCACCGACCAAGGCAAAACATGGAGCGCTCCGAAAGATATTACGGGAGATGTTTTACTCAAAAGCGACAGCACATTTTTAGGCGTTGCACCGGGAAACGGCATTGCGCTCAAAGACGGCAGACTTATATTTACTGTTTACACACTAAGAGGAGGTTCTGCTTCCATTTACTCGGACGACAACGGCGAAACATGGAAAAGGGACACTACGCAAAAATACATAGGAATCCCCGGAGAGTGGCAATGTGTTGAAGCACCGACAGGAGAAGTAATCGGTCTTTCCAGACAAAACTTCAGCGGAAAAACTCCTATGGCTATTTCATACAACAACGGAGTTACTTGGGAAAAGAAGAAAAAAACACCTCTGTACGCCTGCAAATGTCAAAAGAGTTTCATAAAATACGACGACACCTATGTACTTTCGTCTCACACCTGCAAAAAAGCAAGAAGAGACGGTGTGCTTTCTGTAGGCAAATTTAAAACAAAAAACGGCAAAACCACAGGTATTAAATGGCTGAAAAACATTAAAATTAACGACGGCTTTTTCGCCTACTCATCTCTTACAGTTCTCGACAACGGAAATGTAGGAATACTCTACGAGGACAGTCCGTCGAGCCATATTGTTTACAAAGAATTTGAAAAAGACGAACTGTTTTCTTTCTGAATTCATCCGCTAAATTTACCGCGACAAAAAAACTCTTGCAAATAAAGTCGAACTGTATTATAATATTTACAACAATTTAAACGCACTGACGAAGAAAAGTAGTTTCGTATAAGCACAATTCAGAGATGCGCTTCAAGGCTGAAAGAGCGCTTTGTACTAACGAAACGAAGTTCCCTTCCGAGCGGCTTTGCTGAACAAAAGTAGGCAAAGACGGAAAAGCTCCGTTACAGGCTCAATGAGTGTTTGCTCACGGCAAAAATAAGGGTGGTACCGCAGGTAATTACAACTTGTCCCTCAATTACGAGGGGCAAGTTTTTTTGTTATATAAGCAATTCACTTTTAAACTATAAACTAACAGAAAGGAAGATTTTATGAAACAACAACTTGAAGAAATCAAAAAATCTGCGCTTGGTGTTATCGAGAATTTACAAGATATGCAACAAGTTGAAAATGCCCGTATTAAATTTTTGGGTAAAAAAGGCGAACTTACCTCAATTTTAAAACAAATGGGCAAACTTTCTGCCGAAGAAAGACCTGTCATAGGTCAACTTGCAAACGAAATTCGTGCAGAACTCGACAAAAAAATTACCGATAAAACAAAACAACTCAAAGAAATTGCGCTTAATGAAAAATTAAAAAGCGAAGCGATAGATGTTACAATGCCGGGCGAAAGCGTTGAACTCGGACACATTCATCCGCTTACGGCAGTTTTAAATGAACTCAAAGACATATTTATAGGAATGGGATTTAACATTGCAGAAGGTCCCGAAGTCGAAAAAGACTACTACAACTTTGAAGCGCTCAATATACCGAAAGACCACCCTGCGCGCGACACTCAGGATACATTTTACATTAACGAAAATGTTGTTTTGAGAACACAGACTTCCCCCGTTCAAATTCGAGTAATGGAAAATACCGAGCCTCCTATCAGAATTATCGCACCCGGCAGAGTTTACAGAAGCGACGCAGTTGACGCTACTCACTCTCCCCTTTTCCATCAGGTTGAAGGACTTGTAGTTGACAAAGGAATTAATATGGCAGACCTCAAAGGTACTTTGGAAGCGTTTGCAAAAAGACTTTACGGCGAAGATACAAAAATTCGTCTGCGTCCTCACCACTTCCCGTTTACAGAGCCAAGCTGCGAGATAGATGTATCTTGTTTCAAATGCGGCGGTAAAGGCTGTCCTATGTGCAAAGGCGAAGGCTGGATTGAAATACTCGGCGGAGGTATGGTACACCCGAAAGTTCTTAAAAACGGCGGAATAGACCCCGAAGTTTACAGCGGTTTTGCTTTCGGTGTAGGACTCGAAAGACTTACAATGTTTAAATACAACATAGACGATATGAGATTGCTTTATGAGAATGATTTGAGATTTCTCAGTCAATTTTAAGGAGGTGCTTTATAAATGATTTTATCAAGAAGATGGCTTGAAGATTATGTTGAAACAAAAGAAATATCTGACAAAGAGTTTTGCGACGCAATAACTTTATCAGGCTCAAAAGTCGAGGCTTACGAAAAAGAAGGCAGCGATTTAAAAAACATAGTGGTAGGTAAAGTGGAGACGCTTGAAAAGCACCCCGATTCCGACCACCTTTGGATTTGCAGTATCAATGTAGGCAAAGACGAAAACCTGCAAATTGTTACAGGCGCACAAAATCTTAAAGAAAACGATATAGTTCCCGTTGCGCTCGACAACAGCGTTGTTCACGGCGGTAAAAAAATCAAAAAAGGCAAATTAAGAGGCGTTGAAAGCAACGGTATGCTTTGTTCTCTCGGAGAACTCGGTCTTGCAATCAATGATTTCCCCTACGCAATTGAAGACGGGATTTTTGTTTTGGGAGACGACTGCGACAAAACACTCGGAAAAGATATTTGCGAGGCAATAGGTCTCAACGATACGGCAGTAGAATTTGAAATCACATCAAACAGAGCAGACTGTCTTTCAGTAACAGGTCTTGCAAGAGAAACTGCCGCTACTTTCAAAAAGCCTTTAACAATAAAAAAACCTGTTGTTAAAGACGGACACGGCAATGTAAATGATTTTCTGAAAGTAAACATTGACTGCCCTGCTACCTGCTATCGTTACACAGGCGCAATCGTAGAAAATGTACGAGTAAAAGAGTCTCCGCGCTGGCTCAGGGAAAGACTCAGGGCATCAGGCGTTCGCCCTATTTCAAATATCGTAGATATTACAAACTATGTAATGCTTGAATACGGTCAGCCGATGCACGCTTTCGACTATCGCTATTTAACAGGCGGAGAAGTAAATGTTAGAAACGCAAAAGACGGAGAAAAAATCACAACGCTTGACGGAGAAGAACGCGAACTCACAAGCGAAATGATGGTTATAGCCGACGCTGAAAAGCCCGTTGCCGTTGCAGGTGTTATGGGCGGAGAATACAGCGGAATTATGGAAGATACTGCTACAATAGTATTTGAGTCTGCTTGTTTTAACGGTGCCTCTGTAAGAAGAACTGCAAAAGCACTAGGAATGAGAACAGAAGCATCTTCAAGATACGAAAAAGAACTTGACCCGTCCGCTTGTTTACCTGCCCTTCAAAGAGCGCTTGAACTCGTGCAGCTTCTGGACGCAGGCGATGTTGTAAACGGAGTAGTTGACTGTGATAAATCTGAAAAAAGAGAAGTTGTACTTGATTTTGACAGCAACTACATTAACAATTTCATAGGAATTGACATTTCGGAAAAAGATATGGTAGAAATTCTTGAAAGACTTGAATTCAAAATCGAAAACGGAAAAATATATTCCCCGTCTTTCAGAAACGACATTGAACACTTGGCTGACATAAGCGAAGAAGTTGCAAGATTTTACGGTTTCCACAACATTCCTAACAGAGAACTTAAAGGTGTTGCAAACGGCAAACTTACAAAAATGCAGCAATTTGAGAAAAACGCAAACAACACGCTCATTTCATGCGGCTGCAGTGAAGTTTACACTTACTCATTCATCAGCCCCAAAGCATACGACAAAATTTGTCTCGATGAAAACTCACCGCTCAGAAACAGCGTTGTCATCTCTAACCCTCTCGGCGAAGACACAAGCATTATGAGAACAACGGCTATACCGTCAATGCTTGATGTTTTGGCGAGAAACTACAAAAACAGAAACGAAAAGGCTAAACTCTACGAAATCGCAACAAACTACCAACCGTTAGAGGACAGCGAACTTCCAAAGGAATATAAAAGAGCAGTTATCGGTATATACGGTAACAACTGCAACTACTACACTATAAAAGGAATAGTTGAAGAACTTTGCTATTGTCTTAAAGTTGACAATTACGATGTTGAGCCTGTAAAAGACAACCCGACTTTCCATCCCGGAAGAACTGCGAAATTTACAATCGGCGAAAAAACACTTGCAATTGTCGGAGAAGTGCACCCTACTGTTTGCGAGAACTACGGTATCAACACAAGAATTTACATTGCAGAGTTTGATATGAACACTGCTTTTGAAAATGCAGTTGAAACAAGAATACACAAAACTTTGCCGAAATTCCCTGCTACAACAAGAGACCTTGCACTTGTATGCGACCGCGAAGTGCCTGTACTTTCAATTAAAAAAGAAATTGAAAATGCAGTAGGTAAAATTTTAGAAAATGTTACCCTTTTCGATGTTTACGAAGGAAATCAAATCGACGAAGGCAAAAAATCTGTTGCTTTCAATATCAAAATGCGTGCCGCCGACAGAACTTTAACAGATGAAGAAGCTGACGGCGCAGTAAAACGAGTGCTTAAAGCATTAAATAAAATAGGAATTAGTTTAAGAAGCTGATTGACACAAACAAATTTTTGTGCTATGATTTAATCATTACTTTAAAGTAGCAAAGCATTAAAACTTTAAACGGAGGAATTGTAATGAAAAAATCAAAAAAAATATTAGCACTTATTTTAGTTTCTGTATTGATATTAACAATATTTGCAGGTTGCTCAAAAGGCAGTTCGGACAAAAAAATAAGCATCGGTGTTTGTCAACTTGTACAGCACGACGCTCTCGACGCTGCAACCAATGGATTTATTGACGCTGTTAAAGAAAAACTCGGAGAAGACAAAGTCGAAATTGATGTTCAAAACGCACAAGGCGATTCTCCTACCTGCGCAACTATTACAAACCAATTTGTTGCAAACGGAGTTGATTTGATTTTTGCGAACGCTACACCCGCACTTGAGTCGGCAGTTTCTTCAACAGGCACAATTCCGATTGTAGCAACCTCTGTTACAGACTATGCTACTGCACTTCATATTTCCGATTGGAACGGTAAAACCGGTATGAATGTTACCGGAACGGCAGACCTTGCCCCACTTGACAAGCAGGCAGAAATAGTAAAAGAACTTGTACCCGACGCTAAAACAGTCGGCATCATCTACTGCTCCGCTGAGGCTAACTCAAAATTCCAAGCAGACAAAATCACAGAAGAATTCAAGAAAATGAATTTGGAAGTAAAAGAATACACCGCTGCTGATTCAAACGATATTGCATCGGTAACAACAAACGCTTGTTCAGAAGTAGATGTATTGTATATTCCGACAGATAACACAATGGCTTCAAACTCTGAAGTAATCAACAATATTGCCGAACCCGCAAAATTCCCTGTTATAACAGGCGAAGAAAATATTTGTAAAGGTTGCGGTATTGCAACACTTTCCGTTGATTATTACAGTATCGGTTATCAAGCCGGAGAAATGGCAGTTCAAATTATTACTGAAAATGCCGACCCTGCTGAAATGGAAATCAAATATGCAACTGACTTAAAGAAAAAATATGTTGCAGACCGTTGTGAAAAACTCGGAATTACCGTTCCCGAAGGATATGAAGCAATCGCAGAATGACATAACTAAGGCGTAGAATGTAATCTACGCCTTTTTTGAAAGGAATTTAAAAATATGCTTGCTTTTTTCAACTCTTTACCCGGCGCCGTTGCTCAAGGTATTATTTGGGGTATCATGGCAATCGGCGTATATATAACATTTCGCACGCTTGACATTGCAGATTTGACCGTTGACGGCTCTTTTGCAACAGGCGGTGCAGTTCTTGTAATGTGTACAATTAATGGTATAAACATTTATATTGCAATGTTGCTTGCATTTTTGGCAGGCTGCGTCGCAGGTTTCGTAACAGGTGTGCTTCACACAAAATTCGGAATACCCGCCATTCTTTCGGGTATTCTTACACAAATTGCTTTGTATTCAATAAACCTCAGAATTTTGGGAAACAAAGCAAACCAACCGCTCAGCGTAATGAAATATGATTTACTTGTATCTTTAAGATACCTTTCAAAATCAATTTTAATTTGCTCGATTTTTGCAGTTTTGCTTATAGCGATTTTATACTGGTTCTTCGGAACCGAAATGGGCATGTCTTTGCGTGCAACGGGATGCAATCAAAATATGTCGCGTGCAAACGGCATTAATACAAACGCAAACAAAATCATCGGTCTGACACTTTCAAACGGCATAGTTGCCCTTTCAGGCGCTTTGCTTTCACAATATCAAGGCTTTGCCGATATAAATATGGGCAGAGGCGCAATCGTAATCGGTCTTGCTGCAGTTATCATAGGCGAAGTAATGTTCGGCAAACTTTTCAAGAATTTTGCACTTCGACTTTTGGCAGTTGTTTTCGGCGGCATCGTGTACTACATAGTTATCACATTTGTACTTATGCTGGGCTTAAACGCAAACGACTTGAAACTCTTTACTGCCATAATCGTTGCTCTCTTCCTCGGTGTACCTTACTGGAAAAGCAAAATTAAAGAAAAAACAGTAAAAAACAGTTCGGGAGGTAAACAAAATGCTTAAACTTGAAAATATTTATAAAACCTTCAATCCCGGAACAATCAATGAAAAAAAGGCTCTGAACGGTCTCAACCTTGAACTCAATGAAGGCGATTTTGTAACTGTCATCGGCGGCAACGGCGCAGGTAAATCTACAATGCTGAATATGATTGCAGGCGTATATCCCGTTGACAGCGGTTCTGTCATCATCGACAATACAGATGTTACAAAAATGCCCGAACACAAACGAGCAAAGTTTTTGGGCAGAGTTTTTCAGGACCCGATGATGGGAACTGCCGCCGATATGGAAATCATAGAAAACCTTGCTCTTGCAAACCGAAGAGGCAAAGCAAGAACAATCAAATGGGGCGTAAACAAAAAAGAAACGGCTCACTACAAAGAAATTCTTGCCACCCTTGAACTCGGACTTGAAGAACGACTGACTTCAAAAGTAGGACTTCTTTCAGGCGGTCAAAGACAGGCTCTGACACTTTTGATGGCAACACTCAAAAAGCCAAAAGTTCTGTTGCTCGACGAACACACTGCCGCACTCGACCCGAAAACCGCAAAGAAAGTTCTTGACATTACACAAAAAATTGTTGCTGAAAACAATCTGACAACCATTATGATTACACACAATATGAAAGATGCAATCAGAATAGGAAACAGACTTATTATGATGAACAACGGCAAAATAATATACGATGTTTCAGGCGAAGAAAAGAAAAATCTTACAACTTCTCAATTACTTGAAAAGTTCAAAACTTCGTCGGGTGAAGAACTTGACAACGACAGAATGTTGCTGTCTGACAACTGATTTTTGTACTGTTTTTTGTACATTGCAATATTTTTTTCATAAAATCATTGTAATTTATCAAGAATATGTATATAATTAGATATATGGAGGTGACTTTGCCATGATAGACAAGACTATATCTTTTAAACTTGGTGATGAAAAAGAAAACGAAATGAAAAATGTTCTCACTCAGGTTTTTGACGCTCTCAAAGAAAAGGGCTACAATCCTGTTAACCAAATAGTAGGCTATCTTCTTTCGGAAGACCCGACCTATATCACTACTCACAAAAATGCAAGAAGTCTTATAAGACGACTCGACAGAGATGAACTTCTTTCAGAAATGGTAAAGTCTTATTTGAATAATTAAAGGAGGTTTCGTATTGGCTGAAAACAAAAACGGCACTCTCATCTACAAGGGAAAACCGCTTGTAAGATGCGCCGACACTATCTTTTACGGAAATCCGGAAGACCCGTTTATTGTTAAACTTACAGTTAACAGTAAAAAGAAGTTAAAAGACATCAGCCTTTCTGAAAAAGTAGGCATATACCTGCTTCAGGCAGACGCTTCAAAAGCAAAAGGCTACACAATCGCTAAGAAAAGCGAGAAACAAGGAATTTACAATGCACTTGACCTCGGTCAGATTTGGCTGACAAGAGCACTCAAAAAGTAAATTTTAAAACAGACGAAAGATAATTCTTTCGTCTGTTTTTTTGCTTAAAAAACAATTATAAACAACTTTCAATAATGACTGATGCAAACAACTTCAATGTTGTTTTACCATAATTTTTATTTTTGCATAATATGTATTATGAATAAATAAAAGTGAGGTATCTGTTATGAAAACAGTTATTATAAAAGTAAAAACGATTACGGCGGCGCAACACGCCGTGTCTGTTTTAAAACCGCAAGGTATTCGTTGCGAAGCAATAAAAACTGAAAAAATAAATAAAAGTGACGGCTGTGGTTGGGCGATAAAAATTCTTGAGGAAGACGAGGAAAAGGCGTTGAAAATACTGAAATCTTTTTCAATTAAAATAAGCGGAGTTGAAAAAAATGATTTACTTTGACAATGCCGCCACAACCTACCCCAAGCCTAAATCGGAAAAATCAAAACTTTTGGAAGCGTTTGAAAATTTTTCATTTAACAGCGGAAGAGGCGGATATAAAGAATCTGTAAAAACTGCCTCTGCAATATACGAAACAAGACAAAAATGCGCCGATTTTTTTAACTGTAAAACACCCGAAAAAATCGTGTTCACATCCGGTTGTACTGAATCTTTAAATACGGCAATCAAAGGTTTTGCAAAGGAAAACGGCCACATCATCATATCCTGCTTTGAGCACAATTCCGTTTCAAGACCGATAAAAAAACTCTGCGCAGAAAAAAATATGCATGTAAGCATAGCAGAATATAATAAAGATACAGAAGAAACATTAAAAAACTTCAAATCACAAATTCGTTCAAACACCTGTCTAATAGTATGCACACACGCTTCAAATGCATTCGGAACAGTTATGCCTATATATGAGATAGCAAAAATTGCAAAAGAAAACAATATACCTTTTGTTGCGGATTGCGCTCAAACTGTGGGAACGCTTGATGTAAAAATCAACGACAACATAAGCGCTGTCTGTGCTCCGTGCCACAAAGGACTGTACGGCACTATGGGAAGCGGAATAATGATTTTAGGAAACGATATTCCCGACACACTGACGGAGGGAGGTACGGGCAGCAGTTCTGCAAATTTGAATATGCCACAGCAACTTCCTGATAAATTTGAAAGCGGAACTATGAACAACTTAGGTATAATAACTCTGGGCAGCGGTTTAGATTTCATAAATTCAAAAGGGAAAGAAAATATTTACAAATATGAAATTGAACTATGTCAAATGTTGCATGAAGAACTCAAAAAAAACAGCAACGCAATTCTTTACTGTGAAAAACCGACAAAATACAAAACTGCCCCTATTGTGTCTTTCAACTTTAAAGATTACTCAAGCGAAAAAACGGCACAACTCTTAGCAGACAAAAACATTTCCGTCAGAGGAGGTCTGCACTGTGCACCGCTCGCCCACCGTTTCTACGGCACAGACACACGAGGCACCGTAAGAATAAGCCCATCATCATTCAATAAATTCAGCGAATGTGAATATTTTATAAATACTCTAAAAAAGTTATAAAAAATATTATTTTTTACTTTATTTATCGGAGTTCGTGTGATAAACTATTTATAGTTATAAATAAAACAGTAGGAAGTTTTTTAAATGTTACAAAACATTGAGTCTCTCTTTTATAAAATATTAAGCGTCTTTTCCACTTTTGGATTTACAGACTTTTTAGATATAGTTTTCGTTGCAGGAATCATCTATATTTGCATTAGAATTATGCGTGAAACACGAGCAATGCAACTTGTTAAAGGTATTGTTATAATTGCGCTTATTTACGGTATTGTTAATGCATTTAATATGGAAGCGTCAAGTTATATATTAAAAAGCGTATTTGAAAATATTTTGATTATCTTGGTTGTCCTATTTGCCCCTGAATTCAGAAAAATTTTGGAACAACTCGGAAAAAGCGCTTCAAGAAGCAGTTTAAAAGCAATAATTCACTCCGGAATTGCAGTTGAAATTTCCGAAATCAACAACTGTATTGACGCAGTTTGCAAAGCAGTTTCAAATATGAGCGACAAGAAAATAGGCGCACTGATTGTTTTTGAAAACGAAACGCTTTTAGGGAACATCATCAACTCAGGTACAACTATCGACGCACAAGCTTCACGCGAAATGGTAGAAAATGTCTTTTTCCCAAAATCACCTTTGCACGACGGTGCAATGATTATTCGAGGCTATAAAATATATGCTGCGGGTTGTATTTTGCCGTTGACCGGAAAAAATATATCGTCCGCACTCGGTACAAGACACCGCGCCGCTCTCGGACTTTCTGAAGAAAGCGACGCAGTTGTCGTTATCGTTTCCGAAGAAACAGGCGCAATTTCAGTTGCTCAAAACGGCGCTCTTAACCAAAACATTTCAGACGGCGACCTTCGTGAGATTTTGACAAGGAATTTCGTTCCTTCCGGCTCCACCTCTGATGATAAAATCATTACAAAAATAGTCAGGGGGATAAAAAATGATAAAAAATAATACTCAAAACAATAAAAGCAAACAGAAAAAAAGTTCTTTTTCGCTCAGAAAACTAATATACACCGACAAATACCTGATTATAATATCTATTTTCTTATCACTGATTATTTGGGTTATTACATCAATGAATGTAAGTCCCGAAACGACAAAGCAAATATCCGTACCTGTTACAATCACAACAGACAATGCAGTACAGGAGCAGCTTGGAATTAAATCATACGGTGAGCAAAGTATAACGGTAGATGTTACTGTTTCGGCTAAAAAATACATTGTTTTAGACATCAACGGCGAAGACCTCGATGTAAAAGTAGATACAAGCTCTGTTACAAAAGCAGGATACCACTCTGTACCGATTACAGTCTCCCCTGCGAAAAACAACAGTGATTTTACTATCACTAAGTTTTACCCTACAAACTATGAGGCATACTTTGATGTTGAGAGTGAAAAAGAGTTCGATATTCAACTGAACTATAAAAACAAAGATTTTGTCTCTGACGGATACATCATGGGACAAGTTCAAATGAGCGACACAAGCGCTATTGTACGAGGCGCTACTTCATATCTTCAAAATGTTGAAAAAGTCGTTGCCGATATAGATATTCAAGGCAAACTTACAGAGTCGCAGACGATGAATCTTGACCTGAAAGCTCTTGACTCAAACGGAAAAGTTGTTGACTATGTAACAGTATCAACAGAAAATAAAAACCCGAATGTAATCATTCCTATACTGAAAAAAACAGTTTTGCCTGTTCGCGTAGGTTTGAGCAACACACCCGAAGGTTTAGACACTTCCGACATTAAAATCGAATACAGTGTCGATAAATTAGAAGTAGGTATGCTCGAATCAGCACTTGAATCAACAAAAGAAATTTTGCTCGGCGATATTGATTTTTCTAAACTCGATGTAGGAGAAAATGAGTTTTCTTATATACCGTCAAATGTTAACGGTATTACTCCTGTACACAACAACGACCCTATTACAGTAACGATTACAGTGCCTGAAAAATACAAATCAAAACACGCATACTTCAGTCGTTCAAATATACAAATTGACGGCGTCCCGAACGGATATACGGCGAGAATTATATCGCTTTCAAACAATCGGGTTAAGATTATTTCACCGGACAGTGTTGATAACTGTGAACTTGTGCCGTCGATAAATCTCGGTTTTGCACCAAACGATACAATAAACGAAAACAATACAAAACAGCAAGTCAATGTATCGTTCAGTATAAGTTCAAGCAATACGGCATGGGCTTACGGCACAATTACTGCGACCGTAGAACTCTACAAAACAAAATCATAACAAAAAAGAGAGGGTCTCCCCTCTCTTTTTTTGCTGTCTCAATAAAAACATTTACATAAAAAAACACCACACAAAAGTGCGGTGTTTTGTCTGTCTATTATTCTTTTTCGCAGTCGCAATCGCATTCACAATCGCAGTCATCGTCAAAATCGAATTCAAGAAGTTCTGAACAATTCGGACACTCAATTTCGCCTTCAGCAGCAGTTTCTTCATCTATGATGATTGACTCACCGCAATTTGGACAAACAACTTCGTATTCTACATCGTCATCGCAACAACAATCGCAGTCATCTTCGTCATATACATATTCTTCGAGTTCTGCGAGATCTTCGTCAATTTCGTCGATTGTATCATTGAGTTCTGCAACATCTTCGTTTACAAACTCAATATCTTCGCAAATGCTGTCAAGAACATCTACGATAGCTTTAATAGCCTTTGCTTCCTTTGACTTTTGGTCAAGTTCAAGACCGTCAATGAGACCTTTAAGGTAACCGAGTTTTTCGATAGTTTCCATAGTGATTGCTCCTTTATTATGCTCTTTCCATATATTCGCAAGTACGAGTATCTACTCTGATACTGTCGCCTTCGTTAATGAAAAGCGGTACTTTGATTTCTGCGCCTGTTTCAAGAACAGCCGGTTTAAGAGTGTTGGTTGCTGTGTTTCCTTTGAAACCCGGGTCTGTCTTTGTAACTTCAAGTGTAACAAATGTAGGCGGTTCAACACCGAAAACTTTGCCTTTGTATGAAAGAATACGGCAAATGTCGTTTTCCTTTACAAACTTGAAGTTGTCTGAAAGGTCTGATTCTGCAACAGGAATCATATCAAAAGTCTCTTGGTCCATAAAGTAATAGAGACCTTCGTCGCTGTAAGAATAAACCATTTCTTTTCTTTCAATGTATGCTGTCGGGAACTTAGCGGTAGGGTTAAAAGATGTTTCTGTAACCGCACCAGTAATTACATTTCTCAATTTTGTTCTAACAAATGCAGCGCCCTTGCCCGGCTTTACATGTTGGAATTCAATAATTTGATATACTTGACCTTCCATTTCAAATGTAACGCCATTTCTAAAATCGCCTGCTGATACCATTCGATATATACCTCCAAATATTTACTACACAGATATTTTATAATATTTGCATTAATAAATCAATACCTTTTTTATAACTATTCTTGCCAAAACCACAAATTTGCGCTTTGCAAACATCTGTAATGACGGATACCTTTCTAAAGTCCTCCCGTGCGTGTATATCGCTCATATGAACTTCAACAAAAGGAGTAAACTCCTTTACACACTCAATAGCGTCTCTGATGGCGTAACTGTAATGAGTGTATGCACCTGCGTTGATTACTACGCCGTCATACATATTCATTGAAGAATGAATTTCGTCAATTATAGCGCCTTCACTGTTGCTTTGAAAAAAAGAAACATCTACACCCTTTTCTTTGGCGTACTGTTCAATTTCTTTGTTTATATCCTCCAAAGTTTCAGCACCATAGACACTCTTTGAGCGGATTCCCGTCATATTGAGATTCGGACCGTTTAAAACAAGAATTTTCATACACATACTTCTTTCGTATTATTGATATTTATATTAATTACATTATATATTAAATCAACAAAAATATCAAACTATGAAATTAAGATATGGGATTCTGACACTATGCAAAACAAAAAAGCGAAAGTACATTGCAAAATCAAACTTTCTGCATTTGTGTTCTGTTCCCTATACCTTAAAATTAAAAAGGAGCGTCAAATAACGCTCCTAAATAATTATTTGAACTTTCTTTTACGAGCAGCTTCGCTCTTCTTTTTACGAGCAACAGAAGGCTTCTCATAATGTTCTCTTTTTCTAACTTCCTGAATAATACCATCGCGAGAAGTTTGACGCTTAAATCTTCTTAATGCGCTATCAAGAGATTCATTTTCTTTTACTTTAACCTGACTCATTACAATTCCCTCCCTCCGAACTCGTTATCGGGGGTATTTGAATACTTCTAAATAACCACGAGTGAGATTATATACAATTTAAAGGCAAATGTCAAGAACTTTAACACGAATTGTCAACAAAATATTAACTTTTTCGTCAAAATTTTTATTTTTCTAAAGAAATCTTAATTTTGATTGACAAATAATCGTCATAATGATATTATACAAGTGTGATAGCACAGATATTACACTTGTAAATTTAAGGGAAGTGATGTCGCTGATTTTTATTGACCTGCATAGCAGAACGCCTATATATGAGCAAATTAAAGAGCAAATTTTGCTAAACATTAAGCAGGGCGAATACAAGCCCGACGAGCAGTTGCCGTCTATTCGCTCATTGGCAGGCGAACTGAATTTGAATGTAAACACCGTAAAACGCGCTTTTAAAGAACTTGAACTAAACGGTATTATTTACTCTGTTTCAGGAAAAGGAAGCTATGTTTCGCACAATGCGAAAAGCAACGATATTTTAGAAAAATCGGTAAAAAAAGAAGTTTCGGACGCCGTACATTCTGCAAAAGAAATAGGATTGTCCGAAAACTCAATACTTGAATTAGTACACAATATATATAAGGAAGGTAAACAGTATGATTGAAATTAAAAACATCAGCAAATCTTTCGATGCAAAAACAGCAATAGAAAACATCAGTTTTACCGTAAACAACAGTTCTATTTACGGACTGATAGGCTACAACGGAGCAGGCAAAACAACTCTTTTAAAGATAGCGGCAGGTGTAATCACTGCCGACAGCGGAAATGTTCTTCTTGACGGCGAAAACAGTTTTAACAACGACTCAAACAGAAAAGACCTGTTTTTTCTTTCAGATGATTTATACATACCAAGCACTTACAATTTGAAAAAAACCGCAAAATACTACTCGGCGTATTTTGAAAACTTCTCTTTCAAGACTTTTGATAAATTGGTAAAACTCTTTAAACTTCCGCAAGACAAACCGATACGAAGTTTTTCAAAAGGAATGAAAAGACAGTCAGAAATCATACTTGCATTGTCTGCGCACCCGAAATATTTACTTTTAGACGAGTGTTTTGACGGAGTTGACCCTGCAAAAAGACTTCTCATTAAAAACCTGTTTTTTGACTATATAGCAGACTGCAACGCTTCTATAATCATCAGTTCACACAATTTGGCAGAACTTGCCGACTTGTGCGACCATATAGGCTTGATTAACAAAAACCATTTGGTTTTAGATGTTGACAAAGACAATTTAGATACAAAATTCAGAATGATTAGCGTTAAATTTGACCGCGATATATCCGAAAATGATTTCAAACATTTAGACAACATCAAACTCAAAACAGACAAGAATTCAGCAATAATCAAGACATTTGACCACGCTGATGAAACAGAAGAAAAAATCAAAGCTATGTCCCCTACCCATTTTCAAAGCACGAATATGAGCCTTGAAGAAATTTTTATATCTCAAATGGAGGAAAACAAATATGACTACTCAGAAATCTTCCAATAAAATTAAATTAAACGACTTAAAAGTACAATTTTTATCTTTGAAAACATGGATATTTCCGTTGTTGACATTTTTGTTTTTATCACTCGGAAATTTCTATTCAATAAAAACAAGTTTCAATAATGCAGGCACAGAAGCAAAAAACTATATTTTCAATTTCGGCTCAAGTTACAGCGCAGATTTTGCAATTTTTCAAAGCATATACGAATGGTACCCATTGTTCATTTTTACAGGTATTTTCAGTGCTTTTATTGTATTTGACCTCAACTTTTCAAAAATCAAATCAACCACAGTAATGTCTTTTGCGCTCAAAAGAAGTGATTTATTTAAAAACAGAATTACTGCAACATTTTCCTGGTTTGCAATAGCGCTTTTACTCTCGCAAATTACAGCAGGAATCATAAACACGGTTTACTTCAAATTTTCCGCACAGATGATTGCAGCGCTCGCTGTACTCTTTATCATACTTTTTGCAGAAATAGCTTTCGGTTTTTGTGTAGGCACGCTTTCGGCAAGCCTTTCAACACACAAATTTGAATATTTCATTTGTGCAATGTCCGTTTCAATAATTCCCTATGTATTTACAAAATTCATTTCAAACGGCGCATTTATTGTATTTAACGGCTATGCTTACCGCAAAACCAACTATATTTTCGGAACAAATCTTTCTACATTAGAAAACAAACTTTCATTTTTAAACCCATTTTCATCTATTGTCAGAGTATCGGAAAACAAGTTGGGACAGGAAGATTTACTTAAAATAGACAGATTTATATCTTTAAAACAAGGAAATGAATTTGTTTTTACTTTTCTCGATTTACTTCCTATAATTATCATTTTTGCTTACTGTTTAGTATCTTTAGTTCTCGCATACAAAATATTTAAAAATAAAAAGTTTGAAAATATAGGCGGATTTTTCAGCGACAACCGTTCAATAGGCGTTGTGATTTTTTCTTTAACAACACTGATGACAGCAGAACTTTTCAAATTTAATGATACTTATGAAAACCCTGTCGGAACATTTTTACCGACAGTAACAGTAATAGCAATCGGAATACTTGTTCTTTCCATAATATCTTTAAAAAGAAAACAGACTAAAAAACTGCTCCTTTCTTTTGGAACCACATTGATTATTTCTGCAGCAATTTTTGCCGTATTGTCAATAGTAGGCGCAAACTATTCAAAATACATTCCTGAAACTTCAGAAATTAAAAGTGCCTACATTTCCGAAAGCGGAAAAACATTTCTGTCAAACACTTCATTTGACAGCGGCACACCTATACTGAACAGCACTTTGGGAAAAGACTTCTATTCCTCAAGCGAAGAAGCAATATTGGGCGAATTTACAGATGAAAGTGATATTGATATTGTAAGAAAGTTACACAAAGAACTTTCACAAAGCAACAAAACAGACACAATAAACAGCGTGTCAGTTTACTATATTTTAAATGACGGCACAAAAGTAAAAAGAACATACAAAAATATTGATGCAGACACTTTGAAGAAATGTGATGAAATCTACAACACAAATGCGTTAAAAGAAGAGTACAAATATTTATTAACAGCCGACTTTGAAGAAGAATCAAAGAAATTTAAAGAAAAATACAATGTTGATTTAAACGATATTCAAAGTCAGCAAAGCGACTTTTTAGGAGATTTTAACGCAGAAATCTTCTCTGATTTAAAAATGCTTGAAGACTATCTTACTCTCAAGAAATTGGGTTCAATTTCTTACACAGACAGCAACGAATTGCTCAGTCAATTTAACAACAATTTAAGTCAAATTTATGACAGCGATTATTTGTACGGTGTTCTTCAAACAACAAACCTCAAACATGCAAAGCCATTGACTTTAGAACAAACAAATAAACTGAAATCTGCAATAGCAAAAGATATTGAAGAAAATGATAATTGTTATATCAACTACACAGACGAAAAACCAATAGGCTTTTTCAGCAATTCTTACGCTAAAACAAATATAAACATTTCTGTTGACGATAAACTGTACACTCCGATTTACCCTTCAATGAAAAACACAATAAACTTAATTAAAGAGTATGGATTGTATGATTTGTTTAACATTAAAGACGAAATTGAAAATGTCTATGTATATAACACAAATATAAGCGAACTTCAATATAACGGCCTTAAAAGAAAATACACAAGCGTTTATACCTATGCCTATAACTATATTCAAAGTTATGATTATTCAGAAACGCCGTCTTCAACAGGTGCCGAACACATAGAGCAAACAGAATCTGTAACGGAGGCTACAAAGAATTTTGAAAAAATTGACGACTTTAAAAATTCTTTGAAAACATCCTATGATAATTCTGCACAACAAATTGAGGGAAAACTTTTTGAAAATGAAGATACAATTAATTTGCTCACGGAAAATGCACTTTCAGACGCATACTCGTCAGGAAACAATTATGTATTGATTGTTCAGTATTCAGACGCCACCGTTTCTTCATTCTTATTGCCGAACAACATCGCCGAAAAACTGTAAAAACATAGTAAAATATTGATTCATCTTTACACTTTCGCAAAAGTGTAAAGATGAATATTTTCCCCAAATGCAATTAATATTGTTTTATGTTGTTGAAAAAAATGTAAAATTATGCTATAATAATTGTATCAAATCATTTAAATCAAAAAATATTTGAACAAAATTTTTCTATTACGGAGAAAATCAATAATGAAAAAACTTTGCATAATTCTAAGTACAATAGTCATTATTGCAATCATAACTATAAGTCTTGCAAGCTTGCAAAACAAGAATTTCAACTATAAACACTACAATTCACAACAATACAGTCAAGAATACAGACAGCATCGCAAACCTCACAAAAACATTCCGGACCACAATATAAATATTTTTTCTATTCAAAATGAGGTAAACGCTTTTATTCGTTCCAACAATATTGAGGTTGATGACAGTCTTACGCCATACAATTCTAACTGCTATTCAAAGATAAATATTAAGCCAAAAGAAACAAATCATAACAGAGTTCTAAAAAAATGTATTAAAGAAGCGCGTAAATTGATTAGTTTTGAAAACAAGTGTTGTTTTGAAAGTATGTTTTGTTACTTTGACAACAGCAATTTTTACATTTTATATAAATAATTTTTTTAGCAACAAAAATAAAAATGTGCCCCGACAAGCAACTGTTCCGTTTTTTGTCGGGGCTTTTTTATATAAACCAATATTTATTGTTCATCTCTTGTGTTGTGTGCCGTAATTTTCAGGCAAATGAAAAGTAAAACACAGAAACAGGATAAAATAATACAATAGCAATACCTAACTTTAAAACATCGTATAATATGATATTATGAATTTATATTTGAAAAACTTACTGAATTCTAATTATATTTTCATAAGTTGGTAAATGCCGATATATCCCGCATTTTAGGGCTTTATCGGTATTTTCTTTTTGGAAGATACCTTGATTTATCAGAATGAAAATGCACCAAAAATAGTAAATACACCCTCAATATCCGTATGAATTGTCTTTATGCCAAAAGATAAATAATATAAATTTTATCTCATAGCGTCCTTCATGGATTTCACATACTCACCTATGTGCTTAGGTGCGTCCTTTCCATACTTTTCAAGTAACTTTATAATAGCCGAACCAACGATTGCGCCATCAGAAATCTGCGCCATTCTCCTTGCTTGCTCAGGTGTGGAAATACCAAATCCAACAGCACAAGGTACATCGGTATTTTCTCTTACTACCTTCACAATAGAAGAAAGGTCTGTCTTAATTTCGTTTCTTGTACCCGTAACACCGAGACTGGAAACGATATATAAAAAACCTTTTGCTTCTTTTGCAATCATAGCAATGCGGTTTTCCGATGTAGGTGCAATCAGTGACACTAAATCAACTCCATACTCGTTGCAAAGCGGCAGAAATTCTTCTTTTTCCTCAAACGGCAAATCCGGCAGGATAAGTCCGTCAATTTCAATATCTCTGCAAGTCGAGATGAATTTTTCCGCACCATAGGAGAACACCACATTAGCATAGGTCATAAAAACCATCGGCACCTTTACATCACGACGAAGTTCTTTGACAAAGGCAAATATTTTATCTGTCGTAATGCCTGCGTTCAGCGCCCTGAGGTTTGCTCCCTGAATAACAGGTCCTTCGGCAGTTGGGTCGGAGAATGGGATACCGAGTTCTATTAGGTCTGCACCGTTTTCTACAGCGGCACGGATAGCGGCGGCTGTTGTTTCCAAGTCAGGATCACCGCAAGTGATAAAGGCGATGAAAGCCTTGCCGTTTTCAAAAGCTTTTTTGATTTTACTCATAAAGATTCTCCCCTCTGTAGCGGGCAATAGCTGCACAATCCTTATCGCCTCTGCCTGATATGGTGATTACAATGATTTTGTCTTTATCCATTGTCGGTGCAATCTTCATTGCGTGCGCAACTGCGTGAGCCGATTCAATGGCAGGAATGATACCCTCAGTTTTCGCCAAATATTCAAAAGCGTTTACCGCTTCGTCGTCCGTGACAGGTACATACTGTGCTCTGCCTATGTCATACAAATGAGCGTGTTCGGGACCGACACCCGGGTAATCTAGTCCTGCAGAAATGGAATAAACAGGAGCGATTTGTCCGTCCTTATCCTGACAGAAGTAAGATTTCATTCCGTGAAAGATACCAACTTTTCCTGTGGAAATGGTTGCCGCTGTCTCAAAGGTATCAATACCTCTGCCTGCCGCCTCACAGCCAATAAGCCTTACACCTTCATCATTGATGAAATGATAGAAACTGCCGATAGCGTTAGAACCGCCGCCTACACATGCTATGACTGCATCGGGCAATCTGCCTTCTTTCTCTTGTATCTGGTCCTTAATTTCCTTGGAAATAACTGACTGAAAATCACGAACAATGGTTGGAAACGGATGAGGACCCATAACGGAACCGAGACAGTAGTGGGTATCGGAAATACGAGAGGTCCATTCACGCATGGCTTCCGATACAGCGTCCTTAAGAGTTGCCGTACCTGTCTTTACGGGAATTACCTCTGCTCCAAGCAGCCTCATACGGTACACATTAAGCGCTTGACGAATGGTATCTTCTTCGCCCATGAATACCACGCATTCCATTCCCATCAGTGCGGCGGCAGTTGCTGTTGCAACACCATGCTGACCTGCTCCTGTTTCAGCTATCAGCCGAGTTTTGCCCATCTTCTTTGCAAGAAGTGCTTGTCCGAGTACATTGTTGATTTTATGCGCTCCCGTGTGGTTTAGGTCTTCGCGTTTAAGATAAATTTTCGCACCGCCGAGGTCTTTGGTCATTTTCTCAGCAAAGTACAATCTTGATGGTCTGCCTGCATATTCATTGAAAAGTTCGGCAAGTTCTCTGTTAAATTCGGAATCGTTTTTATAGTGATTATACGCTTCTTCCAGTTCAATGACCGCATTCATCAGCGTTTCCGGAATGTACTGACCGCCGTGAATACCGAAGCGTCCGTTTGGATTTGTCATAATCTATCTTCCTTTCTGACAGCGGATACAAATTCTGCCATTTTTATTTTATCTTTTACTCCATTGGTTTCAATTCCGGAGCTGACATCGACTGCAAACGGATGGAGTGCTTTGACCGCATTTACCGCGTTTACAGGTTCAAGACCTCCGGCGAGAAAATACGGTCTTCTGATACTTTTCACGAGACCCCAATCAAATACCGTCCCCGTACCTGCACCGGAATCAAGCAGTATATAATCCGCCGTACTTTGTTTCGCATTTTTTATATCATTCTCAGTTTCAATGCGAAAAGCCTTGATGAGTGGCTTATCTGTGAGCAGTCGCAACTGTGTAATATATTCTTCGTCCTCATCACCGTGAAGTTGCGCTATGTCGATAATGCCGTTTTGCAATAGTTTTGCGACATTTTGCGGATGTTCATTTACAAATACACCGACTGCTTGAATGTTGAGCGAAAGAAATCTTTTCAACTCCGTCGCTTTTTCGTATGTTACATAGCGCTTGCTTTTCGATGCAAAAACGAATCCGATATAGTCGGGGTTTAGTTCGTTCGCAGCCTCTATATCACAAGGTCGGGAAAGTCCGCAAAGTTTGATTTTAGTCATACCCCACCTCGCAGTTCATCGAGTTTGGCTTTTTTGTTCGGCGCTCTCATAAGGGTTTCACCGATTAAAACAGCATCCACACCGATTTCACGGAGTTTTGCCACATCATCAGAGGTACTAACACCGCTTTCGGAAACAAACAGTACATCACGAGGAATCAACTCTCTTAGCCTGCGGCTATTGTCCGTATCTACAGAAAAATCTTTGAGATTACGGTTGTTGACACCAATAATTCTTGCTCCTGCTTTAATTGATGAGCTGACTTCTGCTTTATCGTGCGTCTCAACCAAAGCAGAAAGCCCAAGTTCATCGCAGATGCCGATATACTCCTTAATTTGATTTTCGCTCAGGATAGAGGCAATGAGCAGTACCGCCGATGCGCCAAGCACCTTTGCCTCGTAGAGCATATATTCATCTACTGTAAAGTCTTTTCTCAGACAAGGTATGGAAACAGCGCAAGCGATTTCTTTCAGATACTCGTCGCTTCCGAGAAACCATTTCGGTTCTGTCAGCACGGAAATACAGTCTGCTCCTGCCACTTCGTACTCCTTTGCAATCTGCAGATACGGAAAATCAGGAACTATCAATCCTTTTGAGGGAGATGCCTTTTTGCACTCACAAATAAAGGAAATGCCCGTTTTATTCAGTGCATTTTCAAATGCGAAAGAGCCTTTTGGGAGAGATAAAGCCTGTCGCTTGATTTCTTCAAGCGGTATTTTCATTTTTGCTTGTTCGGTACGCTCACGAGCGTATTCGGCAAGCCTATCGAGAATCGTCATATCTCTGCCTCCGGACGGTTGCTGACTTCAATAAGTTTATTCAATGTTTCAAGTGCCTTACCTGAATCAATAATCTCTGCGGCAAGTGCGATACCGTCTTTCATACTGTCAGTCTTGCCGCCGATATAGAGTGCTGCGCCTGCATTCATAAGAACAGCATTTCTCTTATGCCCTTTTTCACCTCTTAAGACAGCAAGCGTGATTTTGGCGTTTTCCTCCGGTGTGCCTCCCTTTAGGTCTTCTTTAGTACAGCGTTCAAAACCGAAGTCTTCCGGTGCAATCACATAGGACTTGAACCAGCCGTCACGAATCTCGCAGATTTTAGTTGGTGCGCTCATTGAGATTTCATCCAGTTTATCCTGACCGTACACAACCATACCTCGTTTGATACCAAGATTGATTAAAACCTGTGCCAGCGGTTCAACAAGATAATCATCATACACACCGAGAAGCTGCATGGACGGTGTACCTGGATTTGTAAGAGGTCCGAGAATATTGAACACGGTACGGAAGCCAAGTTCCTTTCGGATAGAACCCACATATTTCATAGAGGTATGATATTTCTGTGCGAAGAAGAAACACATGCCGACCTCGTTCAGAAGTTCAATACATCTTGCGGGACTCTGCTGAATATTTACACCGAGAGCTTCCAGACAATCTGCTGTTCCACACTGTGATGAGGCAGCTCTGTTGCCGTGTTTTGCGACTTTCATACCGCTTGCAGCAGCAACAAGAGCAGAGGTAGTGGAAATATTGAAACTGTGAGCATTGTCACCGCCTGTTCCGACAATCTCAAAAAGTTCCATACCGGTCTCAACCTTTGTTGCGTGCGCTCTCATAGCAGCCGCACAGCCTGCAATCTCGTCTGTGGTCTCAGCTCTGGCACTTTTGGTGGACAGAGCGGCAAGAAAAGCGGCATTCTGTGTGGAAGAAGTTTCACCGCTCATGATTTCATTCATCACGGTGTATGCTTCATCATAGGTCAGGTCTTCTTTATTTACAATCTTTACAATAGTTTCTTTAATCATGACTCATATCTCCTTTATGAAATTATACAGCATCTGCTTTCCGTACGGCGTCATAATGGATTCGGGATGGAATTGTACGCCGTAAATGGGATACGCTTTGTGCTGTACCGCCATTACCTCCCCATCTGTGGTAAGTGCTGTTATTTTTAGTTCTTCGGGAATGGTGTCGGCATCTGCCGCAAGGGAATGATACCGTGCAACAGGAGCAACTTGAGGACAATCTTTGAATAGCAGGCAATCTGTGTCAAATTTCACATCTGACTGTTTGCCGTGTATTAGTTCCTTTGCATAGGTAACAGTCGCACCGAATGCCGTACAAATTGCCTGATGACCGAGACAAACGCCGAAAATGGGAATGTCCTTCCCGAGTGCTTTTGCCGCTTCAACAATCATCCCTGCATCTTCCGGTCTGCCCGGACCGGGAGATAGAATAATGCGGGTCGGGTTCAATTTCTTAATTTCTTCTATTGTCATTTCATCGTTGCGGATGACCTTGATATCTGTCTCAATCTCGCCGATAAGTTGAAAGAGATTATAGGAAAAGCTGTCGTAGTTATCTATCAGAAGAATCATAATTCTGCCTCCTGTGCAAGTTCTAACGCTTTGAGCGATGCTTTGGCTTTGTTCATACACTCTTCAAATTCCTTTTCAGGTACGGAATCTGACACAATTCCGGCTCCGCTTCTCACAAATACCTTACCGTTCTTTTTATAGGCAATGCGGATGGCAATACAGGTATCCATATTTCCCGTGAAGTCGATATAGCCAATGGCACCGCCATATATGCCACGCTTGTTGTTTTCAAGTTCTCCAATCAACCGACAAGCTCTAATCTTCGGCGCACCTGAAAGTGTTCCTGCAGGTAATACCGCCTCAACAGCATCCAATGCATCGTGATTTTCGCTTATCTCACCACGCACTATAGAACCGATGTGCATAACATGGGAAAAGCGTTCAACAGAATGTAACTTTTCGACCTTTACAGTACCGAACTTGCTTATTTTTCCGAGATCGTTTCGTCCTAAATCGACCAGCATATTGTGTTCGGCAAGTTCCTTTTCATCAGCAAGCAACTCTGCTTCGAGGGCTTTGTCTTCTTCCTCAGTTTTGCCTCTCGGTCTTGTTCCTGCAAGTGGGAAAGTGTGCAGCACACCATTTTCCAACTTGACCAGCGTTTCGGGAGACGCCCCCGCAACCTCAACATCCGTTCCTGAAAAATAAAACATATACGGTGACGGATTGATTGTGCGAAGCACACGGTAGGTATTCAAGAGACTTCCCTCAAAATTCGCACACAGGCGATTGGAAAGCACAATCTGGAAAATATCACCCTCGCGAATATGATGCTTTGCTTTTTCTGCCATGTCACAGAATTGCTCTTTGTCAAACAACGGCGTAACTTCGCCAAGCAGTTTGCCACTGGGTTCATTTATCTTTTCGCCGTGTTTCAAAAGTTCTTCGAGCTGTTTCAATTCCATAACTGCTTTGTTGTAACCGATTTCCGGCTCATCCAAAGACATATTTACAATGAGAATAATCTTCTGTCGGAGATGATCGAAAGCGATAACTTTATCAAAGAGCATCAGGTCAACATCCTTAAATGCCTCGGTATCTTCCATATCGCATTTAACAGTCGGCTCGCTATAGGTTAGATAGTCATAGGAGAAGTATCCGACAAGACCGCCTGTAAAGGAAGGAAGATAATTGAAACGAGGACTTTTGTAATCGGCAAGAATCTGACGGAGATAGTCGGATGGGTTTTCTGTCTTAACCTTGAGATTGCCGATTTTCATTTCGCCGTCAATGCAAGTGATTTCCATTTTCGGGTCAAATCCGAGGAATGTATAGCGCCCCCACTTTTCACTTGACTGCGCGGATTCCAGCATATAGCAATGAGTAGATACATTTTTCAGAATTTTCATGGTTTCAATAGGTGTAGTGAAGTCCGAAAGGATTTCAAGGCTGACCGGTAATACGCTATAATAACCAATTGCTGCGATTTTTTTAACTTCATCTAAAGTCGGCTGAATTTTCATAATTGGTTCCTCCAATGATAAACTAAGTTGATAATTTGACAGTACGATTACAATTCAATTTACGGCGCACATTGCGCCACCAACATTTTATATACAGCATATCGCAACCTCTGAAAAAGGTAAAGACTCCCTTGACCTTTTACTCAGTCAAAGGAGTCCCATAAAACAAAAACGTCCTTGACAGAAATATACTCTCTGTCAAGGACGAATAAAAACACTTATCCGCGGTGCCACCTTGATTCATAGGAATGACCCTACGCACTTAACAGGATACCAACATATCCCCGGCAAATGACGTCTGCCTACAACGTCGCAGAATACTTTGTGAATACCACATTTGACTGCGCCCTCAGCGGTCCATTTGACAACTTGTTTCTTGCCTGACTCTCAGCATCGCAGACTCTCTGTAAAGGCATCATTGCCGTTATCTCCGCTTCAACGGTTTGATGTATCAAATTTTAATCATTATATCACTAACTTTTTGTTTTGTCAATAGGTGCAGGACTTTTATATTCTATAATCGTTTTCGGTTATACTGCCGTATTGCCATTCAAAACAAGGTCGCAAATTAAACGGTGCATTATAAATAAGATAATCAAATCCGAAGGATGGTACATATTGCTTTTCACTGCATGGTGTCAATATTAATCATACTGCCATCGGTAAATTGCAGTCCACACAGCAATTATCAAAGTATAAACATTTTTTCATCATTTTATTTTGCAGATGATTTTCTAAAAAAATCAATATCGCATATAGTTGTTTTAGCACTTTTAATACTTTGACATATTTATATATTTCATTTAAATATTTTAACTAATTCAGATACCTTATCAACAATAAAATTCGGTTGTACACTAACACTTTTTGCACTTTGATATTTGGAAAATCCTTGACGCACCCAAACAGTTTTCATTCCTAACTGCTTTGCAGGAGCAATATCATTATCTATTCTGTCGCCTATCATAACGCATTCATCCGTTGTACAATTTCCTGTTCAAGAGCCATTTTGAAAATTTTTAAATCAGGCTTAGCGCATCCGCATTCAGCAGAAGTAATTACAATATCAAAATATTTATCTATATTCCAATTTTTGAGCCGTGTTTTTGTGCCAGCATTTTGATTTGCAATTATTCCCAATTTATATTTTTCAGACAATGATTCCAACATTGATTTTGTCTCAGGATATAGTTTTTCAAACTCACCGTACAATCGCGGTTTCATCTACTAAAGTTGAGCCAATATCAAAAAATAACCATTTAATTTTATCCATACAGACACCTAAATATAAAAAAATTTTCATTTATCTATTTAATTTCTCTTAATATCATACGATATTTTTAAATAAAATTCAAATGAATAAATAAAAAGTATATTTGGTTAAAAATTTCAAAATTTGGCTATTTTCGTAAGTAGTTTTAATAGAGAACTGATAATCAACAGTATTGTAACTTTTACTGATACGCAACGCTCTGCACTTCGTCATATTTGTTTTTTCGTTATTCACGCTGCGAACTGTTGTAATCTCAACAATTGAAAAACATAAATCATAACAATTCAATTAAAAAAGTAACTGCAAATAGCAATCCTTTAGAACGCTTAAGTTAAACTCGTTTAAGTACTGAAAATAAATGCTTTTAAGAAATAGAACTAAATATCGTATTTTTCTAATAAATACTGTGCCAAAAAGTTTTGATAAATATAGGGTTAAAAAACACAATATTATTAAATCTATGTTATGATAATGTTTTTTGTGTTTTTGTAATTAAGAATTTATCAGGACGCTATTTCATTATTAATAAAATATTTCAGTTATAATATAAGTGGTTACTAATATATTTACTCCATAGAAATATTTATTAGCAGTTTAAATTGTTGACAGAATGATTTTCCAAATGATAAATTTTAGCGTGCTTAATCCGTATTCCTTGTTATCTGCATTTCCATAGGAAAATCTGTAAAATATGTTTCAATATAAATATATTTCATTCTTAATTTTAAAATACAAACAAAAATGGCATATAATGACCAAAAAAATCATATACACCCTAATGCTTTTGAATAGACGATCCCGTTATTTAATTTAAATCTTTAAGGCAAGAAAAAAGCCTCACAACAGAATTGCTGTAAGGCATCGTAGTTCTCAAAGTTGGACTCGTTTAAGTTCTGCAATAAGCTACAAAACAGTCCACAGGACTGTTTTTCCCAAATCAAAGATTTGGAGCTTACTGTCGTTGGTTCGAGTTATGTT
>DVEP01000025.1 GCA_015655975.1 Eubacterium sp. | reverse complement strand
AACAATGCGGTCGGCAAACTTTTCAGTGCCCCTTTAGGGGTTATGTCTGTAAAAAGCCCTTCTAGGGCTTAATCAAGCCTCCGGCTTAGCCGGAGGTCTTGACTACTGATTGTTTTGTGTATAATATTTAAAAAAAGAGTTTTATAAAACATATTAATTATGATTTGCATATATTGACTTTAAAATTGAATTCCTTTATACTTTATTAAGTATTTTATATAACTATAACTATGTAATCAGAGGTTGCAGTCAAATGAGTTTTAATTTGAAATCGGTAAAAAAGAATACTGTTGAGATAGCAAAAGAAGTGAATAAACCTGTCAATGATTATTTGAGAAGTAAAATTCGCCGCAGAAATACTGCATACGCAAAACTTTACAAGCATTGTAAAGTAAAGAAAAATGTAGTTTTGTACGAGGCATTTTACGGCAGAGGTATGCTTTGCAATCCATACGCTATTTTTAAAGAATTGCTTGACAATCCAAAATATAAAAATTTAAAACATATCTGGGTTTTGGACAAACTTTCCGAACATAAAGAGGAAATTGAAAAGTACAGCAAGTACAGCAATGTTTACTTTGTAGAATCGGGCAAAAAACCGTACTTGAAGGCTTTGTGTACTGCAAAATATCTTATCAATAACTCAACTTTTTTAAGTTATTTTGTAAAGAAACCCGAACAGATATATATCAATACTTGGCACGGAATACCGCTCAAAACTTTGGGCTACGACCACCCGCTTGCAAAAATATCTGTTTCAAACACGGTCAGAAACTTTATTCAGTCCGACTATTTGATTTCTGCAAACTCATTTTTAACCGAAATTTACACAAGAGCATATAAACTTGACGGAATATATAAAGGCAAAATCATAGAAGAAGGCTATCCCCGTCTTGATACGGTTGTTAAAACCGAGCGCAAAGATGTAATTAATCTGCTTAAAAAAGAAAATGTAAAAGTGGATGAAAATAAAAAAATAGTTTTGTACGCACCGACATGGAAGGGAAGAGATTTCTACAATCCCGACTGTGATATAAACGACTATTTGGAACTTAAACAAACAATAGAAAATAAAATCAACTGCGACGAATATCAGGTACTTATCAAAGTTCATCAGGCTGTATATGACAGAATAAGAGACGAAATATCTGAATATCCGTTTATAGTTCCTGCGACAATCGACGCGAATGTAATTCTTTCCGCAACCGATATTTTAATCAGTGACTATTCGAGTATTTACTTTGACTTCCTTGTAACAGGCAAACCTGTTTTGTTCTATATTCCCGATGTTGAAAACTATAAAGAGTATAGGGGAATGTACTTTGGCATCGACGAATTGCCGGGTCCGTACACAGACAGTGTTGAACAAATCGCAGATTGGATAAATGATATTGATTCTGTTTTTGACAGTGTAAAAGAAAAGTATCAAAAAATTCAAAAATGGTGCTGCGACTTTGAACCGGGAAAAATTGCTTCAAAAATAGTTAAAATTGTTTTTGAACAAGATGAAAGCAATATGTGTATCAAGCAGTGTCAAAACAACAAGGAAAAGATACTGTTCATACAGGGAAATATGGCAGTAAACGGAATGACATCAGCATTGTTAAATCTTCTCAATGAAATTGACTACGATAAGTACGATGTTACGGTTTACGCTAATTTTAAAGATAAATCTCAGCATAGGGCAGGCTACAGAGTAAACGACAACGCAAGACTCATCAGCAGAACAGGTCCTATGGTTACTACAATCAGCGAAATGCAAAAAGTAAATCTTTTCCATAGAAAAGGTTTCACTTCCGTATGGGGCAAGGTGTATCCCGAAAAAGTTTATCAAAGAGAGTTCAGAAGATGTTTGGGCGACTCGCATTTTGACTACATCATCGACTTTGACGGTTACAATATTTTCTATTCTTCACTTGTACTTCAGGACAAAAACGCAGTAAAATCAATTTGGATGCACAGCGATATGGCAAGTGAAAGAGATTTAAAATTTCCTTGGCTTACAAAAATATTCTCTCTTTATCCTAAGTTTGACAGAATTGTTTCGTGCAGCAAAGATATTATGCTTGTAAACAGAAAAAATCTTGCAACGGACGAAACCTACGATAAGTTTGTATATTCCAAAAACGCTGTTGACTATCAAAAAGTTCTCAACGGACTTAAAAAGAGCGTCAAAATGGACAGAAACGGCAAAGAATATTATGTTCAGTACAGCAATGATATAGAGGCAGATGTAACAAAACTTAAATTTGTTCCTCTTTCTCCTATTGATATTGTAGATATAAACGCTTTTGATACCGATTTCAGTGTAGAGGAACAAGAGTGGAACAAGTACGGCATAGATGTTTTAACGGTTAAGCCGAAAAAAGTGAACAATACAGCAACTGAGGTTGCCGTAAAAGATGAAAAACTTACAAGGTTTATGACAGTCGGCAGACTTTCTCCCGAAAAGAACTATGTAAATCTTGTAAAGGCTTTTGCAAAGTATCTTGCAGAAGGACACAATGCAATGCTGTACTTAATCGGCGACGGTCCGCTCAGAGAAGAAATTGACTCGTTGATTGACAGTTTGAATATCCGCAGTCGTGTGATTTTGGTCGGCATTCTTGAAAATCCGAGTGAACTTCTCAAATACTGCGATTGCTTCATTTTCACATCTCTTCACGAAGGTCAGCCTGTTGTAATCCACGAAGCAAGAGTTGCGGAACTTCCTATTGTAATGACTCAGTTCTCGTCGTACAAAGGTTCTGTCGTAAAAGACGGACAGTATTTGATAGGTATGGATGAAGACGGTATTTTAAAAGGTATGAACGCTTTTGCAAACGGAGAAGTTCCTGTTAAATATGAGTACGACTATGTTAAAAATAATCACGAAGTGTATAAAGAATTTTTAACGGCAATCGGCGCAGAAAACTAAATAGTTCAGTAAAACTCTGTAATTGTATTACAGAGTTTTATTTTTATAATATTAAAATGATAATTATGAAAAATGCACAGAATTAGTTTTTGCTGTTGAAAGTACAAAAAAGAATTGAATAGATAGGATACGGCAAAAGGTATATAAATAGTTTGTATTATTTCTCACTTTGATTTGAACTCTGTAAATGCAGAATGGCTTAGGGTTGATATGTAAAATTGCTTAGTAGCTGAATAAATTTAAGCCAAAATTAGTTAATTAAATATCTGTCTTTGTTAATTTTTTACTAATAGTGTTGTAATATTACACCCTGCATAAGTTTGATTGTAGTAGAATATTAGCAAAAAAAATCTAATAATCGGCACTTTGTACAAAAATAGATGAAATGTCGTAAATATATTGTAAACATTATAAAATTGTGTTAAAGTATTAACATAAATTATTTTAATGTTGGGAGAAATTTTTATGCGCAAAAACAGTAAAATGAGTCGTGTAATTGCTTTTGTACTTTCTCTTGTAATGTTGCTTGGCATATTGCCTTTGCAGGTGTTTGCAGATGATGGTATAAAGTTGAAAAACGGCACTGCTAAAATTACGGCAGATATGACAGTTGAGCAGGTTAAAGAAGCTATTTTCAACGCTCTTGTTGAAAATCCGCAAGGCAAAGACCCCCAGTCTGTTGAGTGGGAGTATGGCTGCACAGGCTACAACGGTTTGCTGAAAAACTGGGCATACGGCAGTATTGAAGGATTTTCGAGCAAAAAGTTGTTGACTTACTATACTCATCCGGCTATAAAAGATATTGAGGACGGCAATTATAATGTCCGTATAGCAGGTACAGAGGAATTTGTTGTTTTGAGTAAAACTACAAAAACTTTTGCTAAAACAGAGATTGTCCTTAAAGAAAACTACGGCGAAGTTCTTTTGTATTTGAATGACGACCTTTCAACAAATTTCAACCGTTTTCGTGAAGAACTTTTCAACACTGTTTACGATGCTGAAAAATCTGTACCCGGCAATTTGACTTTTAAAGATGTAACTTTTGAATATGATGCGTCGCGTTTAAGCACGATACCTATTTGGCATGAGCTTGAATATGTAGATACAACAGACATTCAAAAATCTCTTGATGAGGGCGGTAACTTCAAGTTTAGAATGATTGTTCCCGAAACAGCAGACTATTACGGAACAACCGTTGAGTTTAATGCAGTTGTTAAAAACGCACCTCGTATTGAGTCTGAAATTAAATTTACAGACGCTACTTTTACTTACACAAGCGATTATGACGCAATGAGAGAAAATCTTTTAAATTCTTTAATTGATTGGAAAAGTTCGACGCTTCCTTCGTTGGACGCAGTAGGCAAAGAATACTATACAATAGAATACTACGCTGAAAATCTTATCGCTGGAAAACCCGCGGGAACAAAAAAATGGGTTGCACTTGAAGGCGGTACATACACAGCACTTTATTATCCTCCGATGGCAGCGGGCGAACAAAAAGTTCGAATTTCTTTTAAAGGAAATTCAACTCACACTTCTGTAACAGCGGAAAAAATAATCACGGTAAACAAAGCAAAAACATCTGTGTATGTTAACAGTACAAGCAAGTACGCAGATGAGAAATTGCCGAAAGATTTTATAACAACATCTTCAAAAGACCCGTTTGAAATTTATGCAATATATGTCGGTATGACAAACTCTGCCGTTGCAAATTTCTGTATCGACCTTCCTGATTCGATTACCGAAAGTTTCCTGATTGACCTTCTTAATCCTATCGTTAAACTTGTAATCGGTAAATCAATGGATGACATTATAAACAACGGAATTACACTTGAAGAAATCAACGCTGTTGTAAATTCACAGCAAATTAAAGACCTTATCAAAGCATTCAATATTGACCTTGGTGTTATAGGTACTGTTCTTGAAGTTTTAGACAAACTTCCTTCATCACTCAGACAAATTAACATTAGTTTCAGCGAACCTAACAGAGCGGGTATGTACAATGTAGTTGCACTTGCCATTAACCCGAACTATGAAACAGGCGTAGGTGTTGGTGTTTTGTATGTTAAAACAAGGTACCGCGGTACAAAGCTTCAGTATAATCAAAGCATTGAGTCAAGAACACTTACAGTAGAACAGGCAAAAGATTTTGATTTCACTGCAACACTTTCATATCAGGGTATTCCTGTAACTGACCAAAGCAAAGTAAACTATTTGTACACCGGTTTTAAGAAGAACGGAATGCCGTACACAAGCACTACAACTCCTCCGAGAGAAGCAGGGTACTATACGCAGACTGCTGTTGTTTTAGGCGGTAACTATATGGCTGTGCCTAAAACAAGGTCGTTTACAATTAAATGATATAATATAAAATAAAAATGGACTGAATATTGAACTGCCCCAGATTGTGCAGACAGTACAAAAAAGGAGCCTAAGGTAGAATAATTTAATTTTAAGCAACAAACTGATTTCGTTTTTCAAGCGGAGTCAGTTTT
>DVEP01000024.1 GCA_015655975.1 Eubacterium sp. | reverse complement strand
TCTGTAGTTTCTTGGCATAAAAATATCCCCCTATGGTAGTTATTCTATTCTACCATAGGGGGTGCCTTTTTTTCTATTGTCCATTTTTTACGGACTTGTTCATAATAACTCTGCCTTTTTTAATAGTCTTTTTTAGTTTGATGACAACCATACTGATTATGCATATCGAAAAACAACTGAATCAGACTTTTATAATACGGAATGAATGTACCGTTGTCTATCATTTCAAATATCTCATCCGTTGTTGCCCACTTGACTTCTTGCACTTCATCATACTGCAAAACTAAATCGTTTATATTAATTTCTTTTTCAATTAAATAGACATCATCAAACCCCACATCAAAATTTATTGTTAAATGCGGTTGAATATTTTGAAAATCAATTTTCAAACCAATTTCTTCAAATAATTCTCTTTCAATGGCAGTTTGACTTGTTTCTCCCGAAACAGCACTTCCGCCCACCGTTATGTCCCACATATTCGACCAGCCTGACTTGAACGGTTGCCTTTTTTGAATTAACATTTTTCCTTTTGAATTGAAAATACATGCATGGACTACCAAATGGTAAGCACCTTTTTCAAACTTGTCTCCTCTTACCATTTTTTTATTTGTTTTTGTTTTATCGCTGTTATAAACATCCCATAACTCCATACAAATATTTATCCTTTCAAATTTAATGTTATTCAGTTATTCAATTTTAGACTTAAAAAATCTTGTCATTTCATCTATGATTATTTTACCCGGCTCACTGTCCTGTTTTAAAATGCTGAAATCGTGAATTTGCGTATCTTTCGTCCAATTATGGAACTTTACATCTACACTGTTTGTTATAAGCACAGAATAACATTCAAGCGACTGACTTTGAACAAAATCTCCCTTTGAAGTTACAAGATAAAACGGTGCCATTCCCTTCACGGCAACTCTGCCAAAGTCTGCAAAATGCTTGTAACAAGCTGAATTTCTATAATTTTCGCCAAACACCATTCTTCTATTTGCCAAAACAATAGGGTTGTTCACGGTAAAATTAACAACAGGAGAAGTTGCACCTATCGCTTTAAATCTTGTTTTCGGCACTTTCACACCCAAGAATTCTGCATACTCTTTGCGGACGCAAATTGCCTCTGAAAGACAGACAAGATTTCCGCCTGCCGAATCGCCCGTTAAAAATACATTTTCTGCGTTTCCGTGATAGTTTTCAATATTATCAAAAACCCAATTATATGCTTTAAAGCAATCTTTCAACTGTTCGTCGAGATGAATTTTCTCTTCGTCCCCTGCAAGACGATAGTTAATATTCACTACAACAAAACCTTTTTGTGCAAGCGCAATACAGTACGGTCTGTTCACCTCTTTGTAGCCATACATCCAGCCACCGCCGTGAACATCAATTATGACAGGCAGTTTATCGCCTTTTTTTACACACGACGGATAGTATATATCCAGCAAATGTCCCCTTTTTCCGTCACGAATATACGGAATGTCGAACAGTTGTTTTACATCGTCAGGCTCAACATATCTTTGAATGCGCCTTGTATCGTTGTTGCCCGAAAATTTCCATATCAAATTTAAAACAGGTTTAAAAATATCCATAATATCTCCTCTTTAAAATAAATCACACTGATTGAGCATAAAATATAGCAGGTGATTTATATGAATAAAAAAATTTTAAGAACAGAAACAATATGCTTTTTCATTGTATTGACTGTAGGAAGTCTTTTTCACTTTTTATTTAACTTAAGCAATCAAAACACATTAATTGCACTTTTCGCTCCGATAAACGAAAGTGTTTGGGAGCACTTAAAAATGCTTTGGTTTCCGTATATTTTAACAGCGTTTTTTGAAAAGCAATTTATCAAAAGCCAAAACTTTTTCTTTTCAAAATTGTGCGGCGGAGCAGTAGGAATTGCTTCAATCACAGTCATTTTCTACGCATACAGCACAATTGCAGGAAAACACTTTTTGCTGATGGATATTGTTTGCTTTATTTTGGGAGTGCTTTTTGCATTTCTCACAAATTATAAAATAAACGAAAAACAAAATAACAAATATAAAAAGTTTGAAATGTTGTCCTTAGTTCTCATAATAGCAATTAGCATATTGTTTTTCACATTCACTTTTGCACCGCCTAAAACAGAACTTTTTAAAGACAGTACAAACAACACTTACGGCATATACAGAACAAATTAATAAACAGTTTTATATATATTGCACTCATACGGTCTGAGCGTTTTAGCAGGATAGTCGTAACTTGAAGCAATGAGTTCAAGATTTTCCGTATCTATATATCTTTTTCTCGTTCTTCTGACCATATTGATTTCCACTATAAATTTTTCGCCGTCAAGTTCTCTTTTAAAACACAAAATATCCGAGTCCTGAACATCTATTCTGTTAGATTTGATAAGTTCAAAAGTGCCGTATATTAAAGCCTCGTTTTCTTTTCTCAGCTTGATTAGTTTTTTATAATAGTTAAGCGGACTGTCATCACGGGTCAATTCGTCTTTTACATTGTAAACAAATGCATCTTTGTTGACTTTTATCCAAGGTGTACCGTCTGTAAAACCTGCATTTTTGCTGTCATCCCACTGCATAGGAGTACGCGCATGGTCTCTCGTTCCGCACATCACTTTTTCAAAAGCCTCTTGCGGAGTTTTGCCCCTCTCAACAAGTTCGACAAACATATTTATTGCTTCAACATCTCGCAAATCTTCAACAGATTTGAAATCGCCGTTTGCCATTGCAATTTCCTGTCCCTGATATATGAACGGAGCACCCCTGAAAGTGAGTTGAACGGTAGCGCAAAGTTTTGCAATTTCTTCTCTAAAAGCGTAATATTTGTCTGCTTTTGATGTGATGCGAGGATTGTCGTGATTTTCAAAAAGTAAAGTCGGCCAACAACGATTTCCGTAATTTAACTGCCATTTTACCAAATGTTTCAATGCAATCTTAAAATCGTAATGATAGTCGTCATATCTGCCGTGCGGAAGATTGTCTAAATGGTCAAAATTGAATACCATAGACAATTCATTTCTGTTGTCTGCCGTCAACAATTTTGAAGTTTCTATTCCAAGACCGCCGCACTCGCCCACGCTGACGCAATCTCTGCCCTTAAAAGCCTGCATATTTAACTCGTGCAGAAACTCGTGCAAACGAGGACCGTAGAAATACCACTCGGTTCCGCTGAAACCGAAAATATGTTGCACGAGAGGTACGGAATTAGGAAAATTTTGCCACTTGGAAATGAAATTGATGACATCCATTCTGAACCCGTCTATACCTTTGTTCAGCCACCAATTAATCATTTTATAAATATCCTGACGCATTTTTGGATTTTCCCAATTCAAGTCCATTTGCTTTTTAGAGAAAAGATGAAGCGCCCATTGGTCTAAATTTTCATAGTAATTCCAAGCACTGCCTTTGAAAAAACTCTGCCAGTCGTTCGGCGGAGTTTTCGTGCCGTCATCATCTTTCCAGATATAGTAATCGTGGTACTCGTTGTCTTTACTCTGCTTTGCCTGTTCAAACCATTCGTGTTCGTCGCTCGTATGGTTTATTACAAGGTCCATAATAAGTTTCATACCACGCTTATGCACTTCGTCTAAAAGTTCGTCAAAGTCAGCCATTGTACCGAACTCTGTCATAATATCGTAATAGTCGCTTATATCGTATCCGTTGTCATCGTTTGGGCTTTTATACATAGGACTGCACCAAATACAGTCAACTCCGAGTTCTTTCAAGTAGTCGAGTTTTTCAATAATTCCCCGTATATCTCCGATTCCGTCGCCGTCAGAATCTTTAAAAGAACGCGGATATATTTGATAGAAAACAGCTTCTTTCCACCACTTCTTTTCAATCTTTGCCGAACGGTCGTCCAAAATAGGATTTTTTTCGCTGTTGAGCAACTCACAAGCGTACTTCAAAGTTTTCTTGTCAATCACACCTGCCGTCAAACTTTTGATTGACTTCACTTTCAGTTTGGCAACTTTTGATTTTTTAAACTTATTTACATCAATGTCAAAAAGTGATGTAATGGCGTCGAACAAGTCCTTTGCCATAGGATTTTTCATAGCGTCTGACAAACTTGTGTCAAGAGTAATTTTTTCCATATCTGTTCCCCTTTAATAAAATAGCAACAAATCAACTGCTGAAAACAAATTGATTGACTGCAAAACAAAAAAGTCGGGCAAAGGCCCGACTGAAAAAACTTATTTGTTGTAACCTTTTTTGAAACGCTTAGCACCTGCTTCTCTAAAGGCTTCTATACCGCCTTTTTGGTCATAAAGACGCGCTGCTTCAATACAAATGTCGGCAGAAAGGCGAATACATTTTTCACTGATATTATCGGGTGTATCAAGTCTTGTATGATAGTATGTTTTAGGATTGTGATTTACTCCGCAGAAACCTACCGCCTCAATTCCGTATCTTGAAAAACCTTCTGCGTCAACAGCACCGGGATAGATGTCTGTTTCACGCAATTTAATACCGCAGTTTTCACCTGCCTCATATACAAGTTCGCCGACTGCATTTGAATTTTTCTGAGTACCTGTACAACCTTGTGTATATATTTGAAGTTGCTCAATTTCACGCATTGTATCCATCGCAATGAAAACAGTTTCAACTTCCTGAAGTTCTTTTTGGTGCTTTTTGGCGTATGCTGTTGCGCCTCTCAAACCTGCTTCTTCCGAACCGCTCATCAAACAACAGACTTCTGTGTTTTCAAATCTTTCGCCGCGTTCAGCCATCTCTTTGACAACAGCCATAGCACAGTAGCAAGCAGAAATATTGTCGTTTGCACCGTCAACAACCACTTTCCAATTAATGAAAAACATTACGGCAATGAAAAAAGGCATGAGAACTATACCGAGAATTCCGTAAACAAGCCAAAATTTTGAATCGTATCCGACGCCTGCAATTTGACAAACAAGCCAAACAATGTTCAAAATAAACAGCACAATCAAACCGCCTATTGAACCGCCCATAACAGGAGCAAGTGTTTTGATTTGCCCGTGAAGTGAGTAAGTCCACTCGTTTGCAGCGTCTGTATGACCGCCGAAAATAATTCTTCTTTTTACTTCACCTTTGGGAGCGCGTCTTCCCATTACATTTCGTGAAATTTTTTTCGGAAATAAAAAGTCAACAAATTCACGATACATTAAAAATTCAACTACAAGACAAAGAAGTCCGATTGTAAGTAACACAATTGAAACTATCGGCAAGGCAACTGAATTCACAATACCTTTGTACGATACCCAGTACAACACAACTGAAATAATTCCGAACACCGCCGCGGCAGGTATCCAACCCATAAACGCAGCGGGATGCAGGTCAAAATCTTCCATCTCTACGCTGTCGCACCATTTTTCAAGTTCACTCTTGAAATACTTTTGTGCCTTACGCTCTGAGTGAGTCCCCGGAGCCCTGTCTTTAAAGTTTTCACATATATATGTAATGCCGTCAATCATATATTTTTGAGTAGCATCGGAAACGCCTTTTGTAAGTCTCGCCATAATAATCCTCCATTAATTATTACTTTATCATTATAGTATATATTCACAAAAACTTCAACGATTTGTGAGCAGTTTTTTTACAGCATAAAAAAATCATAAATAATTTATAAAATCAATCATCTTTTTTTGTAACAAATAAACAATTAAAAAATCACTCCGATTGTACCAACAACTATTAAAACAAGTCCGAGCAATGATTTTTTCGACAATTTTTCTTTAAACACAAAGTATGAAAAACCGACTGTAACTAAGATGCTTAATTTGTCTATCGGTACAACCACACTGACAAGTCCGTCTTTGAGCGCTTTATAGTAGCAAAGCCAAGACGCGCCTGTTGCAACACCCGAAAGACACAGAAACAAAAATTCTTTTTTTGAAACAGCAGTGATAAGATTTTGTTTTTTCTTCATAAAAACAATTAAAAAGGATATAAGCAACACAACAATCGTTCTGATTGCAGTTCCTAAATTTGAATCAATATTTTGAACACCGACTTTTCCCAAAACAGAAGTCAGAGCGGCAAACACTGCCGACAAAAAAGCCCACAAGACCCACGATTTATTTTTCGTATTTTGCTGCGACTTTTTATACACCATAAGAAAAGTGCCAAAAGCGATTGCAGCAATGCACAAAATCGTAACAAAAGTAAAATGTTCGCCTAAAAACAATATAGCAAAAAGCATTGAAATTATCGTACTCGATTTGTCAATTACAACAACTTTGTTTATATCGCCCATTTTAAGCGCTTTATAGTAACAAAGCCAAGACGCGCCTGTTGAAATACCCGACAAAATTAAAAACAGCCAAGTATTAAAATCAATATCGCAAATTGTGTTTTGTGAACCGACAACAAAAACCATCAGCCACGAAAACACAACCACAACGCAGGTTCTTATCGCCGTTGCAACATCCGAGTCAGTATTTTTAACACCGATTTTTGCCAAAACAGAAGTAATACCTGCAAAAAACGCAGAACCAAATGCAAAAAACAACCACATATCAAATACCTCTGAAATAAAACTTTCAAAAATAATAATGATTATAATATAAACTATTATATCACTGTGCAGTTTAAATTGCACAGAAATTTTAAGTGCAGTATCAATTTAACCTTAAAATTAAAATAACTCAGTTATATATATTTCCGAATTTTACAGCATCAAATACATTTTCTGTACTAAGTACAAACAATTGTAAAATCAATTATTTTGACTAATTTTAGTTATTCAGCTATAATATAATAACAATATTTAACTAAATATACAGTGCAAAGGAAAAATGATATGAGACTTGAAAATTTTTATAATAAGTACGGAAAAAAATTAAATAAAATTACAGCTATACTATTTTCCGTGTCTGCATTTTTATTTGCGTTAGTTTTAATAGCCACAAAATAAATATACAATAAAAATAAAGAAGCCTCTTAACTGATGTCAACAGTTAAGAGGTTAAATAAAGTATCTGCACTTAATGAAATTTTGCTCTGCTAAAAATTTTAAGCGAAGCGTTTTTAGTTAAAAATTAACATACTACGAAAAATAAATTTAGAAATAGCAAAAAATCGACTAAAATAAAAAAACAGCCGTTTTAAAAGCTGCTGAAAAACGGCTGTGTTTTGGAGCTGATAACCGGATTCGAACCGGTGACCTCATCCTTACCAAGGATGTGCTCTGCCACCTGAGCCATATCAGCAAATGGCGACCCGGAACGGGTTCGAACCGTCGACCTCCAGCGTGACAGGCTGGCGTTCTAACCAACTGAACTACCGGGCCATTTGATACGAGTTGTATTATATATAAAACTCAGTAAAATGTCAAGTATATTTAAAAAAATTTAAAACAAAACAGGCAGATTTTAATGTGAAATATGATACCCTGTGCCACTCTTTCACACGCTTTTAAATCTGCCTATTGTTTTTTTACTCGACTTTTTCGGAATTTGCATATATTTTGTGCATTCTGTCATCCGAAAATTCACTGTCAAGATACTGTTCAAACGAGTTTTTCGGAGCAATCCCTTCTGCCCTTGCGTCCATTCTGAAAGCTGCCGAAGCGCTCAATACACAGTCAAAAATGAAAAATACCACAAATGCCCAGGTTAAAACTTTACCGAGAGTGAACGGTACTTTTTCAATGACTTTTGACATAAACGGGTAGCAAACTTTTATCCAAAAAAGACCCAAAACGCCCCAAAACAAAGAGTACAGCAAACAAACTCTGCCATTAATATTTAACGGTACATTGCTGTAGTCCCAAGCTCGAACGCCGAAAACTATTTCTTCACCCAGTGATGCTATATATTCCGTTACCGTGCCGACAACAAAAGAAACAAAAAAGATTTTGTACCACTTGGCATCTTTTATTTTATACAACGCAAGCGTCAATATTACTGCGCCCATACCGTAAACTATGCTTATAGGTCCGTAAACAAGCGACTTTCGGCTTTCTATATGGCCCAGTTTAATGAAGCACCATAGTGTTTCTACTGCAAAACCGACTACGCAGCTGACTGCGAATATCCACACTAACTTGTAAAAATTGAGTCCCTTTGCAAAACTCTTTTCATGCTCTTTTTCAAATTCAACTTTTTCTCTGTGAACAACGATGTTTTTTGTACTCAAAAAACTCATCTCCTTGAAGCAAAATTATAGCACAAGGAAATGAGCCTTTCAATTGATTATTCAAATAGTTAATAAATATATTACTATTTGTTTATATTTTATTTAGTTATCTTATAAATGATGTTCCGTCGCTGTTCCAGACCGAAATCCAACCCGACGGGATTTTCACCCACAAGTTGCCGAACTTATTTGTCTTTTTAGCCAATACAGTGATTTTTGTACCTGTTTTTAAAGAAGCATAGGAATTTTGGTTTTTTGATGTTGCATGTTTTCTGCCGTCTTTTGTCATTTCTTTTACCTTTTTCCTGCCGCTTGAAGCGTAGTAAGATTTGTAAACATTTCTGACAGCATTTGTAACATAAGTTTTTCCGACAGTGATTTTAGGTGGTTTCGGACTGCTTGCCTTACCCGTAAAATTTACCAAATAGTAACTTGGATTTCTGTCAATAGTAGCCTTTCCTACTTCTTTGAGATTTACCCAAACTTCCTCTTTGTCTGCTTTTTCTATTCTGTTTTTTCTCGGCGATTTTGAATATTTGCCGTAATAGTATTGAGGGTCAAGGCACTTTATATTGTCTTTTCCGTCAATTCCGAAACCGACAACATAGTGTCCCGCAGTGGAAAACACATTGTACTCATCGCCCTGATTTATGATAGCAAATTTGCCCGATTTTATATGATTTAACAACTCGGAATTTTTTGAAGTTGTTGTATAAGAAATGTCGTATTTTTTAGAAAGAGCGTTCAGTAAAACGCTCATATTTGTACCGCTCCACACTCTTGCTCCGCACTTTTTTGCAAAAGAAGCCATTTCTTTTACACTCATTACAGTGGTATTATAATAATTGTTTAAAATACACAATGCGGCGCAAACTCCGCAGCCCGATGTCGCTACGGTTTTATTATTTGAGTTGTAAGAATAGTCCACATCTTCATAATCAAGTTGATTGTAATAGTACATTATACATCGCACTCCTTCATATTCATTACTGCCGCAAGACCTGACGCAACGGCACACACTCCCAGTCCTACAAGAGCATTTTTCATTGCTTCTTTTGAAGTAAAATCACCTGTAACTATATTCATTGAAATATAGCCGACCGCCGTTTGAAAAAATGTCCTGACAGCGCGTTTTATACAAACTTTACTCATCGTTTTCAATTCTCCTTTCAACTCTGTTTATTCTATGTTGAATTTCTTTTATTCGTTCCTCAGCAACAGGTATTCTTGACGCAAAGTTGTTGTGCTTGTCAACTTTCTTTTCAAGTTGCTCAATTCTGTATGCAGTAAGTCTTGACGCGGCAATAATTCCGCTGAAAGTTCCTACGCAACTTCCTACCAATGATAAAATTGTGTTAATCATCTCTGAATTCATTTATTACCTCCCTACCTTCAAAGCGTTTTTCATATTAGTAAAATCCGTCGAAACGGTCAACAGATTTGCTTGCAAAGAGTATATTTTTACCCGTATTTTATAGCCGATATACAAAAAACGCTATCATATCATTGCATATTTATATGAATGTTTTATAAATATTCTTATTTATATGCATTCGCTATTGACTTTTATACATTTCAGTGTATAATTATGTATAAGTTGATTTGGTGGTGAATAATATGACAAAAGTATTTATAGACGGAAATCAAGGCACAACAGGGCTTAAAATTTTTAACCGTTTTAAAAACAGAGACGATATTGAACTGCTTACAATAGAAGAAAGCAAGCGAAAAGACAGTAAGGCAAGAAAAGAAATGATTAACGAGTCTGACATAACTTTTCTGTGTCTGCCCGACGCTGCGTCGAAAAGTGCAGTAAGTTTGATAGACAACAAAAACACAAAAATCATTGACACTTCAACAGCGCATAGAACAAGTGTTTTGTGGGACTACGGTTTTCCCGAACTTTCCGACAAGTTTAGAAAAAACATAGAAAACTCAAGCAGAGTTGCTGTACCGGGCTGTCATGCAAGCGGTTTCAACGCTATCGTTTTCCCGCTTGTAAATTGCGGAATTTTACCCGAAGACTACCCTATTGTTTGCTACAGTATTACAGGTTACAGCGGCGGCGGAAAAAATATGATAAGTGAATATGAAAGCGACGAAAGAAACGAAGAACTTTGTTCTCCTCGTCAATATGCACTGACTCAGCAACACAAACATTTAAGAGAAGTGATGTTTATCAATTCCCTCAAACGAACGCCTATTTTTTCACCTATTGTTGCAGACTACCCTCAGGGAATGGTTGTAACAATACCGATTTTTACGGATATGCTCAGCAAAAAATGCAATCTGAATGACATACACAACATATTCAGCGAGCACTATCAAAACTCGCCTTTCATCAAAGTTAGAGAACTCGGATATTCAGACAGTATGATTGGCGCAAACAACTTTGAAAACCGAGACGATATGGAAATTGAGATCAACGGAAACGAAAAGCGTGCAATCATCACTGCGAGATTTGACAATTTAGGAAAAGGTGCATCGGGCGCCGCAATGCAATGTCTTAATATAATGTTAGGCAAAGACGAAACAACAGGACTTATTTTAGGAGAATGATATGAAAGTTATAAACGGCGGAATTACCGCGTCAAAAGGCTATTTGGTAAACGGTCTTTACTGCGGAATCAAAAAATCAAACATACAAAAAGAAAAACACAAAAATGATATAGCAATTCTTTACTGCAAGGAAAATTGCAATACGGCGGCTGTGTATACTCAAAACAAAGTAAAAGGCGCACCGATAATTGTTACAAAAAACAATTTACAAAAAACAAACAATATTTCCCACGCAATAATCGTAAACTCGAAGAATGCAAATACCTGCAATGCCGACGGCGCTGAAAAAGCAGAAAAGATGTGCGAATTGGCCGCGCAGGAACTCGGAATAAAAAAAGAGGAAGTTGTAGTTGCCTCAACAGGTGTAATAGGTATGACTTTGCCTATTGAGCCCATAGAAAACTGTATGCATACGCTTGCGACAGAAATATCGAGTGAAAAAAACGAAGAATTTGCAACGGCAATAATGACAACCGATACAATAAAAAAAGAATATGCGGTAGAGTTTGAACTCGACGGAAAAACCTGTCATTTGGGCGGCTGCGCAAAAGGCTCGGGAATGATTCATCCGAATATGGCGACAACACTTAACTTCATAACTACCGACGCAGATATTTCATCTGCAATGCTTCAAAAAGCGCTGAGTGAAGTTGTAAAAATAACATACAACTGTCTTACGATAGACGGAGACACCTCAACAAATGATATGGTATGTCTGATGGCAAACGGTCTGAGCAAAAACAAAACAATTTGTGAAGAAAACGCCGACTATGAAGTTTTCAAATCTGCTCTATATGAAGTTATGATGAATTTGACTAAAATGCTTGCTAAAGACGGCGAAGGCGCAACAAAAATGATTGAATGCACATGCAGTAATGCAAAAGACCTTGATTCTGCAATAACAGTTGCAAAAGAAGTAGTCGGCTCTACCCTGTTCAAATGTGCAATTTTCGGAAAAGACGCGAACTGGGGCAGAATTCTCTGTGCTGTCGGTTATGCAGACGCTGAATTTGATATTGAAAAAGTAGATGTTGACATTAAATCGGAATACGGCAAAATTACCGTTTGTAAAAACGGAAGCGGTGTATCATTTTCCGAAGAAAAAGCGTCTCAAATACTTGAAAGCGACGAGATTTATATAGACATCAACTTAAACGACGGAACAAAAAGCGCAAAGGCGTGGGGTTGCGACCTGACATACGACTATGTGAAAATCAACGGAAGTTACAGAACCTGAGGTACAAAAATGAAAATATCAAACAATCAAAAAGCGAGCATATTGGCACAAGCCTTACCGAACATTCAAAAGTACAGAAACAAAATAGTGGTTGTAAAATACGGCGGAAACGCAATGATTAACGAAGAATTGAAATCTGCCGTAATGAGCGACCTTGTACTGCTAAACACAATAGGAATTAAAATAGTGCTTGTACACGGCGGCGGTCCCGAAATCAACAAAATGCTCAATCAGTTGCAAATCGAAAGCAAATTTGTTGACGGTCTGCGTGTTACAGACAAGGAAAGCGCAGATGTCGTACAGATGGTTTTGGCAGGAAAAATCAATAAAAACCTGACTTGTCAAATCGGAAATTCAGGCGGTAAAGCCATAGGATTAAGCGGTCTTGACGGAAAAATGCTTGAGTGCAAAAAACTTGACGACAAACACGGATATGTCGGAGAAATAGTTAACTGCAACGCCGAAATTATCATCAACACGATAAAAAGCGGTTTCATTCCCGTCATTTCTTCAATAGGTTTTGACAAAAACTCAAACACATACAACATAAACGCTGATACTGTCGCAAGTGAAATAGCGTCAAAAATCGGAGCAGAAGCGCTCATTTCAATGACTGACACGATAGGTCTTTTAAAAGACATCAACGACGAATCAACTCTCATAAATGAAGTTTTTGTTTCCGACTGTCCCAAACTTATTGCAGACGGAATTATCGGAGGAGGAATGATTCCGAAAATTGACTCAATGATAAATGCCATTAGGCAGGGCGTAAAAAAAGCATTCATAATAGACGGACGAGTAAAACACTCAATACTTATAGAACTCCTGACCGACGAGGGTATGGGAACAATGTTTAGAGGTAGATAATGAATACACAACAAAAAACAGACACATATACTGTGAACACTTACAAACATAAAAACGCAGTTTTAACGAAAGGAACAAATGCCGTTGCAACAGACGAAAACGGCAAAAAATACATTGACTTCACTTCGGGAATAGGCGTAAATGCATTTGGCTTTTGCGACGAAAAATGGATTGAAGCAATAGAGAAACAACTGCACAAAATTCAGCACACAAGCAACATTTACTACAACGAGCCGTCTGCCGAACTTGCAGAACTCATTTGTAAAAAAACAAAAATGAAAAAAGTGTTCTTCGCCAACTCGGGTGCAGAGGCAAACGAATGTGCAATCAAGACAGCAAGAAAGTATGCAAAAGACAAATACGGCGAACAAAGAAGTACAATCATCACTTTAAAAAACTCTTTTCACGGAAGAACAATCGCAACAATTTCTGCAACAGGTCAAGACGAGTTTCACAAAGACTTCAAACCTCTTTTAGACGGTTTCAAATACACCGAAGCAAACAAAATTACAACTTTAGAAAACAATGTATCGGATGATGTTTGCGCAATAATGTTTGAGTGTGTGCAGGGCGAAGGCGGAGTAAACACTCTCAACCCCGATTTTGTAAAAGCGATTGAAAAAATTTGCAGTGAAAAAGATATTTTAATGATTGTTGACGAAGTACAAACGGGTAACGGAAGAACAGGAAAGTTGTACGCATACGAACATTTCGGAATTAAACCCGACATAGTTACTACGGCAAAAGGACTGGGCGGAGGTTTACCTATAGGCGCTTGTCTTTTAGGTGAAAAGGTTGAAAACACTCTCACATACGGTACTCACGGCTCAACATTCGGTTCAAACCCGATAGTCTGCGCAGGCGCAATTTCCGTTTTGGAAAGAATTGACGATAAATTTTTAAAAGATGTTGAAAAAAAAAGCAAAATCATTTTTGACTTTCTTCAAGAAGTAAAAAATGCTGAAAGCGTCAGCGGTTTAGGTTTGATGATAGGAATTAAAACCAACAAAAATGCAAATGAAACAGCAGAAAAATGTCTTGAAAACGGTTTGCTTGTTCTCACCGCAAAAGATAAAGTCAGACTTTTGCCTCCGCTTACAATAAGCGAAGACGAACTGTACAAAGGTTTAAAAATATTGAAAGAGGTAATAGAAGAATGAAACATTTATTAAAACTTGCAGATTTATCAAAAGAAGATATTTTTGATATTTTAAATTTAGCAGACCAATTGAAATACGAAAACAAACACAACATTGAACACCACCATTTAAAAGGCAAAACACTCGGAATGATTTTTCAAAAAAGTTCAACAAGAACACGAGTTAGTTTTGAAGTGGGAATGTACCAATTAGGCGGTTCTGCGTTGTTTTTGTCAAGCAAAGACCTTCAAATCGGAAGAGGCGAACCTGTCGAAGATACTGCTCGGGTTCTCTCACGCTATCTCGACGGAATAATGATTAGAACATTTGACCAAAAAGAAGTTGAAGACTTGGCTGAATACGGCTCAATTCCGATTATCAACGGTCTTACAGACTACTGCCATCCCTGTCAGGTACTTGCAGATTTAATGACAATCAGAGAGTTTAAAAAGAGTTTTGACAACCTTAAATTCTGTTATATCGGCGACGGCAACAATATGGCAAACAGTTTGATTGTAGGTATGATTAAAATGGGTATCGAATGTACCGTTGCCTGCCCGAAAGGTTACGAGCCTGACGAAAATGTAATGAAATGGGCTGAAGAAAACGGCAAATTCACCTGCTCTGACAACATTGAAGAATGTGTAAAAGACGCAGATATTGTTTACACGGATGTTTGGGCTTCTATGGGACAGGAAAGCGAAAAAGAAGAAAGAAACAAAATTTTCAAAGAATACCAAATCAACGAAAAATATATGAGCCTTGCGAAATCTGACGCAATGGTGCTCCACTGTCTGCCCGCTCACAGAGAAGAAGAAATTACTGCTGCTGTTTTTGAAAAGCACGCAGAAGAAATTTTTGAAGAGGCAGAAAACAGACTTCACGCTCAAAAAGCCGTACTTGTAAAACTTTTAGGATAAATATAAAAACATAGTTTATATACAAAAAAATCGCCGAACATATGTTCAGCGATTTTTTTATTTATTATCTGTACAAAATAAAAACTAATATCATTTCAGCAATGCAACAGAGTGTGCCGATATTCCCTGTAAAGCGCCTGTAAAACCAAGTCCTTCCTCAGTTGTAGCCTTTACATTTACCTGACTTAACTCTATATTGCACGCAGACGCTATGTTTTTTCTCATCTGCAAAATATGATGCAGCATTTTCGGCTTTTGCGCAAGAATTGTTGCGTCAATATTTTCTATTTCATAGCCCTCACTTTTAATCATTTCGGCAACCGCTTTTAAAAGTTTCGTACTGTCTGCGCCTTTGTATTTTTCGTCTGTATCGGGAAAGTGAGTTCCGATATCTCCGAGTGCGGCTGCGCCGAGCAAAGAGTCGCAGACTGCATGAAGCAAAACATCTGCGTCAGAGTGACCTAAAAGACCGAATTCATACTCAATCTCAACTCCGCCGACAATCAGTTTTCTGTCTTTTACAAGTTTATGCACATCGTATCCATGACCTATTCTCACAAAATCACCTCATATTTAATATACTTTCGCCGAGAGGCAAATCTTCAGGCGTTGTAATTTTAATGTTATTATAATCTCCCAAAGTAACTTTAACGCTGTACCCTGCCGTTTCAACCAAAGCACAGTCATCGGTTGCGCTTATTCCTTTTTTCACGGCACTTTCACACGCTTTTTTGTAAATCTCAAAATCAAAAATCTGCGGTGTTTGAATAGAAATCAAACTGCTTCTGTCGGGTGTTGACACGATAAAACCATCTGCATCTACAACCTTTATCGTATCTTTGACATACACTCCCGTTGCGGCTGCTTTATATTTAACTGCGTCTGCCAAAACAGACTCGATGACCGTTTGAGTAACGAACGGTCTTGCGCCGTCGTGAATGGCAATATAATCGCACTCGTCTATGCTTTTCACTGCATTTTTTACGCTTTGCTGACGGGTATCTCCGCCGACAACAAACCTGACTGAACTGTTGCAAAACAATTTTTTCATTTCAGACAAATCATTTTCTTTGCAGACGACCACAACTTCATTTATCAGTTTACAGTTTAAAAAAGCGTCAACGCTTCTTTTTATTACAGGCGTACCGCCGATTTCAAGAAAAACCTTGTTCACACTTGATTTCATTCTTGTCCCCGAGCCTGCCCCGAGAACAACTGCCGTTACTTTCACTTTTTAATCAACCTTTCAGCAATCTCAACGGACGGAGTAACATACACCGTTTTGTAGTCAGTATAAATAACTTTGCCGGGTTTTGCACCGGATGGTTTTTTCACATTTTTAACAACGGTAAAATCTATTGCAACATTTGAAGAATTGCTTTCTTTTGAATGAAAAGCAGCGATTTGAGCTGCCTGTATTATCGTTTTTTCACTCAACTCTTTACCGTCGGTTTTAACAATGATATGACTTCCCGGGAAATCTTTTGAATGAAACCACATATCGTTTTTTCTCGACTCTTTCAAAGTCAATTTGTCGTTTTGAATGTTATTTCTGCCTGCAAAAATCTCGAAACCGTCATCGGATACATATTCATAGGGAGGTAACGGTTTTGAATTTTTATTTTTTGCCAAACGCTTTTTCAAATATCCCATTTCGGCAAGTTCTTTTTTTATTTCTGCAATATCAGACGAACTTTGCGCCCTTTCGATTTCGTCAAGCACTGTTTCAAGATATGCGCACTCTTCCTCTGCAAGTTCAATGAAACCTGTAAGTTTTTGCTCGGCAACTTGTTTTTTTCTGTACTCCTTGTAATATTTTTGAGCATTTTGCGACGGAGTAAGCGACGGGTCGGCAGTTATTTTTACTTCTTCACCCGTATAAAAATCATTTACAGTATAAAAAAGCGAGCCTTTTTTCAAAACATACATATTGGCGCTTATTAAGTCGCCGTACATTCTGAACTTTTCTTTATCTGCACAAGCCTCGAGTTCTTTTTGCCTGTTGAAAATCTTTCGTCTTGAGCGTTCGCAAAGATTTGATACGGTCGTATATAAATCGTGCGCTTTTTGCTTTGTCCTTTCCCGTCTTTCTCTTTCAAAATAGTAGAAGTCGAGCAGTTCTCCAAATGAACTGTACTCTTTTTGAACTGCAAGACCGCCGTATTGAGAAATCGGCATAAATGTAAAGTCGAATGCCCTGTCGTTTTCAAAAAGTATATATGGTTTTGGATTTTTTGCATAAAAAAGCAATTTTTCGGCAGTCAAGCCAGACTCAAACTCTCTTGAAATAACGGGAGAAATACCCATTATATTTTCCATGGCAGATTTTGACAATGTCTTTTCACTGCCGTAAATTTTGTTGTTTAATTCACTTAAATCACAATCAAAAATATTGTATTTGTCCTGTTTCGGAGGAAAACAATATTTTTCTCCCGGCAAAATCTGTCTTACAGACGACTTACTTTCGTCAATTCTTTTGATTGAATCGACAATGACGCCATCCTTTACAAGAATGATATTACTGCGCCTGCTCATTATTTCAACAAACAAACTGTAAACAACTTCATCACCGAGTTCATCTGTTGCATTGAACACAAACTCAACTATTCTTTCGAGCGACTGCTGACGAATTTCAACAAGTCTTGCGCCTGACAGCCTTTTTCTCAAAAGCAAACAAAACATAGGCGGTTTTTCGGGATTTTCAGGCAAAATATTTGTTATATGTACCCTCGCGCCGTCTGCTCTCGCGCTCAAGAATAATTTTTTAGCGCCGTTTTTTGTCCTGAAAGAAAAGACCAGTTCATCTCTTGAAGGCTGATGAATTTTTTCAATTCTTGAATTTAATATTTGATTTTCTATTTCCTTTTTTAATAAACTTAAAAAAATTCCGTCAAGAGCCATAATTCACACCGTTTTTACCGAATTTATTTGATTTGCCGTTAAAAATTCCACATCTGTAAACATATTTTTCAATTTTTCAAAAAACATAACAGTCGGCAAATATTCCGTTTCAAAATGACCTGCCGAAACAACTGCAAAGCCGTTTTGCTGAGCGTCAAGCATTTCGTGATACTTCATATCGCCTGTCAGGTACACATCTGCTCCGTAATTTTGCGCTTCAACAACAAAATCATTGTCCCCTGCACCCGAACAAACGGCAATTTTCTTCACAAGTCGTTCATTGCCTGCATAGCGTATAGTTTTGCTGTCGAGTTTATCTGAAACATTCTTTACAAAATCGTGCAAAGAAACTTCGTTTTCAAGTTCTGCAAAAGTCAAAAAAACGTTTGTTGACTTTTCAATAACCCGAGCGTCCAAAAGTTCAACTAAAATATCATTTATACCGCCGTCTGCCTTGTCCAAGCAAGTATGACAGGAAATAACGCTGACAGAATTTTTAATGCAATCATACACAACACTGTTTGACAAAACGGACTTTTCTCCCGAAAAGATGACTGGATGATGAGACAAAATCAAATCTGCGTTTTGTTCTTTTGCAAAATTTACAACCTCTTTTGTAACATCAAGCGTGATGACGGCTTTTTTTACTTCACTTCTGAACTCACCGAGCAAAAAACCGCTGTTGTCCCACGGCTCCTGTGTTGAAAAATCAACAAGTCTGTCTAAAAAGTCATATATATTTTTAACAGTTGTCATAATGTTCCTCTATAATTTCTATGATATGCGAAAAATCACTTCCGCCTTTTTGTTTATTCTTAAAATAGTTCAGCAAATGCAAAATATAGCCTTTTGCAGAACTGTCATCGTAATTTTCAATATTAAAAAGGTAATAATACGCTTCATCGTGGGGTAAAACTTTGCCCGTATAATAAGCGTCAAAAACGGTATAGAACTTTTTATTTTCTTCTATAAAAACTCTTTTGCCGAGTTCAAAACCGTTTTCACAAAGATACTTTGCAACTTTTTCAGTGTGAGTCATCGGCTGAAAAATCAAATGCACATTTTCATCTTTCAAAAAATCACAGTCGGCAATAATATCTCTTATAAGTTCTCCGCCCATACCTGCAAAAACAAAGTCAAAACACTCGCCTTTTTCATACGCCTTTAAACCGTCTGACAAACGACACTCTATTTTGTCTGTTAAATTTGCAAGAGCAACATTTTTCTCTGCACTTTCGATTGGACCCTTGTTAATATCCGACGCAATCACAGACTTTGCGATATTGTTTTCTGCAAGGTAAATAGGCAAATATCCGTGGTCGCACCCAATATCAGCAACAGCAGAGCCGTTTCGCACAAACTCTGCCGTTGTTTTCAGTCTTATTGGAAGTTGTTTACGCTTCATTTTTGCTCAAAAAATCGTTGATTTTTGAAACGAGTTCATCAGCGTCCGTTCCGTGCACCATACAAGCTGCTTCAATGCTTTCGCCTCTTGATGCAGGACAACCGAGACAATGCATGCCCATTTCCAAGAAAAAAGGAGCAGTGTCGGGTGCTTTGTCGAGAATATCGCCTATAATGGTCTCTTTTGTTACTTTCATATTTATACCTCTTTCTTTATAATTTATTACAATACAATTATATTATTAATCACTTTATATTGCAAGATACAAAATATCTCTTTATTTATTAACATTTTTATGTTACACTATTGAACGGTGATATAAATGAACAATGATTTTAATTTTGAAACAGAAAACAGCGAGCCTCAGTTTGACGCTATCGCAAACGATATGGAAAGCGGTGTTCTGCGCAGCAAAGACACTATCAAAGTTGCAATTTGCTATATTTTGACAAATGTAAAGGAAAACACTACCGAGCAAATCATTTTGGAGGCTATGACTGCGGGAGAAATTGCCAACTACTATGAAACGGCAGACGCAGTTGCTGAACTTTTAAAAGAAAAAGTTATTGAAAAAGACGAACATGGTTTTTTAACAATTACCGAAAAAGGAAAAACTTCCGTTCAATTTCTCGAAGACAATTTACCGAAAACAATACGCGAAAAAAGTATAGCAATAGTATCCAAACTTGCGTCGAGAGAAATATACAAAAAACAAATCCACAGTGAACTCGAAGAGTGCGAAAACGGTTTCAAAGTAACGCTCCATGTAAATGACAAAGAGCAAGACTTTATGTCGCTGACTTTGTATGTTGCTTCAAAGGAGCAGGCAGTTCTAATCAAAGAGAAGTTCACAAACGACCCCGTAAAAGTTTACAACAGCCTGATAAACTCAATATTTCAAAACTGAATTTAAGTTTATTTTTTTAATAAACGGAACAAAGAACAGAGTCAAAAAAACGAGGTGCGAAAATTACTTTTCGCCCTCGAAAATCAATCGACTCTGTTCTTTATTTTAGTAACATCTACCCACTTCACAAAATCGGTAGTTTTAATTATTTCGCTTTGCGTGAGTTTTACAATGTTTTCGTAATTTCCGACATATACATATATAAAATCGAAGTTTTCCAAAGACCTGTCGATATACACAGGCAAATTATTGCTGTCAAAAGGACAAAGTCTGCCGTAACTGTAACCTGTTGTTTCTTCAAGTTCACTTTCTTTTACAAGTTTTGTTTTTTTGCCGAACTCCGCCTTGAGTTTTTTTCTGCTGATTGGAAAAGTATCACTTGCCAAAAGCAAAAATGAAAACTCTCCGTTATCAAAAGCCATAGTTTTAGCGATTTTTGACTTTTCACAGTTCAAAAAAACAGCAGTGTCTTCCGCAGAGGCACAGCACCCCTGTAAAAACACTATTTGGTCTTGCAAAGAAAACTTTTCCAAGTGTTTTTTCGCCTTTTCCAAACCTTTTTGATTTTCCGATTTTGCCTTTTCGATAAAATGCTCTATATCCTTTAAATCAGAATAGTTTTTCCCGTCAAACATAAGTTTTTTGGCAAGGAAAAAGAACAAAACATTTATTACAACAAACAGCGATACAAGAAGCAAACACGCAAGTATTTTTTCTGTAACAGTCATAAAATCACCACCTGAAAATTTAAGTCTTTTCTTAAAAATATAATAACACAAGGCATTATTTTATTTCAACCGAACATTGCACAAATTTAATTATTAAGTTGAATAAACTTTTGATATATTATATAATCTATTATATGAAAGGTGTGATATTTTGACAAACATTTATGAAATACAGGCAAAAACAATTTTAAGCAAAACCACAATCAGACCGAAAGTTGCCGTTGTACTCGGAAGCGGTTTAGGCTCGCTGGCAGACGGCACAAGAAATTGTGAGATTGTAAATTTCAGCGACATTTTACACTTTCCCGTTGCAACCGCTCCTACTCACAAAGGAAGATTTGTTTTCACAAAAATTAATGGCACACCTGTTGTATATGTTCAGGGAAGAAACCATTTATATGAGGGTTACACCGCTCAAAAAGCAATCAACTATGTACGGCTTCTTAAAAAAATAGGCGTGAAATATCTTGTTTTAACAAACGCGGCAGGCGGAATTAATACCGATTTTAACGCAGGCGACTTCATGCTTATAAACGACCATATTTCCTGCTTTGTACCGTCGCCGCTGATTGGAGAAAACGACGAAGAATTCGGCGTTCGTTTTCCCGATATGAGCAACTGCTACAACAAAGATTTGCAAGTTTTAGTGAAAGAAGTTGCAAAAGAAAACGATATTGAACTCAAAGAAGGAGTATATGTTCAACTGACGGGTCCGCAGTTTGAATCTCCTGCCGAAATACGCTTTTTAAGAAATGCAGGAGCAGACGCCGTAGGTATGAGCACAGTCATTGAGGCAATTGCCGCAACGCACGCTCAAATGAAAGTCTGCGCCGTATCATGTATCACAAATATGGCTTGCGGAATATTGCCTCAGCCGTTGAGTTCCGAAGAAGTTTCCGAAACAGCCGACAGAGTTGCACCCACTTTTAAAAAACTTATTTTAAAAACTATCGAAAAAATCGGAGAATTAGATGGATAACATTAAATACGAAAACAACAAAGTTTTAATTTTAGACCAAACACTTTTGCCCAACGAAGAAAAATATATAGAAATGCGAACAAAAGAAGACTTTTTTGAAGCAATAAAAAAACTGCGAGTAAGAGGTGCGCCTGCAATAGGTATTGCGGCAGCCTACGCTATGGCTGTAATAGACGAAGACAAATACGAGTTAAAAAAATATCTTGACTCATCTCGTCCTACGGCAGTCAATCTCTCTTGGGCAACCGGTGAAATGATTAAAGCCTATGAAAACGGAGAAAATCTCATTGAAAAGGCTATTTCAATCCACAAAGAAGATATTGAAATGTGCCGAAAAATCAGCGAATACGGACTTTCTCTTTTAAAAGACGGCAATTCACTTTTAACACACTGCAATGCAGGTGCTCTTGCAACATCTAAATACGGAACAGGTTTAGGTCCCATTTTACTCGGAAAAGAAAAAGGGTTCAATTTCAAAGTTTTCAGCGATGAAACAAGACCTTTACTTCAGGGTGCGAGACTGACAAGTTATGAACTGCAAAAGGCTGGCGTTGATGTAACGCTTATCTGCGACAATATGGCAGGACTTCTTATGAAAAAAGGTATGATAGACGCTGTTCTTGTAGGTACAGACAGAATTGCCGCAAACGGCGACATAGCAAATAAAATCGGTACAAGTTCAGTTGCCGTACTTGCAAAATACTACAATATTCCGTTCTATGTACTCGGACCGTATTCCACCATTGATTTCAACTGCAAAAGCGGAGACGATATAGTGATTGAAGAGCGCGACGCAGACGAAATTAAAGAAATGTTTTTTGAAAAGCCCGTTGCACTTAAAGAGACGAAATGCTACAATCCTGCTTTTGATGTTACCGACCACGAACTTATAACTGCAATAATCACCGAAAAAGGAATTGTAACAGCGCCGTTTGAAGAAAACTTGAAGAGGTTATACAAATGATTAGATTTTACAACGGAAAAGTTCTCACACTGAAAAACGATTTTGAAATCTCAAACGATGAAGTTTGGGTAAAAGACGATAAAATTTTTCACATAGGAAAAAATGATAACTTAGTTGCCGATGAAGAAATAAATTTGAACGGCAATCTTCTTATGCCGTCATTTAAAAACGCACACACGCACAGCGCAATGACTTTTTTACGCTCGTATGCCGATGACTTGCCTCTTAACGACTGGCTTTACAAAAGAGTATTTCCGCTTGAGTCAAAACTGACGGCAGACGACATATATCATCTGTCGAAACTTGCATTTGCAGAGTATCTTACAAGCGGAATTTCTGCTTGCTTTGATATGTACTATTTCCCGGAAAATATGGTAAAAGCAAGTATAGAGTGCGGTTTCAGGAGCGTTTTGACCTGTGGCTTAAATGATTTTAAAGGCAGTGTAGAAGAACTCGAAGAATTTTACAACAAATTCAACAACTGCGACAACTTAATATCCTATAAACTCGGTTTTCACGCAGAATACACAACTTCAAAAGATAAAATGGAAGGCGTCGCAAAACTTGCCGAAAAATACAAAGCACCCGTTTATATGCATTCAAGCGAAACAAAGTCCGAAACGGAAGAATGTGTAAAAAAATACGGCAAAACACCAACTCAGTTATTTAACGATTTGGGAATTTGGAACTACGGCGGAGGCGCTTACCACAGTGTTTGGGTAAACGACGATGACCTCGAAATATATAAAGACAAAAATATTTGGGCAATCATCAATGCAGGCTCAAACTGCAAACTTGCAAGCGGAATTGCACCCGTTCAAAAAATGTTTGACAAGAACATAAATGTAGCAATCGGAACGGACGGTCCTGCTTCAAACAACTGTCTTGATATGTTCAGAGAAATGTTTTTAATTGCGGCAATGCAAAAAATTTCTCTCAATGACGCTTCCGTGCCTGATGCAAACAAAATTCTTTACTCTGCAACAATAGGCTCGGCAAAAAGTATGGGACTTGCAGACTGCGATGTAATTGAGGTCGGAAAACAAGCCGATTTGATTGTGATTGATATGCACAGACCTAATATGCAGCCTATAAACAATATATCTAAAAACATTGTTTATTCAGGTTCAAAAGAAAATGTAAAAATGACTATGGTTGCAGGAAAAATTCTGTATCAAGACGGAGAATTTAAAACTATTGATATTGAAGAAACATACAAACAAGCGCAAAGAATTATAGACTCAATGAAATAAAAAAAGAAACAGACTCGAGTTGCAATATTGCTTCTCAAGTCTGTTTTTTTATTTGTCATATTCATCTAAAAAACTTGTCTTTTTACCGTCTTTTTTCCAAGCGATTATTTGTCCTATATTTACATTTTCAACACTTCGGAAAATATTAATATCAATCTGCGGATTTACTTTTCTCAAAGACGAAACAAGATTTTTCATTTCAAGTCTTTTTGAATCGTGATATTCATCGGCTACATCCTGCGTAAATTTGCAGGCACACTGCAAAAACTGAAGTTCATTGTAATTTTTCCAAGATATGATATCTTGCTCTTTAACAAGATACAACGGGCGTATGAGTTCCATACCATCAAAATTTGTCGAGTGCAATTTCGGCATCATAGTTTTCATTTCTGCGCCGTAAAACATACTCATTAAAATTGTTTCTATAACATCGTCAAAATGGTGTCCCAAAGCAATTTTGTTGCATCCGAGTTTTTTTGCATTGTCGTAAAGATAGCCGCGTCTCATTCTTGCACAAAGATAGCACGGACTGTCTTCTACATTTTCAACCGCATTGAAAATATTTGACTCAAAAAACTTTGCGTCGATTTCAAGCGTTTTCATATTGTTTTCTATGAGTTGTCTGTTTTTTTCCGCATAGCCGGGGTCCATACACAAATACTCAACATCAAACTCAAAATCACTGTACTTTTTCAAGTGAGAAAAAAGCACTGACATCAAAGCCGAGTCTTTTCCACCGCTGATGCAAACCGCAATTTTATCGCCCGGTTTAATCAGTTCATAGTCTTTAACAGCGCCTACAAACCTATTCCATATACTTTTTCTGTATTTAGTTATTAAACTTCTTTCTACAAGCTGTGCCTTTGTCATTCGTTCACCTTAAGCAGTTGTTTCACAATAAAGGCAACGGTAAGTACCCGTACTTTCATCGGTCAAAACAAAAGTGCTTTCTACATTTTCATGATTTGTAATACAATTTGGATTTTCACAGTGAATTACGCCTTTTAAATTTTTCGGCAAAGAAATTTTTGTTTTTTTTGCAAGTTCACCGTTTTTAATTATATTTACAGTCAGATTTGCATCAATATACGCAATTTTATTCAAGTCGATATTATCAAAACCGCCCTCGATTTTAAGAACATCTTTTTTCCCCATCAACTTTGACTTTGCATTTTGTATAAGCACAACCTGACCGTCAAACTCACTCAAATTCAAGACATTATAAATTTCCATACCCAGTCCTGCTTTAATATGGTCTAAAACTATACCGTCTTTTAGTTCGTCAATCTTCATTTATAATGCCTCCCCATTTCAAAAGTGTGATAATGATTGCTTCCCTGACAAACTTGCCGTTTTTAACTTGCTCAAAATACTTCGCTCTCGGGTCGTCGTCAACCTCTGTCGCAATTTCATTTACACGAGGAAGAGGGTGCATTATTGTGAGGTCAGGCTTAGCGTCCTTTAACTTTTCAAGGTCTAAAATAAAAGCGTCTTTGTGCTTTAGATATTCATCTTCCGAGAAAAATCGTTCTCTTTGAACACGAGTCATATACAAAATATCGAGTTCGCTCATCACATCTTCCATTTTATCCGTTTCGACATATTCTATTGAATTTTTATCAAGAATATCTTTTGTGATATATTCAGGAACGGCAAGTTCTTCGGGAGAAATGAGAACAAATTTAATTCCCGTATATCTTGACAACGCTTTAATCAAACTATGCACCGTTCTGCCGAATTTTAAATCTCCGCAAAGTCCGACAGTCAGGTTGTTCAATCTGCCCTTTTCCCTCTTTATAGTCAAAAGGTCTGTCATAGTTTGAGTAGGATGACTGTGTCCGCCGTCTCCTGCGTTTATGATAGGACAATCTGATTTTAAAGAAGCCACACGAGGCGCACCCTCAAGAGGATGGCGCATGGCGATTATATCAGCATAGCAGGAAACAACGCGTATTGTATCGGAAACAGTTTCTCCTTTTGATGCCGAAGAACTTGACGCTTCGGAAAAACCCAGAACAGAACCGCCGAGTTCAAGCATTGCGGCCTCAAAACTCAATCTTGTGCGTGTACTCGGTTCAAAAAACAGAGTTGCAAGTTTTTTGCCTTTGCAAATTTCACTGTATTTTTCTCTGTTGTCAATTATATCAAGTGCAAGAGAAATGACACTGTCAATTTCTTCAACCGTAAAATCTGTTGTATCAAGAAAATGTCGCATTGAAAACACCTCGAATTATAAAGTCATCCAAGAAGGGTCGGAAGGGTTTTGCTGAAAAGCCTTCAATTTTTTAATATCGCTTTCACTGATATAGCCTTCTTCGGCAGCAGTTTCCGAAAGAGCGTCAAAATTTGAAAGGCTGTAGTTTACTACATTTGCTTCTTTGAGACGGTCTATGCCTTTTTGCAAACCGTAAGTAAAAATAGAAACAATACCGAGAACATCAGCGCCTGCTTCACGAAGAACATCTACAACTTCTATAACAGAACCGCCTGTCGAAATGAGGTCTTCTATTACTACAACTTTTTGACCCTTTTCAATTTTACCCTCTATTTGATTTTGTCTGCCGTGGTCTTTGTGTCCCGAACGAACATAGCCCATAGGCAAACCGAGAATAGTAGCAGTAATGGCAGCGTGCGCAATTCCTGCCGTTGAAGTACCCATAAGCACTTCGGCTTCGGGAAACTTTTCTTTTACTGTCTGAGCAAGACCGTTTTCAACATCTTCTCTGACATTCGGGAAACTCAAAGTAAGCCTGTTGTCGCAATAAATAGGACTTTTAATTCCCGAAGCCCATGTGAACGGGTCGGCAGGTTTCAGGAAAACTGCCTTAATTGAAAGCAAATCTTTTGCTATTGTCTTTTCTAAACTCATATAAAGTCCTCCTATAATTCAAAATAATATATAAACTCAGGATACAGACTGAAATCAGCCTATAAACTCTTTGCAGCATCTTTCATATGCTTTAACAGGGTTTTCGGCAGCAGTAATAGGTCTGCCTACAACAATGTAATCGGAACCTATTTCTTTTGCTTTTGCAGGAGTTGTAACACGAACCTGGTCGCCTACCTCTCCGTCTGCAAATCTAACACCGGGTGTAACTGTCAAAAACTCTTTTCCGCATTCGTCTTTTACGAGCGACGCCTCCAAAGGCGAACAAACAACGCCGTCAAGTCCTGCGATTTTTGCATTTTGAGCATATTTTTTGATTGTATCGTTTATAGTTGCATTTATCAAAAGTTCGTTTTGCATTCTCTCTTCACTTGTAGAAGTAAGTTGCGTAACTGCTATTAAAATAGGTCTTGTTCCGTCCTCTCTGGTCAAACCTTCGACAGCGGCTTTCATCATATCAATAGTTCCTGCTGCGTGGAGATTTGTCATATCAACATCGAGCTGAGAAAGTACAGACATACTTTTTTTGACTGTATTCGGAATATCGTGAAGTTTCAAATCTAAAAAGATTTTATGACCTCTTTTTTTAATTTCACGAACAATTGACGGACCTTCTGCGTAAAAAAGTTCCATACCTATTTTCACAAAAGGTTTTTTATCTTTAAATTTATCGAGGAATTCAAATGTTTTTTCTTTATTTGAAAAATCGCAGGCAATAATAACATCTTTACCCATCAGTCAACCACTCCTATAATATCACTTAATTTTTCTATTCCTAATTTTTCCATTTCACTCGGCAGAGTTTCGATAATGTTTTTGCAGGCGTACGGGTCAACCAAATTTGCAGCTCCGACTTGGACTGCCGTTGCGCCCGCCATCATCATCTCAATTACCTGTTTTGCAGTTGAAACACCACCGCATCCCATTACGGGAATACTGCACGCTTTCGACACCTGATAAACCATTCTGACAGCGACGGGGAAAATAGCGTTGCCCGAAAATCCGCCCATTTTGTTCGCAATGATGCTTTGACGCTTTTTAAGGTCTATCCTCATTCCGAGCATTGTATTTATCAGGCAAATACCGTCTGCTCCTGCTTCTTCACAAGCCTTTGCGATTGAAACTATATCTGTTACATTCGGACTTAATTTAATGAAAACAGGTTTTGTTGTAACCTTTTTAACTGCTCTTGTAACCTCTGCCGCACATTCCGGTGAAGTACCGAAACTCATACCGCCGCCGTGGACATTAGGACAGCTTACATTTACTTCAAGTATTCCGACTTGCTCTTCTTTGTCAAGAACTTCACAGGTATATGCGTAGTCTTCAACAGAAAAGCCCGAAACATTTGCAATGACTTTTTTATGAAAAAACTTTTTCAAATTCGGCAATTCTTCCGAAACAACTTTTTCTACGCCCGGGTTTTGCAAACCGACAGCATTTATCATTCCGCAGTCGCACTCTGCGATACGGGGAGTCGGGTTACCGAAACGAGCGTCTTTTGTTGTGCCTTTGAAACTGAACGAGCCTAAAATATTTATATCATAAAAATCTTTAAACTCATTGCCGTAGCCGAATGTTCCGCTTGCGGGAATAATAGGATTGTCAAGTTTAAGTCCGCAAAGTTCAACGCTTAAATCTACCATACTATTTCCTCCCTTTCAAGTACGGGACCGTCTTTGCAAATTCTTTTACTGCCGTATTTTGTTTTACACGAGCAGCCCATACAAGCGCCGAAACCGCATCCCATTTTTTCTTCAAAACTGTACTGTCCCGAAGTTTTGACAGTCTTTTCTATCGCATTGAACATCGGCATAGGTCCGCAAGTATAGAAATAGTCGTAATCTGTCGGAAAAGCGTCTGTAACAAAGCCTTTTACTCCCACACTGCCGTCAACAGTTGCAACTGTAACATTTGCTCCGAGTTTCCTGAACTCTTCTTCATAAAAGACTTCGTCTTTAGTATTAAAACCAAGAATAACTTGTGGCTTTTGACCGAGTTTAACAAGATTTTTAACAAGATTATATAACGGCGGAACGCCTACACCTCCGCCGATTACAAGAGGTTTTTTGCAATCGGTTTTAATGGTGTATCCGTTTCCGAGACCTGTCAAAACATCTAAAACTGTGCCTTTTGGCATATTTTTCATTATTTCCGTGCCCTCTCCGACAACCTTGTAAATGATGGTTATTGTTTCATCATCATAGTCGCAGACAGAGATTGGACGACGCAAATATTTTGACTCGATTTTGATATTTATAAACTGACCGCTTGCTGTTATATACTGTGTATCGCCTTTTAAAATCATTTTATAAACATCTTTTGCGATTTTTACATTTTCTTCTATTGTATAGAAATTTTGTTTATACATACAAACTTCCTCAATTATTCAGAATCTATTGTTGAAACACCGATTGTAATATCCTCAAGAACATCAAGAAGCACACGAACCGTGTCAAGCGATGTAAACATTGTAACATTGTTTTCAACCGCCGCGCGTCTGATTTCCGAACCGTCCGAATGGCTGTCGCCGTGGCTTACATCAATAGTATTGATTACATACGAGATATGTCCCTGACGAAGCGCAACAAGAATTTCGTCACTTCCGTTTTCTGTAAGTTTTTTGCGCACCCTTGTTTTAATGCCGTGTTCTTTAAGATACTTTGCAGTACCGCTTGTTGCCTCAATGTTGAAACCGAGGTCATAGAAACGCTGTACAAGTTCAAGCGCGTTTGCCTTGTCTGCGTCTGCGATAGTTACAAGAACGGTGCCGTAGTTGGAAACATTGAGTCCCGACGACTGAAGCGCCTTGTAAAGTGCTCTTTTAAGACTCTTGTCGTAGCCTATTGCCTCGCCTGTCGATTTCATTTCAGGGCTTAAATATGTGTCCATACCTTTGAGTTTAGAGAAACTGAAAGCAGGTGCTTTAACATACCATCTTTTCTTTTCTTCTTTATACACTTCGGTAATGCCCTGTTCTTTGAGCGAATGACCGAGAATAACTTTTGTTGCAATATCTGCCATTCTCACGCTTGTTGCTTTACTCAGGAAAGGAACTGTTCTTGAAGAACGAGGGTTTACTTCGATTACAAAAACATTGTCGTCATCGTCTGCTATAAACTGAATGTTATACAGACCTACAATACCGATTGCTTTACCGAGTTTAACGGTATAGTCAAGAATTTTATCTTTAACAGCCTGAGAAACGCTGAATGTCGGATAAACGGAAATTGAGTCGCCCGAGTGAACGCCTGTTCTCTCAACATGCTCCATAATGCCCGGCACGAAAACATTTTCTCCGTCGCAAATAGCGTCAACTTCAAGTTCCTTGCCCATTATATATTTATCTACAAGAACAGGTTGTTCTGTATTGATTTCAACTGCCGTCTGCAAGTAGTGGCGAAGGCTTTCTTCGTTTGCAACAATCTGCATTGCACGGCCGCCGAGAACGAATGAAGGTCTTACCAATACGGGATAGCCGATTGAGTCAGCTACTTTTACGCCCTCTTCAATATCCGTAACTGCCTGTCCTGTCGGTTGCGGAATGCCGAGTTCAGTCATAATCTTTTCAAAACTGTCTCTGTTCTCTGCCTTGTCGATAGCAGCAACATCCGTACCGATAATCGGCACACCGAGAGCGTCAAGAGGAGGAGCGAGGTTGATTGCAGTCTGACCGCCGAGAGATACAACTATGCCCTGTGGTTTTTCAAGTTCAATAACATTCATTACATCTTCAACAGTAAGGGGCTCGAAATAGAGTTTATCCGAAGTTGTATAGTCGGTTGAAACTGTTTCGGGGTTGTTGTTGATGATGATTGCTTCATAGCCTGCATTTCTGATAGACCAAATTGCGTGAACGGTAGAATAGTCGAACTCTACGCCCTGACCTATTCTGATAGGACCCGAGCCGAGAACAATGATTTTCTTTTTATCCGAAACTATACTTTCGTTTTCATCTTCATAGGTAGAGTAAAAATACGGTACATAGGAGTCAAATTCGGAAGCGCAGGTATCTATCATTTTATATACAGGGAAAATATTGTTTTCTTTTCTCATCAAGAAAACATCCGACGCACTCATGCCCCACAACATACCTATAAATTCGTCCGAAACGCCCATCTTTTTGGCGTCTTTTAAAATTTCAACATTGTTTTTATTTTCTTTTATTATTGTTTCAAAGTCAACAATGTTTCTAATCTTCTCAAGGAAGAACATATCTATTTTTGTTGAGTTGTAGATAAGGTTTAAGTCGCACCCAAAACGAATTAACTGCGCGATAGCATGAATTCTGTCGTCAGTAGGAGTATGAATATACTCAAGCAAAGATTCTATTGACCAATCGTCAAATTTTTTGTTGTAAATATGGCAAACGCCTGTTTCCAAACTTCTGATTGCCTTGAGCAAACTTTCTTCCATCGTTCTGCCGATACTCATTACTTCGCCCGTTGCTTTCATTTGAGTATTGAGCGAATTGTTAGCGTCCGAGAATTTATCGAACGGGAAACGCGCAACTTTTGTAACAACATAGTCAAGAGCAGGTTCAAACGATGCAGGAGTATTTGCAAGTTCGATTTCATCAAGATGAAGACCTACTGCGATTTTTGCAGAAACTCTTGCTATCGGGTAACCCGAAGCCTTTGATGCAAGCGCAGAAGAACGGGATACACGAGGGTTAACTTCAATAAGATAATATTGAAAACTGTGCGGATCAAGCGCAAACTGAACATTACAGCCACCCTCAATTTTGAGTTCTCTGATGATTTTCAAAGCAGAATCGCGAAGCATGTGGTACTCTTTGTTTGTAAGAGTTTGGCTCGGAGCAACAACTATTGAGTCGCCTGTATGAACGCCGACGGGGTCGATATTTTCCATATTACAAATGGTGATTGCCGTATCGTTAGCATCACGCATTACTTCATACTCAACTTCTTTATAGCCCTTGATACTTTTTTCTACAAGAACTTGATGAACAGGAGACAAAGCAAGAGCATTTTTAAGCATTTCTCTGCACTCTTCTTCATCGTCGGCAAAACCGCCGCCTGTACCGCCCAAAGTATAGGCAGGTCTTAAAACAACAGGATAGCCGATTTCTGCTGCCGCTTTGAGTCCCTCTTCAAGAGTATTTGCAATTTCAGAAGGAAGTACAGGTTCACCCAAACTTTCGCAAAGTTCTTTGAAAAGTTCGCGGTCTTCTGCTCTTTCAATACTTTCAAAAGAAGTGCCGAGAATTTCAACCTGGCATTCCTGCAAAATGCCTTTTTTAGCAAGTTGAACTGCAAGGTTAAGTCCCGTTTGACCGCCGAGACCGGGAACAATTGCGTCAGGTCTTTCGTGGCGGATGATTCTTGCGACATATTCCAAATTCAAGGGTTCCATATAAACCTTGTCGGCAATGTCTGTGTCTGTCATAATTGTTGCAGGGTTAGAGTTGATAAGCACAACCTCATAGCCTTCTTCGCGAAGGGCAAGGCAAGCCTGTGTTCCCGCGTAGTCAAATTCGGCAGCCTGTCCTATTACGATAGGACCTGAGCCTATTACAAGTACTTTATGAATATCTGTTCTTTTCGGCACTTACGCTTCCTCCTTTTTCATCAAATCAATAAATTTGTCAAACAAATATGAACTGTCCTGCGGTCCCGGTGCGCTTTCAGGGTGGTATTGCACTGAGAACATTTTGTATTTTTTACACTCAACACCTTCTGCAGTTTTGTCAAGCAAATTGATATGTGTAATTTCAAGTTCTGTATCTTCAACAGACTTTGAATCTACCGCATAGCTGTGGTTTTGAGAAGTGATTTCTATCTTGCCTGTTTGAAGATTTTTTACAGGGTGGTTACCGCCTCTGTGTCCGAATTTCATTTTAAATGTTTTTGCTCCCATAGCAAGAGAAATCATTTGATGTCCGAGACAAATTCCGAAAATAGGAAGTTTGCCTTTCAATTTTTGCACAACCTCAATGACCGTCTGTACATTTTCGGGGTCTCCCGGGCCGTTTGAAAGGAAAAGACCGTCGGGCTGCATTTTCAAGATTTCTTCTGCAGAAGTGTTGTACGGTACAACTGTTACATTGCAGCCTTTTTCATTGAGTTTTCTCACGATATTGAGTTTAATTCCGCAGTCGATAGCAACAACATCATACTTATGATTAGGCGTTCTCGAATACCAACGCTTTTTGCAGGAAACTCTTGAAACCATATCGGTCGGAATTTGATACTCTCTGAGTTTTTTCAATGCGTCTTCTGTCGGAACATCTGCGTTTGTTATGATGACTTTCTGACTGCCCTCATCACGAATTATTCTTGTTATTTTTCTTGTATCTACACCGTAAATACCCGGAATGTTGTACTCATCCAAAACTTCGCCGAGCGTTTTCGTGTACCTGAAGTTTGACGGAATATCGTTGTATTCTCTCACAATAAGTCCGCCGAGAGTGGGCATCTTTGTTTCGTAGTCTTCGTCTGTCATACCATAGTTGCCAATCAAAGGATATGTCATACATACCATTTGGTCGGTATAACTCGGGTCTGAAACAATTTCCTGGTAACCTACCATAGATGTGTTGAAAACAATTTCATTTACTGCTTCACGGTCCGAACCGAAACCATAGCCGTAAAATTCCTGCCCGTTTTCAAGCACAATTTTTTTGTTATAAGGCTTCATAAACAATTTCTCCTCTCAATACAGTTAAAAGGTTTTCACCTTGTAATTTCATATTTTCAAACGGTGTGGAACGCCCTTTGCTCAAAAACTTTTCGGGCTCAACCGTAAATTGCTTTTCCAAATCTATCAAGCACAAATCGGCAGACTCGCCTGCCTTTATTTCTCCGCCTTTGAGATTGAAAATTTTTCTCGGCGCAACACACATCAATTCAACAAGCCGTTCAAGTGATATGATGCCGTTTCTTACAAGTTTAGTATATAATATAGGGAACGCAGTTTCAAGTCCTACAACTCCCATTGCACTTTTTGCCAGACCTCTTGATTTTTCATCTTCACTGTGCGGAGCGTGGTCCGTTGCTATTGCGTCAACAGTGCCGTCTTTTATTCCCTCAATCAGAGCGTCTCTGTCAGCAGAAGACCTTAATGGCGGGTTCATTTTGAATCTGCCTTCGTCTTTTAAATCTTCGTCGCAAAGCACAAGATAGTGAGGTGCTGTTTCACAAGTTACATTTACGCCTTTTTTCTTTGCCTCTCGTATGAGTTCAACACTCTCTTTTGTTGAAATATGGCAAACATGGTAGCGGCAGCCTGTTTTTTCAGCAAGCTTTAAATCTCTTTTTATAGGTCCCCACTCCGACTCGGAGCAAATGCCCTTGTGATTGTTTTTCCTGCAATATTCTCCGTCGTGAATATATCCGCCGTGAAGCAAAGAATTGTCTTCACAATGCGCAGAAATGACTTTGCCGATTTTTGCACACTTTTTCATTGCCTCTTCCATAAGTTCGGCAGTTTGCACACCCGTGCCGTCGTCGGAAAAACCGACAACATCGTCCTTGATTTCATCGAAATTGATAAGTTCGCCGACGCCAAGCCTGTTTTTAGTGATGGTACCAAACGGCAAAACATCTATTACAGCGTCTTTTTTAATAATATCTGTCTGAACTTTAAGATTTTCTGCACAATCGGGTGACGGTTTAAGATTTGGCATTGTACAAAGCAAAGTATAGCCCGACTTTGCGCCTGCCATAGTACCTGTTTTAATCGTTTCCTTATAAGAAAAACCGGGCTCTCGAAGATGAACATGAACATCTGCAAAACCCGGCAACAATAAATATTTGCTCTTACAATCAACAACACGATTAATATCTGTTGTATAAATATCAGAAAAGGAAACACTAAGGCCTTCAATAACCGAGCCTCGTATTAAAACATTCATTTTTTTAAACTCTTTGTTTTGATAAACAAGAGCGTCTTTAAACAGAACAGTCATAAAACACATTCCTTTCCAACACGGTATTATAAAGTATTAATATAATAAAGTCAACAATTATTTTTAATTATTTTATAAAATATTTTCACTTAAAAAATCGGCGTAAAACACGCGTTTTTCAGCAGTATTTTCAAAGCAGAACAAATGTACTAATTTGTTGAATTTTGTCAATATTTTTTTAAAACATTTGTTTTATAAGTACCATTATAAGTACCCTGTCCGTCTGCAATATTGAATTAAATTTTCCTTTTGCTAAAATGAACTTGTAGAGCAAAGGAGGAGTTTTTATGAAAAACAATTTCAAAAAAATATTAAAATCATTGTTGCTTACAATTTGTTCATTTGCAATAGGTTACGCAACTTTCAGCCTGCCCGTTTTACTTTTAGACAACAACTTTTTTCTTATAAAAATTTCAATAGCGCTTGAAGTTATACTCTTTGCGGTAGTTTTTGCATCCGTAATCATTATAAAAGAAAACAGACAGAAAAGCAAAGAAAAGGAAGAAATGCGAAAAGAAAAACACAAAAGAAGAATTCAAATGTGTCAAAAATACTATTCAGGTACAGGATATATTATTATTGACAAGTAATTTTTAAGCAAAAAGCAGACTTAATGATGTGATTTTAGGAAGTTACCTTACTGCACATCATTTCGTCTGCTTTTTTATATTATTTATTCGGGTTTTTCATTGTTAAAGAGATGCGTTTTTTGTTCACATCAACAGACAGCACCCAAACCGTTACAATGTCTCCTACCTTGAGAACATCTGACGGATGTTTTATAAACTTATTCGTTATTTGAGAGATGTGCACAAGTCCGTCCTGATGTACACCTATATCTACAAACGCGCCGAAGTCTATAACATTTCTTACAGTGCCTTTCAGTTCCATACCCTCTTTTAAATCTTCCATACCCATAATATCTGTTCTGAGCATCGGCGGAGGAAGTTCATCTCTCGGGTCTCTGCCGGGTTTTTGAATTTCTTTTATAATATCAACAAGTGTCGGCTCTCCGACGCCCAATTCTTTAGCAAGCGCGGATGTTCCGTTTGTTTTTGCTATGAGCGATATTGCAGAAGTATTGCCGTTTCTTATATCTTCATCACTTACGGAACAAATACTCAAAAGTTTTTTTGCAACATCGTAACTTTCAGGATGAACGGCTGTTGAATCAAGCACATTTTTGCTTTCTCTGACGCGCAAAAAGCCTGCACACTGTTCAAACGCTTTCGGTCCGAGTTTTTTTACCTTTTTAAGTTCGGAGCGAGAAGTAAAACCTCCGTTTTCTTTTCTGAAATCTACAATATTTTTTGCAACGGCGGTTGAAATTCCTGCTACTCTTGAGAGAAGTTGTGCAGAAGCGGTGTTCAAATCTACACCGACAGAGTTTACGCAGTCTTCCACAACTCCGTCGAGCGCGCCGTTGAGTTCTTTTTGAGGCATATCGTGTTGATATTGACCGACTCCGATAGCTTTAGGGTCTATTTTTACAAGTTCTGCAAGAGGGTCCTGCAATCTTCTTGCAATAGATACGGCAGAACGCAGAGAAACATCATATTCAGGGAATTCTTCTGCCGCAAGTTTAGACGCAGAGTACACGGATGCTCCCGCTTCGCTGACAACCATATAAGTAATGCCTCTGTCCAATTCTTTAATCAAATCGGCGGCAAAAACTTCTGTTTCGTGAGACGCCGTACCGTTACCTATAGCAAACATTTTTACATTGTACTTTTTAACTAAATCTGCAATTATTTTTTTAGCCTCTGCCACTTTATTGTGAGGAGGTGCGCAATAAATAACGGAAGTATCAAGAACATTTCCGTTTTCATCTACAACGGCAACTTTACAACCCGTTCTGTAACCGGGGTCAAGACCTATTGTAACATTGCCTTTCACAGGAGGCTGCATCAAAAGTTGTCTTGTATTTCCTGAAAAAACTTTAATGGCGCTTTCACTTGCCAAGTCTGTAAGTTCGTTTCGTATTTCCCTTTCGATACTCGGAAAAATGAGTCTGGAATACGAATCTTCAACAGCCTCTGCAACAATATCGGAGCACTTGCCCGTACCTTTGATATGAAGTTGTTGCAAAATAGCGATGGCGTTTTCCTTGTCAAAATTCAAACTGACTTTTAAAAAGCCTTCTTTTTCTCCTCGATTGAGCGCAAGAACTCTGTGATGGGCAATTTTTGAAACAGGCTCGCTGTATTCGGCATACATTTCATATACGCCCAAATCGTCTTGTGCCTTTTCACTCACAATCACACCGTTTCGTTTGCACGAATAGCGAATTCTCTTTCTGCCGTTTGCATCGTCGGAAATAAACTCTGCAATAATGTCTTTTGCACCGTTTATCGCGTCCTCAACGGTTTCAACTTCTTCGTTTAAATATTTTTCTGCTTCTTCATAAACCGAACCGCAATTTTTAGCCTGTTCATATATAAAATCTGCCAAGCCCTGCAAACCTTTTGCTTTTGCAACGGAAGCTCTGGTCTTTCTTTTCGGTCTGTACGGTCTGTATATATCTTCAATCTCCGTTAAAGTTGACGCACTTTCAAGAGCGTTTGCCAACTCGTCTGTCATTTGTCCCTGTTCTTCGATTGAAGCAAAAACTTTTTGCTTTTGTTCTTCAAGATTTCTCAAATAGGCAAGCCTGTCGTTAATCTCTCTCAAAATTTGGTCGTCAAGCGAACCTGTAACTTCTTTTCGATAGCGGGCAATGAACGGAATTGTATTGCCCTCGTCAATCAATTTAACAGTTGCTTCAAGTTTCTTTTCATTTACTGAAAATTCTTTTGCAATTTGTGAAATAATATCCATACAAAAATCCTTTCTTTATTAAACAATGAAATTATACAATAAATTTAAAAATGTAGCAAGTTAAAATAAAAAAGTAGAATTTTTAACAATTATGTGGTAAACTATAAACATAGTACATATTGAACATAGTGTACTTAAAAATATATAAATATTTTAATACAAAACAAAGGAGAAAATATTATGAAACCATTAAATATTAGTATAGACAATTTTACGGAAGAAGTTATCAACTCTCAAAGACCTGTATTGGTTGACTTTTGGGCTTCCTGGTGCGGTCCCTGTAAAATGCTTGCGCCTGTAATTGACGAAATTGCAAACGAAAAAGACGACTTCAAATTTGTTAAAATAAATGTTGACGAAGAAAACGAACTTGCAACAAAATTTGACATCAAATCTATACCGACTTTAGTTATCATAAAAAACGGCGAAGAAGTTGACAGAATTTCAGGATTTATGCCGAAATCAAACATTCTTCAATTTTTAGGAGAAGCATAATATTATGGGTATTTTAAAAAAAGAAATAGTCATAATCGGAGGCGGAACGGCAGGACTGACTGCCGCAATATACTGCCGACGGGCAGGAAAGCAGGCGCTTGTTTTAGAAAGTGAGTTTTACGGCGGTCAAATCATTAATACTCAGAAAATTGAAAACTACCCTGCAATCGAAAACATTTCAGGTTTTGAATTTGCAATGAATTTAAAAACTCAGGCAGAAAAATTAAACGCAGAGTTTTCAAATGAAAAGGTTTTGGAAATAAAAAACGGTTCTCCGAAAAAAGTTATCACCGCCGAAAACACCTACGAATGCGACGGCATCATCATAGCGACAGGCGCTTCAAACCGACCTCTCGGTTTGGAGAATGAAAAAGATTTCATCGGCAAAGGAATTTCCTACTGTGCAACCTGTGACGGAATGTTCTACAAAGGCAAAACGGTTGCAGTTATCGGCGGAGGAAACACTGCTCTTGAAGACGCGTCATATCTGTCCAATATATGCAAAAAAGTTTACCTTGTTCATCGCAGAAAAGAATTTCGAGGAGAGCAAACACTTGTAAACAGACTTCAAGAAAAAGAAAATGTTGTCTTTGTTTTAGACTCTGTTGCAGAAAAATTGAACGGAGAAAACTCAATAGAGAGTATAGATATTTTGAATAAAATTTCAAATGAAAAAACAACTCTCTCGGTTGACGGCATATTTGTTGCTGTCGGTCAGATGCCGAACACTGCCGAGTTCAAAAACACGGTAGAGACAGACAATTTCGGTTATATAAAAGCCGACGAAAACTGTGAAACAAACATTGACGGAGTTTTTGTCGCAGGCGATTGCAGAACAAAAAATGTCAGACAACTTGCAACTGCCGCCGCTGACGGCGCTGTTTCTGCCACAAAAGTTTGCGAATATTTAAACCGAATATAGAATAAACAGTAAAAAAGACAGGCACAAACGAAAAAGTATGCCTGTCTTTTTAATTTTTTAATTGTAAAATGTGCCAAACTCACGCTAAATTTATTGTCTATTAATTACATTGACATTACTTTTTTTCTGAACTATACTGAAATTGGCAAATAGCAACTTAAAAATTCAAATTAACGGGGGTGTTATTGTGGGAATGGAAGTTGTTGCCCAACGAGTATTCGACCCACTGTATATGTGGCTTGACATCGGATTTCTTGTAGTTTTTGCCGGTCTTTTACTTTACAAAAAGAAGTACGCAACAGTCATTGTAGGATTGTTGGCAGGTGTTCTTTATCAAATTGTAGATTACGGAATTTTCCACCTGCTTACTCACTCAAGAAGTATCTCGGAAGGGTACAATCTGTTTTGGGTACTGCTTTGGATGTCAATGAGTTACGGCTTTACAAACTTTGTTTGGATATGGCTGTGGATTTCAAAAGACAAACATCTTTTTGAATGGACAACGCTGATTTTGGGCTGGTGGCTTTGTTGTCCTCTCATAACAAAAACATTCGGCACAGGAGAAAATCTAATCACAATTCAAAGAACAACAGGCGCATATCACGGATACATGGCAATTATCCTTTTTGTAGGATATTTAGGAATTATAATTTGGAACATATCTCACAAAAAGAGAAAAGAACAAATCAATATGCCGTGGTTACTCGCAATCGGTATTCTTGTACAATTCGGTTGGGAAGCAGGTCTTTTCCTCGGCGGAATACGAAGCGCAGCGCTTGGCTCTGCGGCTGAAAAACTTGCTCCTATGATTATCAATTCACTTCTTGAAACAAATCTCGGAATGCCGTATATTTTCCTCATTTTCATTGCAGTTTCAATGAAGTACACAGAAGACCTGAAAAAGAGAAAGCATCCGCTCTCCTTTGTTGACAGAATTGTTGAAAACAACAACGAGAAAGTCAAAAGCGAGCAATTTTCCGAATATCTCGGTGAATAGTTCAATGCTGAATATATTACTTTATAGTGTTTTGAAGTGCAAAAATGCCTCAAATAACCACACAAATAAATTTGCTGAAAAAACGGAAAAATAATTTACAATTTATATCAAACAAAAAGACTGCATTCGCCATTTGGAGAATGCAGTCGATTTTTTATTATTTCTTTTTTAAATTTAAAACAATCAGTCCGATTTATCGACGGTCTGTGATTTTTCCTGCCAACCGGCATACAAAGTAAAACTTTGAGTAACTGTATCTTTTTCAATATCCCAGCTCTGAGTACAAGCACGGTCAAGATACCAGCCTTTAAACTCATAGCCCTCTTTAACAGGTTGTTCGGGCACGGGTACTGTTTCGCCGTGCATTACCTTACAACTTTCCACATACGAACCGCCGTCTGTGTCAAACTTAACGGTGAAACCGTTGTTTTGTACAAGAATGAACATTGTTAAAAGCAGTGCAACTGCGCCTATCGCAACAAGTATGTTTGCAGTTTTTACAGACATTTTAACATTTCGGTACAAGCCGCCCGGTTTTCTTGTAATCGGCATTTGGGGCATTGCAGAATTTTCATTATCAAGGGGGGTAATGTTTTTCTTTTCGTCCGCCATCGGTTTCACCTCTTTTAGTTTGATTTAAAATGATTATTTACGAGCAAGGTATTTACGCATATCTATTGCGCAAGCAACGAGAATGATAAGACCTTTAATGATATAGAGCATATTTGCGTCAACTGAAAGGAAGTTAAGTCCTACAAATATGATTTGGAGAAGCAATACGCCGATTACGATACCGCTGATTTTACCTGTACCGCCGACAAATGATACACCGCCGATAACGCAGGCTGCGATAGCGTCGCACTCATAGTTGAGACCTGTATTTGCTGAACAAGAAGCAATACGAGCGCCTTCAATGAAACCTGTAATACCGTACATTGCGCCTGCAAGTACAAATACTAAAACGATTGTCCAAAATACATTTACACCTGAAACATTTGCAGATTCTTCATTTGAACCTACTGCGAACATATTTTTACCAAACTTTGTTTTGTTCCAAATTACCCACATAATACCTGTGAGAATAACTGAGTAAAGAACATATTTAGGAACGGCTACTCCGCCGATTGTGAACAATGTGCCTCTGACTGCTTCTGTATATGAAGGGTCAAGACCTGAAAGTGTTTGTCCGTTGTTTGTACCAATCATAAGGTACATAAGAACTGCGCCGAATACGATTAACTGAGTTGAAAGTGTAACAATGAAAGGATGAAGTTTAAACTTAGCAACAAAGAAACCGTTTACAAAACCGATTACACAACCGATTGCAATAACCAAAAGCAAAACTATCGGAAGCGGGATAACGCCCAAATCGGGAAACATTTTGTTTGCGTAAGAAGTCATCTGCAAAAGAGAAGCCGCAATACAAGCTGTGAGACCAACACAACGGCCTGCCGAAATATCTGTACCTGTAAGTACAATCGCACCGCCGATACCGAGAGCAATCGGCAATTTTGCAGCTGTGAGAGATATTATGTTTACAACAGATGACAACGAAAGGAAAGCCGGCACCTTAATTGCAATAAACACAATAGCAATCAAAATTATAATATACATAGCGTTATTGAACAACAAGTCAGTTATTGTTCTGCGCTTGTCCGCTGCATTCATTTCTTTGAAAGCAGCAATTTTGCCTGATAAATTGTTTTTTTGTTTTACGGTAAGTTCAGACATATCTGTGTTTCCTCCATTTCTTATACATATTTAGCAGCAAGTGCCATGATTTCTTCCTGAGTAGTAGTTGCCGCATCAACTTCGCCGGCGAGTTTACCACCTGACATAACTAAAATACGGTCGCATACGCCGAGCAACTCGGGCATTTCGGAGGAAACCATAATAACAGTTTTTCCCTTATCTGCAAGGTCAATAATTAACTGATAAATTTCATATTTAGCACCGACATCTATACCGCGAGTCGGTTCATCTAACAAAAGAACAGTCGGGTCTGTCAAAAGCCAGCGACCGAGAATAACTTTTTGTTGGTTACCGCCTGAAAGAGAACGGATTTTTGTCTCCTGATCAGGTGTTTTTATTCTCATAGCTTTAATGCACCAATCTGTGCTTTCTTTCATCTTCTTTTTACTCAAAAACGGTCCTACCTGATACTTTTTAAGGCTTGAAATGACTGCGTTTTCCCGTATGTTGAGAATGCCGAAGATACCGGTAGCGCGTCTTTCCTCAGTAAGCAATGCAAAGCCGTTTTTTATAGACTCTCTTGCGTTGCGGTTTCTGGTTTCTTTGCCGTCAAGCATTATTGTACCGCTTCGTCTTGTTGCAACGCCGAAAATATTTTCAAGCAACTCTGTTCTGCCCGAACCGTCAAGACCCGCAATGCCTATTATTTCGCCTTTTCTTGCTGTAAAAGACACATCTCTCAAGTGTGAATACTCTGCCGAAAGGTCTTTTACTTCTAAAAGCACATCACCTATAACATTGTCTTTAGGGGGATAGCGATTTGTGAGTTCACGACCAACCATCAGTTTAATGATTTCTTCCATTGTCAAACTGTCTGCCGACCTTGTTGCTATCCATTTACCGTCACGCATTATAGTTACTTCGTCTGAAATACGAAGTATCTCTTCCATTTTGTGAGAGATATAAATAATACCGCATCCACGGTCTCTGAGCATATTTATAATTTTAAAAAGGTGTTCTACTTCTTCTTCTGTAAGCGATGAAGTAGGCTCGTCAAAAACGATTATTTTTGAATTGTACGAAACTGCTTTTGCAATTTCTACCATTTGACGCTGTGAAACCGGCATTTTGCTCATTATCATTTTAGGGTCAACATCAATTTCAAGTTCATCAAATATTTCTTTTGTAGCCTTGTACATTTTCTTTTCGCTTGTAATAGGAATGCCTTTTGCAATCGTTGGAAAACGACCGAGCCACATATTGTCCATTACATTTCTTTTAAGTGCCTGGTTTAATTCCTGGTGAACCATTGCAACACCGTTTTCAAGAGCCTCTTTTGAACTCTTAAAATTTATCTCTTTACCCTCAAGGTAAATATTTCCGCCATCTTTATTGTACACACCGAAAAGGCACTTCATTAAAGTTGACTTTCCTGCACCGTTTTCGCCCATCAGCGCATGTACAGTTCCTCTTTTAACTGTCAAAGAAACTTTATCCAGTGCTTTAACACCCGGGAAAACTTTTTCTATATTCTCCATTCGCAGAAGAACAAGTTCATCTTCCTTGCTGTTTTCGGCACCGATATTTTTATTTATATTTTTGTCCATACAAACCCGTCTCCTGTCTTGTGTGTAAATTATTCGGTAAGGGAGCCGAATTGTTTTTTACTTTAACAGCAGCCACGCACAAGGCGTAGCTGCATTTAATGTTAAATTATTTTTTTTCGCCTGTATAGGTTTCGTAAGGAATGTTTACACGCCATGTTCCTACTACTTGGTCAGCTTCAACACCTTCAAATGTTGATTTGCCTTCGAGCAAGTTTGTTGTAACAGTTGTGATAACATTTGCCATACCTTCTGCATTCTGTTTGATTGTACCAACCATTGTACCTTTTGCGATAGCGTCTTTTGCAGGGTCTGTTGCATCAACACCGAATACCGGAATTGTTGTAGCGCCTTCTTTATTGTAGCCTGCTGCCTGAAGAGCAGAGATAGCACCGATAGCCATTTCGTCGTTGTTTGCGATAACGAGTTCTACCATGTTTTTGTTTGCTGTGCTATGCTTTGCAAGGATTGTGTTCATATAGTCGGTTGCTGCCGCAGACGACCAAGCGCCGTTTTGGTCAACAAGGTAAAGGTTTGTGTTTGACGGGTCATAGAATTCAAGTTTTGGTTTGCCTGCATCAGTAAGAACTTTATTACAGTCTTCTACACCAAACTGTGTACGAGCAATAGCTTCCATATTGCCTTCCTGACCTTTGAACATTACATAGCTGATTTTACCGTCGCCGTTCAAATCTACTTTGTCATAGTTAGAAACAAGGTATTCACCAATCATTTTGCCCTGCATATGACCTGCCATTTCGTAGTCTGTACCAACGAAAACTGCTTTGTCATAGCTTGAAATAACTGACTCGTCAACTGAACGGTTGAAGAAAATAACAGGAATGTTATTTTGCTTTGCAAGGTCAGTGATTGTTTGAGCTGCGTCGTTTGAACCTGTGTCAACTACATTGACAATGAGTGCTTTTGAGCCTTTTGAAATGGCTGTCTGAACCTGCTCTGTCTGAGTTGTCTGGTTACTGTTTGCGTCATAGTTTTGATAGTTTACGCCTGCATCATCAAAGATTTTATCTACTGCTGCACGAACACTTGAAATATAAGCGTCGCTAAATGTGTAGTAAAATACAGAGATTTCACCCTTGTTGTCTTTCTTGTTGTCTCCGTCACCTGAACCGCTGCTGCAAGCTGCAAGTCCCAAAGCAAGAACAACTGCAAGACATAACGCAATTATTTTTTTCATTTTCATTTTTAGTTCCTCCCTATTATATTTAATAGTATTTTTGATTGACTTTTCTCTTGTCAACCGTTGACTTAATTATATTCTCGCAAGTTAATTTATTGAATGTGATTTTTTATTGAAAATGTACAATTTTTAACTTAATTGAAAACATAAACTGTTATTATCGACAAATAAACGGTTGATTTTTTGTAACATCCTACAAAAAAGTCGACAAATATTAATAAATACCATATATTTTGTTGTCAAAAATACATTTTAATGTTAAAAAACTTAACATAAATTATTGCAAAATACACAATCAGTTAAATATTTTATATATGAAATTAAGCCCGATTATATATAATGTTATAATTATTATTAAATGTAAGGAGTTATTTTATGCAAATGAAAAATGTTTATTTAAACCTAAACAAAATTTTTTGATTATCTGCGTCATACATATTTTCTTTTGTTATTACGGTAGCGGAAGTGTAAACTTTTGAGTCGGTTTTTTTACCGTCTATTAAGTCGCTTGCATTTTTAACGCCGAGATACCCGATAGCAAACGGGTTTTGAACAACTAAAACATCCATCTCGCCTGTTTCAAGCATACCTATTGAAACGACATTTGTATCAAAACCGACCGTTTTCACACTGTCGGCAAGCGACAACTGTTTGATAGCGTTGCCGACTCCGAGAGTTGTCCACTCGTTGAATGTTACAACGACATTTATTTGAGGATACTTGTGCAAAAGCGACACCGTACCCGCCTGTGCACTTGTAGTATTTGAATCAACATTTACAGCAGCAGTAATCTCAGCGTTTGAAACACTCTCTATATAATCTCTGAAACCTGCTTCTCTTCGCTGTCCGTTGTCTGTACTTTGGTTGTAGTTTACAATACCTACACAAATTTTTTCGTTGCTGTCAAAATCTTTTATTGCAGCCTCCGCCGCCATTTTTCCTGCCTGGTAGTTGTCTGTGCCGATAAACATATCTACCATATTCGAGTCAACGCCGCTGTCAACGGTAACAACTTTGATTCCTTTTCTCACTGCCTCATTTATCAACTCGGTTGACTTATAGTAGTCTATTGCAGAAAAAACTATGGCGTCAACATTGTTGTCTATGGCTTTTTTTATCATTTTATTTTGAGTAATGTAGTCCTCTTCATTGTCGGGGCCTTCAAAAGTTACAGATACATTGTACTCTGTTGCGGCTGAATTTACACCGTTTTCAACATTGCCCCAAAAATCTGAAGTTGTTGACTTGACAATTACCGCTATATTCTTTTTTTCTTTGCTTCCTTTCAAATGACAGGCACAGCACCCGAAAACTATCGCTACACAAAGAAGAACGGCAAAAATCGGCTTATACTTGAATTTCATTTTCGTTCTCCTTTCTGATTTGAGGTATTCTGACAGTAACTGTTGTACCTTCGTCGAGTTCACTTTTAATGCTTATACCGTACTTTTCTCCGAAATAAATTTTCAAACGGTCATTTACATTTTTAACGCCTATACCGCTCGAATCACTGTGTTCTTTTTCAAGAATTCGCTTGCACTGTTCTTCGCTCATACCGACGCCGTTGTCTTCGATTTCAATAAAAATATCGTTATCGTCCGCTTTTTGAACTCTGATTGTAATTTTTCCTTCGTCCACCATTCTGTCTATACCGTGATATATAGCGTTTTCAATCAACGGTTGAACGGTAATTTTATTGCAAAGGCAATCTTCTAAATCAGGGTCAATAAAAAACTCGTAGGTGAACTGATTTTTATATCTGTAACTTTGAATAATCAAATAACTTTCGGCGTGTCGCATCTCGTCTTTAATCGGTATAAGTTCCTTGCCTCTGCTTATACTTATTCTGAAAAGTTTTGCCAAAGCGCCTACCATTTCGACTGCGTCTTCATTCTTGCCCTGTTCACACATCCACTGAATTGAATCAAGAGTATTGTACAAAAAGTGTGGGTTGATTTGTGCCTGGAGCGCCTTGAGTTCTGTTTTTCTCAGAGTGATTTCTTCTTTTCTGACTCTTTCCATCAACTGCTTTGTCATTTTTGCCATATGTTCAAAAGAGTCGGATAAAACTTTTATTTCGGCAACGCTTTCATTACCTGCTTCGTAACGAAACGAATCGGCAGACTTTTCAAAAGATTTCATAGCCTTCACAAGTCGTCTTACGGGTGCAGTAACAATTTTTGAAAAAACAATGAGCGTCAGCAATGCTAAAACGGCACAGCAAAAAAATGAAATTAAAACGCCTCTTAAAATTTGAGTTGTTCTTTCTGCCGCCAAGTCGTCAATAAAACTCATGCCGACAATTCTCCAATTCCCGTCCGACGCCGTATTTAAAGTATATATAGTATTGTTCTGACTATGCACACCGTCCGAAAAAGACGAAACTTTTTCAATATCTTCGTCTTTCAAACCGGAAAACAAAAGTTGCTGCTGAGGATGATATACAACATTGCCGTTTTTATCTATAATATAGCAATATCCGTGGGTGCCTATTCCGACATTGTCAATATACTTTGCAATTTCCGAAAATTTAAAATCTATCGCTATATAGACATCTCCGTCAAACAAAGTATTTTTTTCTTTTACTGCAATCGTTACAACCCACGGATACTCTTCCTGAAACAGGTTTTGCACATGCGGAGAAGAAACGGCAAAACTATCTGCATTTTCAAACAATTCTTTGTCAAAAGACAGATTTTTTTCAACACTGTCTTTTATGCGGCTGTTTTCAGAGCCGTATGCAAGCAATTTTCCGTTTGAATCATAAATCATTACAGAATAAATATCACTTTGCAATCTTGTTATCATTGAAATTTTATTATCAATATCTTCCGCGCTGTCCGACTGCGCTATTTCTTTGCTTATCTGCGCAAGTTTTTGTTTCATCTCATCAAGATAATTGTCAACTGCAATAGTCGTTTGCTGCACCGACTGTTCGGAACTGACGGAAGTATTCTTCAGCAGAGTTTTATCATAAACATCCGCAAACATAAACATACATATTGCAACGGCTGCAACAACCGTTACGCTGATTGCAATGATAGTGAGGGTGGATAGATGTATGCTTTTTTTATGTTTTTTCAATGTTACACCTCCAAATTTCCCTCTCTGATTTTATTCGGCGACCGACCGTAAAACTTTTTAAAACAGTAACTAAAATAATGTTGGTCGTTGTATCCGCACTTTTCCGATATTTCGTGGATTTTCATAGAAGTACAGGTCAGCATATCATACGCCGCTTTCATTCTTCTTTCCGTTACAAGCGCAACAAAATTTTTCTTTTTTGTCTTTTTGATGAGCGCACTCAAATAGTTCGGACTTACCGCTAAACGCGTGCTTACGCCTGTCAAAGACAAATCGTCCTTGCCGTACTCTTCGTCTATAATCTGAAGAACTTTGTCGCACAAAATCTCAGTGTCTCTTTTTCTGCTTTTTGAAATAATGTCCATAGCGTTGAAACAAAGATTTGTCAAATCGGAGCGCATATTTTTTTCGCTGTCGTAAAAAGCCGTTTTTGCGTAAATCGGGTTTGATGAAACAAGTTCCGTCAAAGCAGGTTTGTCCGAAACTGCGCTAACAGTTCTGTAAACAGTTGCGAGGATTTGTATTATGAGGAAATCGGCGCTTTCTTTGTTTTTTGACTCGTACAAACTTTTCAAAAAATCTTGCAAATCTTCTTTTGTGCCGACTTTCAGCAACTGCTCAAGTTTGAAAACAGACTTTTCAACATACTCAAACTCAAACTCCGAATCGTGTTCCTGGTCGTCGATAAAACGAACATCACTCGTTCCGTCTGCAGTGTATCGTCTTGCCGTAACTGCCTGAAAATACGCGTTTGAACAATCGGAAAAATCTTTGAACTCTCTGCTGACACCTATTGTACAAGTTTGTTGTAAAACTCGTTTTGCAGACTGCACAATCTCAAGAACAGGCAAACCCAAAGCAGAAGAAATATCATTCTCTTTACTTACAGCAAAAGTTACAATTCTGCCCGAAACAAAGAAACTTTCACTTTTAACATATTTGTCAATGATTGCACTTACAAAAGAAATGTGTTCTCTTGTTGTACAATTTTTATTTTGTGCATTTTTAAACTTTGAAACAAAAATCGCAAAATTGTTTGTTTCACCGTTTATCAAACCGAGTTTTTCTGCACGCATTTTCAAAACAGACTCGTCCGTAACCTTTTCAGAATTTCCCAAAATCAACGGCAGTAAAAATTCGGTTTTTCCGAGTCTTTTTGAATTTTCGTCCTCTTTGACAGTCGGAGATTTTGTCATACTTTCAAATCTCTCGTCCATTCTGCCCCGTATTTTCAAAAGTTCGTTTGAAAACTCACGAGACGAAATCGGTTTCAGTAAATAACTGATTATATTGTATTTTATGGCAGTCTGCGCATACTCAAACCTGTCGTATCCGCTCAAAATAACTATCTGAGTTGCAGGTCGAATTTCTCTTATTCTTGCCGCAAGTTCAAGTCCTGACATCATAGGCATTTTAATATCTGTCAGCACAAGGTCAGGTTCAAGCGTTTCAACAAGTTCAAGCGCTTCAACGCCGTTTTCAGCCTCGCCTATCACACGAAAACCTGCCGTTTTCCAATCTACTCTTTGTATTAAAGCGTGTCTTTGGTCTTCTTCGTCATCTACTACAAGAACTGTATAATTCATATCTTTCTCCCATTTATAAAAACTTGCACATAATTAGCAAAAAGTATTACTTATTTATGTTAATTTTACCATAAAACAAAAAACTAATCAATTAAAAACAAATATTATACTATTTTTTATAAATAATTTAATTTTTCAATAAAAAATCTCCCTAAAGCATTTTCTGCAATAGAGAGATTTTTCACTGTTTAATTACCAATTTTCTGCATAGCGATGAAGTGTATTTTCAATACCTCTTGCAACGCTGTTGGGGTCATCCATAGTTTTGTCGCAAGCCACACGGAAAACCATTACACCGCCTGCACCGCTGAACAAAGCGTATGCAGTTTTATCGCCCGCCAAAGCAGGAGAACAAAATGTTCCGTCATATAATTGGTCGCCCGTAACTACATTGTAGTACTTGTTGTCCCAATAGTTTGCCTGCTGTAAAGTACGCCAATCGCCCCAATACGGACTCAGATTAACAGGTCTGCCGTAAGCCGCTATACCTATATTGATTTTTTTAATATCTGCGCCGTTATCAACAAATGCCTGCAATCCCTCTTGAGCCTGCTGCAAAGAACTTTGATAGCCGTCCTCGTCCTGACCGTCGTACGCCATATATTGAATTTGGTCGAACCTGTCAAGCGTTTCTTCCGTCATACCGAGTGCACCGGATGACAAAGCGCCGGACAAAATTGCGTTTGGCTTTGTTTTTTGTATGCCGTCATCCAGACGAGCAATGAAATTGTCGAAAACTTTCCAATCGTTTGGTGTTTGAGGATATTCCCAGTCAATATCTACACCGTCAATATCGTACTTCTCGGCAAATTCGATTGTTTGGTCGGCAATGCTTTCCCAATGCTCTGTCATATAACTGTTCACACCGTTTTCAAGGTCTTGCCATGTACCGTCCGCAAGCGTTGTAACAATCACTTTTACCTCGTGTTCCTGATTTGAACGCTTTGATATGATTTCTTTCAGCGCACTGAGTTCACGAGAAAACTTCTCTTCTCCGCCGTCGCCAAAATTCATTTGTCCGTTTGCATCCCAATGTATAGCGCCGAAAACAATGACAGTGCTGTAAACATCGTAAAAACGGGCATAATTTTTAACATAGTCTTCGCCTTTTGCTAAAATCTCTGTCGGAACATCTCCGTCAAGACGCTGATATGCAGTTACCTCAAACTCGCTCGCATCTCGCTTTGGCTCATTGTAAAGACTTAAAGATTTGATTTTTGCAGGTGTTTCGCTGTCCTTGAACTTGTCAATAGAAAGGCGAACTGCATCTGTTGTAACAGGGTCGAAACTGCACAAACGACTTGACTGAATTTTCTCGCTTTGGTATATAGTTTTCCACTCGTCATTTACCTTTGCCTGCAAGCGAAAATACTCTACTTCGTTGCCTATTTCTTCAATCAAAGCAGTGTTAAATGTACTTGTTTTTGCAAGTTCAATTTCAACATAGCTGTTATTAATGTCTTTTGTTTTATCTTCAGGCATACGGGCAGGGTCCTGAGGAGTCCAATAACCGCTGTCTTTCAGCAAGTTTTCAGCGTCTGCTTTCTCTCCCTTTTTGAGACTTTCATAGGTAACTTTTGCACCGAGCACAGCATTTTCCGACTGCATATTTACAACAGGTATTTTACTGCCGTTTTGCGAACTTGAAACGGTTTGATTGAGTACGACAGGCGTTGCCATAAGTGCCGCTACAACTATTTCTGTAACTGCTATTTTCCATATCTTTTTTGCAGAGTCGCAAAAAAGCAAAGCAACAGGCAGTGCGCACACAAAACCGAACAAAAACAAATCGGATACAACAGCGCTCAAACCGCGAGCAATGTTTGCGGCAGAATAGCCCGAATCAAGACCTAATAAAAGCACTAATGTATAAATGAAGGCAATCACTGAAAAGACTGCGCAAATCATATATAAAACTTCAAGCACTCTTTTTAAAGCGGTCGGCTTTTTCTCTTTAAACACAATTTGTAAAATCATTTGTATAGCAGAAAAAACCATACAAACAACAGTTACACACAAAAACGCAGGTACAAACTTTTCTCCGAGCGGATACAAATCGGCTATCCATGAATATGTCCATGTCGCATTGCTCATAAACATATATGCGCCCGCAGCAAATATGAAAAATATGTATGCGGCTGTTTTTGAGAAAAAAGGTTTGACAAATTTTTTGAATTTTTCCATTTTTCAATCTCCTCATTTTTTAGTAAGATAATTTTACCATACAGATTAAAACATTACAATATATTTTCGCTATTCAAAATATATTGTAAATTGAAAACAAAAAATAATATTTCACGAAATTATCGGCAACTAAACATATACAACAAAATCAGTTCTGTATTTTGTATTTTAACCGTTTTGTTGTTCGTTGTATTTGTCGATAAGCGATTTTAGATGCTTGCAAAAATCATCTTGATATTCCGTACTGAAAAAATACTTTTTGCCGTTTTTCAGCGTCAATTCTATATTGCAAACTTCATCTCCGCAAGGAACAAGCTGCGAACCGTGATACCTCGTAAAACGCAAATCTTTAAAATTAATGTTCACATTTTCAATATCATCGTATTTTACAAATATTATGCTTTTCCAATTTCTCAATGTAACTGTGTGCCGTGCAATTATCAATCGCTTGTCGTAAAGAAAAACTCCTTTTGGAAAAATGTAATATGATATTGCACACAAAAATGAAAAAGTAATAATTATTTTGTAAATTATTTGTGCAGTATAATCGTCAAGTTGTTTCTCTAAACCTATTAAACAAAAAACTAAACTGATAACAATTAAAATAATAGGTACTATTATTACTATAACAAAGAAAAAATTTTGAAGAGGAGCTAAAATCATGCTTAATAACTTAAACCCTTTGTTGTAGTATCTGAATTTATATCTCATATCTCTCCCCCAAAAAAATATTTTCAAACATAAATCTACAACTTTTCTATATTATGTTTTTCTCGGTATTCATTGACCTTTTTCAATACTTCGTGAAAAAATTCGTCTTGATTTTCTACGGGAAAATACAGTTCTTTTCCGCCGTTTAGACCAATTTCAATATAATAACTTTTATCTCCTCCGGAAATCAGTCCCTTTCTTGCTTTCATGGTATGAAGCCCTATAAGTTCAGAACTGTTATATATGTATTTTATATCTTTATAGTATATTTTAATATTCGGTTTATAGTGAAAATCTGTAATTGCATATCTGTCTATTGATAAATGGTCATCGTACAAAATAACGCCTTTAAGTGCAGTACAGTATTTTATTACAAATATTATTCCGACAAGAACAGAAATGCCGAAAAGAATAAAATAAAGTTCAGTCGGCCAATATTTATCTAAATCATTTGCAATGCAAATTCCGACAGAGAAACCGACAGTAAGAATGGGACTTAAAAATGCCACAGCAATATCCATCAGCATTGCAATTATTTTGTGTGATTTTGATTGATACCTAAATTCGTAATATTTCATTTTATCTCACTGCCGACTGTTCGGCAACTAAAACAATATGTTCCAAAAGTCCCAACGGATAGGCGGACAAATTGTTTTTAAACAAAATTAGTTGCTCACATAGGTTTATATTTTATTTTATTGTTCATTACTTATTTTAGAGTCTATAAAATTTTTAAAACTTTCGTTATCTTTAAGACAAAAAGCATAACTGGTTTGATAATCATTCCTGTTTTTGCATTTCAAAATCACAAACTCTTCACCTGTACATATTGAGTTTAATATATGGTCACCTATACGGTCCTTCTTCGTTTTATCTTCTCCGTAAATATAGATTTCTACACTTTGTATTTCATCGTAATATATCTTTTTTGCAGGTTTAATGATAATATGACTTATGAAAGAAACTGCCCAATTGTATATTATGATACAGTCATCTTTTATCTTTATATATTTTCCTTTTACCATATAGCAAACTAACATAATTATTGATATTACAAAGTAAAATACCCCAAAAAATACCATAGCAGGATAAACTTGCGGTTCAATAAAAAAATTTATAAATACCAAAAAGCAGAATATATACAAATAATTTGTAAAACATGATGAAGCAATTATCATTAGACTAATAAAAAAATCAACAACACTGTTTTTCTTGTTAGAGTACCCAAAACGATATTTCATTTTATCCCCCTGCCGAACACTCGGCGACTAAAATAATATATTCCAAAAATCCCAACGGATAGGCGGACAGTTGCTCCACGACCATCGTTGTTCAATCCATTCGGGTTTATAGTACACTTGATTTGCACAAACAATCAGTAAAAAGACAATGCATAAAACTACTACTGCTATAAGTGCAGTCATATTTTTACTTTTCCAAACAACTACACCTTGAATGTTGTTTTTTCCGTAAAATAACGGACACAGCAAATTAAAAGTCGGCAAAAAAATTGAAATAAAATAAGTTCTAATTATATGCCTTGAATCAACAATGTATGTACCGAATTTTGTATGAACAATATTTAGAACAATCATTATAATTGAAATCATACAAATAACATACGGCAACTTATCTAACTTTCTCATATTCGCCTCTTTTAACTGTCATTTTCAACTTTATAAATCTTGTTTCTTCTTTTGCTTAATTCTTCCATAAACTCATCTTGGTTTTCCACACTGAAAACAAACGACTCCATAGTTGCTAATTTTATAACAATATAGTAATCATTTATTCCGCCCATAAAGTCATTATTATGTTCATATTTTATACTTTCAAAATCTTTTATTTCGCAGCTTATTATATTTTTATAATATATAGTATAGTTCATTTTGCGTTTAAATTTAGTAATGTAATGTCTGTCAATATCCAAATGGTCATCATAAAGAAATACACCCTTAGCCATAAATCTACATCTTACAGCCAATACAACACCTATAACTACACTTAATATCATTAAAATATAAAATAAATCTATGTAAAATGAAGTTCTGTACAAAGATGTATGACCGAATATCATTAATATAAACAAAGCGAAAATAAACGGAATTGCAAAATTTATCATTGAAAACGCAAACTCTTCCAATCGTTCAGTAGTTTTGGATTTATAGTAAAACTTGTAATATTTCATTTTATCCCCCTGCCAATTGTGTGGCAACTAAAACAGTCGAGTCTGCAAAATCATTTTTAAATTGTAATGATTTTTTACATACTTTACTGAACACTCAAATTTTGCAGTTTTTCATTTATTTCTTTTACAAACTCTTTCTGATTTTCGACTGCAAAAAAGAATTCTTGCTCGTTATATGTTGTCAGCATTACATATTCTCTTCCCTTACCGCAAATAAAATTTGCAGGTATATTATACTTTTCAAAGTTATATGCGTTATTTTCTATTACTTTACATTCGGTTATTTCACTATATTTTATTTTAGGTTTTATATTAAATATATGACGCTTAGTGATTGCATAAATAATTTCAATATATTCATCATATATAAAAACACCTTTTAAAGTTTTTGTATATTTAAAGTACAGAGAAAAAACAATAATCAACATAAAAAGCAATGCAATATTTCCGACAACAGATAAAATTGTCGGAGTTTGAATTAAAGCACTCAAAAACGCAAACTTAATAAATATGTATATACAAACCGTTACCAACAGCAATAACAATATTTCTGCAATTTGTTTAAATCTGCTTTTCGGATTATAAAATTCATAAAACTTAATTTTAGATTTATTCATTATATAGTTTCCCACAAATATTCTTTAATTGTGCAGAAAGTCGTAGCGCCGTTAACGGTTTAATAAAATAATATAATTCGTTTTAAATATCAAAATCACATCAATTGTTGCTCATTGACAATCAGTTTAAAATCAAGTCCCAAAGTTTGTGCAGCGTTTTTGCACATTTTCATTCTTTTCATAAAAATATCGAGATAGTCTATAACAGGACTTATTCTTGTATCAATATGCAATTTCAGTTTGATGAGCGTTTTCTCTTGATTGATTTTCAGTTCGGATTTCTCAACAGAATAGTTCACTCTGTCGTGAATATCAAACTGTGACATATCGCTTTTTCTGACTCTCGAACGGCGAACATCGGACTTATCCGCCAAAATCAAAGCAGCCGCGAGAGGACTGACAGCCACACCTGTACCCTCGTCGTGATTGCCGATAGCAGTTACAACCGTTGACAAATCTTCGGCGTTCATTCCGAGTTTGTCAAGAATACGAAAAGTCATAATTGCTCCTGACTGCGAATGGTCAACCCTGTTCACAACATTGCCGATATCGTGCATATATCCTGCAATTTTAGCAAGATTAATCAAATGTTCATCATAGCCGAGAGTTTTTAAAATATATGCCGTATCTTCACAAACTTTCGTTACATGGGCAAAAGAATGCTCTGTAAAACCGAGTTTAATCAAAGACTCGTCGGCTTTTCTTATATATGTGTTTATATCTTCATTGTGTTTAATTTCATTAAAAGTTATCATAATTTTTACTCCTTATATGTACAATTATACTATCAAAAAATAGTCTATGCAATAAAAATATGTGCAAATTGCAAAAATAGCAGAATAATATCAAAAAAGTGTTAGACAATCCGTTAGACAACAGCAAAAAAATAAGAACCAAATCGGTTAAGATTTGGTTCTGTATCAGTGGTTGCGGGGGAAGGACTCGAACCTTCGACCTTCGGGTTATGAGCCCGACGAGCTACCAACTGCTCCACCCCGCGATATTAACTTTGCAAACAGGCTCAACTGCCTTGTGTTTATATATTATAGCATTATTTTTTGATTTGTCAAGAGAAAAATTAAATTTAACCTAAAATATTTATTTTACAAAAGAAAAAATACTCCTGCAAAGAATTAAACACTATTTGCAAGAGCATTTATCAGATTTAATGTCTTTTAGTAAAGTCGCTGTATGTTTCGCAAAACCTTGCCTGAAAAGACGGCTTTTCACTGCCTGCATACAGATGGGAAATGTCTCCGAACGACAAACATCTGAATGATGCGACTCCCCTTTCCCGTTCTTCCGTAACGACGGTTGTTACCGAACTCGGCAAAGCACAGAAATTATGCAAAAACGGCATTGCAGAAGTTCCGAAAAGAAGCGACAAAATAACGCTTTCAACACCGAAATGGCAAAACAAAACTATTGTTTTCTTGTTTGCTTTTTTAACTTTAAAATATTTTCCGTTGTTTTCATAGCCGTATTTGCTCAGTAAATCGAACAAGCCTTTCTTCACAAATTCGTACTCTTTTGTTATTCCGAAGTATTGAAATTCCTGCACACCGTACCACTTGTCAGCATCGTAAAAATCATTATTTTTTGTCCACTCAGACGGCATTCTGTCCCAACAGATTTTTGAACCGTGAGGAGTTAAATTACTGCCGAATTCTCTGAGCCATTCAAAAGTTTCGGCACACTCATTCCTCGCATTTAAAGTGTATGACGCAGTCTTTTTTGCTCTGCCCAGAGGCGAACAATAGATTGCGTCTATTTTTTCTTTTTTGAGCCTTTCTGCAAGAAGTTTTGCCTCTTTTTTGCCCTTTTTGGTTATACTGTCGTTGACATAGTCAGGGTCTGCATGTCTTACAATCAAAATTCTCATATTCATCACCTATCGCTATTTTAACACAATTGTCTTATTTTTCAAAATGTGTTATATTAAAGTCGGTGATAAATTTGAAAATACTTATAGACGCAGACGGTTGCCCCGTCACAAAACTTGCCGTAAATATGGCTAAAGAATACAAAATTGAGTCTGTAATTTTTTGTGATACATCGCACATTTTTAAAGACATTGACGCAAAAATCGTGACAGTTTCTCAAGGTGCAGACAGCGCTGATTTTGCGCTTGTAAACACGGTTGAAAAAGGAGACATTGTAATATCTCAAGACAACGGGCTTGCCGCTATGGCTCTTGCAAAAGGAGCGTTTGTACTAAACCAAAACGGAATGATTATAAACGATTTCAACATTTCTCTTTTACTTGAGACAAGACACCAAAGTAAAAAAATGCGATTGAGCGGAAAACACCTGAAAGGTCCGAAAAAAAGAAGTGTTCAAAACGATACAGATTTTGAGAACTCTTTAAGGAGAATTATAAATGAAAATATTGATTGTACCTGACAGTTTCAAGGGAAGTTTATCTTCAAATGAAGTTTGCAATGCATTAAAAACAGCAATAGAAAGTTGTTTTAAAAATTACTCTGTAAAAACAATTCCGTTTTCAGACGGCGGAGAAGGTTTTTGCGAGTGTTACAATGAAATAGCAAACGGCGAAAAAGTAATTCTTTATACGCTCGGCACATTTCTTGAGCCTCAAAAATCTTTTTACATTAAAAACAACGACACGGCAGTAATTGAAAGCGCTTGCGCAAGCGGTTTAAAGGACAAAAAAGACATTTTAAATTCGTCAACATTCGGCACGGGACAAATCATTAAACACGCAATCGAAAACGGTTGCAAAACAATAGTTTTAGGACTGGGCGGAACAGGGACAAATGACGGAGGAATAGGCGCTTTAAATGCTCTCGGCATAGATTTTTACGACAAAAGCAAAATGCTACTGAAACCTGTCAGCAAAAATTTAAATAAAATCGCTTTTATATCAACAAAAAATATGAATGAAAATATCAGAAAAATAAAGTTCATTTACGCAACCGATGTAACAAACGAGTTTTACGGTAAAAACGGTGCCGCCTATATTTTTGCGAGACAAAAAGGAGCAGATGAAAGTCAAGTTTCAGAACTCGACAAAGGACTGAAAAACCTGAGTGATTTATTAAAAAAACAGTTCGGTGCAGATATTCAAAATACAAAAGGCGCAGGTGCGGCAGGCGGACTTTGCGGCGGACTGTACGCAATGTTTTCAGGCGAAATAAAAAGCGGATTTGACTTTTTAAACGAGTGTTCTCAACTTGAAAAAGAAATAGAAAAGGCTGATATTGTCATAACCGGCGAAGGCAAAACCGACAAACAGACTTTGATGGGAAAACTTCCGTTCAAAATCTATGAACTCTGCAAAAAGCACAAAACAAAGTGCTTTGTCATTTCCGGAATGATTGAAGATGTTAATTTTGCCGACAAAATGATTTCTTTAACAAACAACAACATTTCAACCGAATACGCCATCAACCACGCAAAAGAATTATTAAAAACTAACGCAATAAAATTATTGCAATAGTTATGTTTTTTGTTATAATATTAATATTAATATTATTTATTTTAAAGGAGAATATATTATGAAAGTAAGACTTCCTAAGCATAGAGAATTTTTAATTAAATTTGAAAACGACTACGACAAGCAAGACGAGGCTTGGAGTGCGCTCAATCAAATAGTAAAAGACTATTCAAAAGACGGCAAATCTATCTATTCCGAAACTTTTATTGAAGACAACGAAGAAAAGGTAAAAGAACTTCAAAAGCAATACGAATTTACTTATGAAATTATTGAAAAGCAGTGATATATTATGAAAGATACTAAACTTTTTACGGTTGCCACTGCACACTTAGACACAGTTTGGCGCTGGAGTTTGGCAAAAACTATTGAAGACTATCTTATTGATACGATTTCAAAAAACTTCTATTTGTTTGAAAACTACGAAAACTACAAATTCAATTTTGAAGGCGCGTTCAGATACGAACTTATTGAAGAATATTATCCCGATTTATTCAAAGGTATTCAAAAGTACGCAAAACTCAAAAAATGGAACCCTGTAGGAGCAGAATACGAAAACGGCGATGTAAACATTCCGTCGCCCGAAGCTATCATAAGAAACATTTTAATCGGCAACGACTATTTTGAAAAGAAATTCGGAATAACCAACAACGAACTTTTCCTGCCCGATTGTTTTGGGTTTAACTCAGCATTGCCGTCAATTATGAAACACTGCGGACTTAAAGGTTTTGTAACTCAAAAAATCGCCTACGGTTGTTGTGAAGAACTGCCTTTCAAATTCGGCGTTTGGAAAGGTGTTGACTCAAGCGAGGTGTACGCAGTAACGGACGCCGGCAGTTACAGACACTCGTTTGACCAAATTCAAACCGATGAATCTGTATATGAAAAAATCGCAGACAACTACAACAAAAGTTCTGTTCCGTTTGCACTGCATCTGTACGGAACGGGGGACAAAGGCGGTGCTCCGGACGAAAAGTCGGTATGGAGCGTCAACGACGAAATCAAGAGAAACAAAACAAACGCAACAAAAGTTTTTTCTTCTACACCCGACGAATTTTTTGAAGAAATAGATTTACTGAGTGACAACGACAAAAAAATGTTGCCGAAATATGACGGCGAATTTTTAATGACTCATCACGGTGTCGGTTGCTACACTTCAAGATGTATTTTAAAATATTTAAACAAAAAATGTGAAACCATTGCAGACGCAACGGAGCGTTCGCTTGTTTTTGCAAATGTTTTAAACGGTGCACCCTACCCTAAAAGCAATATGCACACTGTATGGAAAAAGATTGTGTCGCACCATTTTCACGATGATATTACAGGAACTGCAACAATGGAAGTAATAAATGACAGTGTTGCCGACTATTATTCTGCAATATCAATAATGAAAAACGAACTTTTGGCTTCTGCAAAGAGCATGGCAGAAACAATAGACACATCTTTTTGTACAGACTCTGCAATAGTTGTGTATAATCCGACTCAATTCGAAAGATGCGAAACAGTTGAAACAAATGTAAAAATACAGCACAATTCCAAATATGTAAAAGTTTTTGACAGTAACAACAACGAACTAAAAAGTCAAGTGATTTCAAAAAAAGGAAAGAACTTTAAAATCGCTTTTTCGGCAAAATTGAAACCGCTTTCATACACGGCTTTCAGCGTTGTTCCGAGCGAAGTGCCCTGCAAAATTGAATCGGATTTAAAGGTAACAAACCATTCTCTTGAAAACTCAAGATACTTTGTTCGTTTCAATAAAAACGGAGACATAGCAAGCATATTTGACAAAGAACTTCAAACGGAAATTTTGAAAAAACCTATAAAAACTGCTTTGCTGAAAGACAACGGAGATTTAGCATATCCCTCATGGGAAATTTCAAAAAACGACATCGACAAAGAACCTGTTGCCTACGCGAACACACCTGATTTTGAAATTGAACAAAACGGCGCATCAAAAATAAGCATTAAAATAACGAGAAGTTTAGACTACGCAACAAAAATTGTTCAGACAGTATCTCTTTCAAGTGAAAGCAACTATATTGAAGTAAACAATTTTGTAAATTGGCAGTCAAGAAGAAGTATGCTCAAAACCGAATTTGGTTTTAACGCAGAAAATTACTATGCAACATACGATTTGGGATTGGGCGCAGTTAAAAGAAGTACAAACACTGAAAACCTCTACGAAGTGCCTGCGCAAAAATGGGCAGACCTGACAAATCTTAACAACGAATACGGTGTATCGGTAATCTCAAAAGACAAGACAGGCTGGGACAAACCCGATAATTCTACTTTGCGACTTACCTGCATTCATACGCCTGCGGGCGCATATACTAAGGAAAGCAGACAGGATTTACAAGATATAGGCAAAAACATTTTTTCTTTTGCTGTCTATTCACACAAAAACGGCTTTGAAAACGGTGTTTCTAAAACTGCCGAAAACTTTTGTCAAAAACCGATTGCTTTTCAAACCACCTCAAAAACAAAGGGTATAGGAAAAAGCGAACTTGAATTTTTAAATATTTCAAATGAAAATATTGTTTTGCGTGCATTAAAGATGAGCGAAAACGATAGTTCAATAATTCTCAGAGTTAATGAAACATCGGGTAAAAGTCAGGAAAATGTAAAAATTTCTTTTGCTCCCGAAATAGTAAATGCATTTGAAACAAACGGTGTTGAAAAAGAAGAAAAAGATACAAATTTCGACAAAAATTCAATCTGTTTCGACATTAGACCGTTTGAATTGAAAACATTTAAAATCAACTTTAAAATTCCGAATAAAAAAGACACGAACGAATACACTTACATCAATCTCGACTGCAATGCCGACGGCGTAACGAAAAACTCCGAGCGTCGCAGAACAATACTTGCCGCAAGCGGTTGTTCCCTTCCCTATGAACAATTCCCGAGTGAAGTAACCGCAGGTCTTTCAAAATTTAAACTTGCAGACAAAAACAGTATGCGAACGGTTTTAATTCCTCACTCTCAGAAATTTGAAATACCGAACGGAACTAACTCTATCCTTGTTTTAGGCGCAAGTATGGCAAACGACAAAGAACTTTGTTTTTATACCGATTCGCTTGAACGAAAATTAACTTTCTTTGATTTTTCCGAGCCTATCGGTCAGTGCGATATGGAAGCGCTCAATCAAAAAGCATACATCAAAAATGCTGTATTAGGAATTGAGTTTTCACACACACATCACCCGCTTGACGACAATTTTAATCACAAAGCAAGATTTTTTGTTTATGAAATAGAAATCAACAAACAAAATACGCTGAAATTGCCTGACGATAACAGAACAGTTATTCTTGCAATGACTGCCGTCAAAAAAAGTTCATCTGTTAAATTAACATCAGATTTGACATATGATTTCAGCAAGCAAATTGAAAAAACAGAAGTTGCGCTCGGCGAGAAAATCATTGACAATCTTGACAATGTTACTATACGCTTCGGCAAAATCAAAAAGCAAAAAAACAAAAATAAAAACAACGGTTGGAAAAAGAACAACATCATTTCAAACATAATTCAGTCTTATACAGAAAAAGACTAATATTCAAAATTTAATGAATAAAAAATTAACATCCTGATTATGCATTGCTTGTATAATCGGGATGTTTTTTGTAATGAAAAAAACTTTACAATATTTGATAGTATTTGAAATTGTTGAAAATCGTGTGGAAAACGCTGAAAACCTTTTAATACAGTGTGGAAAAGAATGTTGAAAATGTTGAAAAAGTAAAGCAAAACACTTGTTTGAACAAGTTTTCAACATTTTTTCAACAAATCAGGTTTTCAAATATACATAGTGCCAAAAATTGTCAAACTGAATATACAAAAAAGCACCCGCAAAATGCGGGTGTTTTATCTAATGTTTTAATTATTTTTTAAAGAAAGAAATGATGTCTGAAAATGCTTCGTCGTCATTTTTTGAAGAAGAATTGTCAAAACCAACATTGTCTGACGGAGGAGTAATTTCCTTGTTTGCAGAAGTGTTTTTGCTCATAGCAGAAGGAGCTTTAGGCTTTCCGTCTTCATCACCGAAACGAGTTGCAATAACTGTAATAACCATTTCGTCTTCAAGGTCTTCATCAAAGTTTGCACCCCAGATGATTTCACAATCAGGATGAACTGCTTCTGTAACGATTGAAGATGCAGCGTCGATTTCTTCAAGACCGATATCTGTTGATGCAGTAATGTTAAGAAGCACGCCTCTTGCACCTTGAATTGAAGTACCGAGAAGCGGACTTGAAATAGCCTGCTTTGCGGCAACTTCTGCTTTGTCTTTACCGCTTGCACGACCAACGCCCATGTGAGCATAGCCTGCGTCTTTCATAATTTCAGTAACATCGGCAAAGTCGCTGTTTACAAGACCTGTTGCATTTACAAGGTCTGAAATACTTTGAACACCTTGACGAAGAACATCGTTTGCAATTTCAAAAGCATTGAGGAATGTAATCTTTTCATCTGTAACGAATTTGAGGTTTTCGTTAGGAATAACCATCAATGAATCTACATATTGAGCAAGGTCTTCAATACCTGCCTGAGCCTGTCTCATTCTGTGCGGACCTTCAAAAGCGAAAGGTGTAGTAACAACACCGACTGTAAGTATTCCCAAATCTTTTGCGATTTTTGCAACAACAGGAGCAGCGCCTGTGCCTGTGCCGCCTCCCATACCTGCTGTAATGAATACCATTTCACAACCTGTAAGAGCGTCTGTAATAGCGTCTCTGCTTTCTTCAGCAGCGCGAGTACCAACCTCAGGTTTAGCACCTGCGCCACGACCTTTTGTAGCCTTTTCGCCGATAAGTATTTTATGTGTTGCGGCAGATTTCATAAGAGCCGGTTTATCTGAGTTTACTGCTACAAATTCAACATCTTGAATGTTGCTTTTTACCATACGGTTTACAGCGTTTCCGCCGCCGCCGCCTACACCGACAACTCTAATTTGCACAACTTTGCTATCTTCAGTATCAATTTCATATCTACCCATGCTAATTCTCCTTTATCATTAACCCTAAAAAATATTTTACTTAAATTGGTTGTAGTATTAATTACTACTGCAAATGATATTGTAACAGTTATGTAACTTTTTTGCAACTGTTTTAAATAAAAAATATCAATATTTATGCCGATAATAATAAAATTTTAACTTGATTATTTGTGCAACTTGTACACTGTATTAAATTCAATGTATTTTTGTAAAGTTTATTTACTTTACAAAAAATTACAAATTTTATTATTTATTATTCTTCTGTAAAGTATATCGACTTGTCATCTGTAAGGTTTAAAGTGCCTTTTGCGGCAGCATTTGTTTCCTGCAATTTATCAATACTTGCCAAAGCCTGATTAATTTTATAGTCAATAGTGTCTGCGCTAAGGTCTCCGAACAAGATATTTATTCTGTCGTCGTACACAAGGACACTGTGGTTTACATCTTCCGCTTTGATTTGTGTTATTTTTTCGACTTGGTTTTTTATAACGGCGTTTGCCAGGATTGCAATATTTTTATCTACTATCTCATTGTCAAAAGTCAATATTTCACCGGGTCTGTTTTCTTTTAATTCTATACTGCTTATTTCAATTACACCCGAAGGTATGCCTTCTGCTTTATTCTCAAGAACTTTAAAATCTGCGTCAACAAGAACAAACTCTTTTTTGCCTGTCTGTACTGCAAATTTCGGTAAGCCCTCTTCAATATCTACAATCAGCGTGTTTGGAAATTCGCGTTTTATTGTTGCCTGTCTTATGTACGGTAAATTTTTTTCCAAAGCAGTTTCCGACTTTTCTGTATTGAGAAGCAGCATTTTATCATCTGTTGATAATTCGCTTTCTTTTAAAATTTCGTCATAAGAATACTTCTCGTTACCGTTGATTTTTATTTCTTTTACAGGAAAAACAAAAACAAGTGAAATAAAAATTAGTATGACAAGTAAAATAAAAACAGAAATAATTGTCATTATCTTCAAGGCTTTTTTATTTTTTCGTCTTTTCCGTACATTTTTCTTTTTTTTCGGAGAATTGTTATTCTGCGGTCTGTACTCGGTTGGGTCTGACTGTCCGTATCTTCTCGGTGCTTCAAGTCCGTAGTCGTTTTTGTTTGCAGAATTGTACACCTTTATATCAGGAGATTTTGTTGTTATTTTATTCTTTCTTTTATTACCTTTAACTTTTTTTTCATTACGGGCACCGTCAAATTGTTTTTTAGCATACCTTTTAGGCGGCTCAAGGTATGAGTCGCCTAAATTGATTTCTTGAGTTTTTGCTCTGCTTGAAAATTTTTTCTTATCAGCCATTACACTCTTTTAATGTCAGCTCCCAAACCGCTGAGCATTTTCTCCATTTTTTCGTATCCTCTGTCAATATGCTTTATATTGTCGATTTCGGTAATTCCGTTTGCACGCAATCCTGCTATCACCAAAGCCGCTCCTCCGCGCAAATCTGTTGCCGTTACTTTTGCACAATGCAGTTCTTTTACACCCTGCACAAACGCTGTTTTATCTGCAACTTTAATTTTTGCGCCCATTTTTCTCAACTCGTCGATATGTTTGTATCTGTTTTCAAAAATATTTTCTTCAAAAACACTTAAACCTCTCGAAACTGTCGCAACCGCCATCAGCGGTGCCTGACAATCTGTCGGAAAGTCAGGATACGGCATTGTTTTTATTGTATTAAAGCATTTGAGCCGTTTTTTTGACGATATTTTTAATGAATTCTTATCTAAATATATTTTACACCCCGCATCGCAAAAAGCAGATATTATCGGTGTAATATGAGAATTTATTATATTATTTATTACAATTTCCGAATTTGTAACTGCACCGCAGCACATTAAAGTCGCCGCAAGTATTCTGTCGGGAATTACCGTATGTTCGCAAGCCGTCAATTTTTTAACGCCCTCTATTGTGATAGTACCGCTGCCGACTCCGTATATTTTTGCTCCGCAGGAATTTAAAAAATCTGCCAAATCCTGAATTTCGGGTTCTCTTGCAGGGTTTACAATAGTTGTAGTACCGATTGCGGTAGTTGCCGCTATCATAATATTTTCCGTTGCGCCGACACTCGGAAAAGGTAAAACTATATTATTAGCGTATATTTTATTTTCACAACTGCAACTGATACAATTATCGACAGTCTGCAATTTCATACCGAGCATTTTCAAGCCGTACAAATGTAAATCTATCGGACGACTTCCTATATCGCAACCACCGGGAGTACATAGACAGGCTTTTTTCATTCTCGCTGAAATAGGCGCCAAAAATATTATTGAAGAACGCATTTCACGCATCATTTCCTCGGGAATATCGCATTTGTCAATTACAGTTGTATCTACTATGAGCGTATCATTCTCTTTTGCTACTTTTGCGCCCAAATATTCCAATATTTCACATGCGACTGTAACATCGCTTAAATCGGGACAATTATGTATGACATTTTTCCCTTTTGCTAAAATAGTTGCCGCCAAAATAGGCAAAACAGAATTTTTTGCTCCGTGCAAAGCTACTTCTCCATTGAGTCTGTTTCCGCCTTTTACAATGAATTTATCCATTTTTACACCCCTTTGTCATCGCTTTTTATACTATGACAAAAGGAAAAAAAGGTTAAATCATTTTTTTGCTAAATCGACAATAATATTTGCTATTGAAGAACGCGCGTTTACAATAGCCATTTTTTTTGCATTTTCGCTCATTTTTTGAAGCGAATATTTATCTGCAACCATAGTGTCTATTGTTTGCAGCAACTTTTCCGATGTTAAATCTTTTTCTTCTATAATTGCGGCCGCGCCTCGTTTTACAAGCGACATAGCGTTGTGATACTGATGATTTTCAGCAACATAGGGCGACGGAATAAGTATTGACGGTTTGCCCATTGCGAGCAATTCAGAAATTGTACTTGCTCCTGCCCTGCCTACAACAATGTCTGCTGCGGCAAGACACTCGTCCATATTGTCTATATATTGTCTGACTACTATGTTCTCACATTCTTTAAGTCCTGCTTTTTCAAGGTCATCAAACATTTGACTGTTATTTTTACCTGCCGAATGAATATGATAGCAAGACTTATCTTTTGAATGTTTTACAAGTATATCAATCATAGCGTCATTAAGCGGTTTTGCTCCGAGAGAACCGCCCGTTGAAAGTACAAGGACTTTTCCGTTCGGAATATTCAGTTTTTTTCTTGCAGTTTCTCTGTTTGCTCTCAATATCTCGCCTCTTACGGGAAGTCCCGTAACAACAGGCTCATTTTTACAATTCATTCTCGATGCAGCATCTTCACTTGTAAGCATTACTTTATCTACAACTTTTGCAAGCGATTTATTTGTAATTCCCGGAAATGAATTTTGCTCGTGAATACATGTCGGTATTCCCATTTTTACTGCTGTGTTCAAAACAGGACCGCTCACATATCCGCCAAACCCCACTACAACATCAGGAGAAAAACTTTTTATTATTTTCTTACTTTCAACAGATGATGAAAACATATTGCAAACAGTTTTTACATTGTGCGCTATTGCAGACGGAGAAAAACTTCTTCTGAAACCTGAAATTTTTATAGTTTCAAAGTCAAAGCCTGCATTCGGTACAAGTGTGCTTTCCATATGGTCGGCAGTACCTATAAACATTATCTGTACATTTTCAAAATTTTCTTTTATATATGAAGCGACGGCAAGAGCAGGATTGATATGACCTGCCGTACCGCCTGTTGCAAACAATATTTTCATTTTTTCACCTCAATTTATCTTTTTCACTTTCGTTCGTCGCGACACGGACAAGACGACGCCCATTTCGCCTAAAAGCATTAAAAGTGCCGTACCGCCGTAACTGAAAAACGGCAGTGCAATACCTGTATTCGGCACTGTATCCGTAACTACCAAAATATTAAAAATGACCTGTATTCCGACTTGCGAAATGATACCTATTACCAAAAAAGAACCAAACTTATCTTCGCAGTTCATAGCAATAATCATACCGCGCCAAACAAGAAATGCAAACAAAACTATTATGAGCGCCGCGCCGATAAAACCGAGTTCTTCACAGACAATAGAAAAAATAAAGTCGTTTTGAGGCTCGCTCACATATAAAAACTTTTGTTTTGAATTGCCCAAGCCCTCGCCGAAAAGCCCGCCTGAGCCTATTGCATAGAGCGAATTGTTGGTCTGCCATCTTGCGCCCGTGGGTTCGTAACTTTTATCAAGCCACGCCGCTATTCTTTCCTGGACATAAGCCGGCAATATTTGAGGGGTTGCTATAACTACAACCGCACCCGAAACCACTGTTCCGAGACCGAGTGCAAACAGCCAACCAGGAGAACCTCCCACCCATAAAAGCGACGCACCGATTAAGAATAAAAGTATTGTGCAGGACATATGGTGTTCCAGCATTACCAAACCACAGCATATACCAAGTATTGCAAGCGGATACAAAACGCCGTAGGTTACTTTATTCATTTTATCATAGTATTTTGTAATATACCACGACAACAAAACAACAATGGTAAACTTTGCTATATCTGACGGCTGAAGAGTTATGGGTCCAAGCGGAATCCATCTTTTAAAATCGCCGACATCTGTGTGATAGAAAAGCACCACAACAAGCAGTAAAAAAGTAACTGCTACAAAGGGCCACAAAATAAAGTTTACTTTCAGCCATTTATAATTCAGCCGAGAAAACAAAACCATTACAACAAATCCGGCAACTAAAAACAACAACTGTCTTTTAAAAAAATAGAAACTGTCGCCGTATTTATAATAAGCGTAAGCATAACTTGACGACAACAACATTATCAGTCCTATTACAGACAGTGCTACAACAAGAACAAAAAAAGGAATGTCTATACTGCCGGTATTCACAATGTAAGACTTCTTAAATTTCGAGCCACTTTGTTTACCGTTTTGTTTCATATAAACACTCCTTAAAAATTCTACTATTTAATAAAACAATCTCCATAATAATAGAGCAAAACACCGATAACACAGCCTACGGCATTTACCAAAGAGAAGATAACGCAAATTTTCTTTTCTTTCCAACCGCACATTTCAAAATGGTGATGTATAGGAGCCATTTTGAAAACTCTTTTTCCGTGTGTTATTTTGAAATATCCGATTTGAATTATATCGCTCATAGTTTCACAAACATATACAATACCTATGGGCAAAAGCAATAAAGGACACCTAATAGCATATCCGAGTGCTGCTACAATACCGCCGAGAAAAAGCGAACCTGTATCGCCCATAAATGTTTTTGCAGGGTTCCAGTTCCATACAAGAAAACCGAGCATACCTCCGAGCAAAGCGGCTGCAATGATAGAAAGTCCGTAAAACTCTGCAATGACGGACATTGCAATAAATGCTATTGCAACGGTTACGGTTACGGAAGAACACAAACCGTCAATACCGTCTGTCAGGTTTACTGAATTTACACAACCGTAAATGATGAATATGCCTACAAGCCAAAAGCAAACTGCACCGAAACCATGGCTCATATCTACTTTTCCCACAAAAGGAATATACCACCAGGTATTGTGAGAAAGCCAAAGCGTTGCAAGGTAAGCAACTGTAACTGCAAGCTGACCTATTGACTTTTGCTTCGGTGTAAGTCCTTCATTTCTTTTAAGTTTAATTTTAATAAAATCGTCTAAGAAACCGATAACTCCGCAGCCAAACGCAAGAAGCAAACCTGCTATAAGCGCCACTAAGTCCGAGCCTTCGGAAAATTTACTTGAAGCGCTTTCTAATTTTCCGCCGCTGAAGTGAAAAATTAAAAGAGAAACAACAGACGAAACGATGATTCCTATAATGAACATCAAGCCGCCCATATTTGGTGTGCCTTGCTTTGACTTGTGCCAAGAAGGTCCGATATCAAGAATTGTCTGACCGAATTTCAGTTTTCTAAGCCAAGGAATGATTAAAAATCCCAAACTTGCAGTAACGCCGAAAGCAATTATCAACGCTATTATAATTATTACCGTACTATTCATTTATTTTCCACCTCTCATAAAAAGATTGGATTACTTCCTCAAGTTTCATACCGCGCGAGCCTTTAAAAGTAACAGCGTCGCCCTTTTCACATATTTGCATCAACTTTTCGCAAAGTTGTTTTTTATCATCAAAATGAAAAACATTTTTCATTTTGTTTTCGATTGCGCCCTTTGAAAAAAACTTTGCTTTTTCTCCGTAGCAAAGCAAAAAGTCTATATTGCTGTCTGCAACAGTTTTACCAACGCCGTAGTGTAAATCATCTGAAGACTCTCCGAGTTCAAGCATATCGGCAAAAACAGCAATTCTTTTTTTTGCTTTTAAGGACAACAAAGTTTTAATTGCAGCATTCATAGAGTCCGGAGAAGCATTGTAACAATCTTCAATTACGGTAATGCCGTCAAAATCCACGATTTTTTGTCTCATTCCCGACGGAGTGTAATTTGCCAAAGCGTTTATTGAACTTTGTTCATTTACACCTGCAAAAAAACCTGCCGCAAAAGCAAACAGTGCGTTGTAAACATTATGTATTCCTATTGTGGGTATAGTAACACTTACCAAACGGTCATTATATTTTATTTTAAAATATGTTTTCAAATTTTTTTCGCAAATATCAACTGCTCTGAACTGACAATCTTCATTTTCAATGCCGACAAACACAATATTATAATCTGCGTTTTTCACAGTTTTAAGCAAATCGTTGTCGCCGTTTAATATAAGAGGAGAATGTTTTGGCAAACCTTCGAGAATTTCAAGTTTCGCCTTTAATATGCCATCTCTTGAGCCTAAATTTTCTATATGAGACACACCGATATTTGTAATCATGGCGACAGTAGGTTTTACCTCTTTTACCATATTGCTTATTTCACCAAAATGGTTCATACCCATTTCAATAACCGCCGCCTGTGTATCCTCTTCCATACTGAACAAAGTTTGAGGCATTCCAATCTCATTATTGAGATTTCCCTGAGTTTTTATACAATTATATTCAGCGCTTAAAACAAGATGTGTAAAATCTTTTGTAGTTGTTTTACCCACACTTCCTGTCAACGCTACAACAGGAATGTCAAACTTTGAACGATAGTAACCCGACAGTTTAAGCAAAGCGTCTTTTGTATTTTCCACAACTATGACAGGGCAGGAAACATCTACATCTTTTTCTGCCATAACTGCGCTTGCGCCTGCTTTTTGAGCGTCTTTTGCAAAATCGTGAGCGTCAAATCTTTCGCCTTTTATGCATATAAAAAGCGAGCCTTTTTTCACTTTTCTCGTATCTATCGCGACGCTTGTAATGTCTGCTTCGCCGTTTGTTTTTGCATCTAAAAAGTTTGCAATTTCACTTAATTTTAACAGTTTCATATATTTTTATTTGCCCTCTAAAATCTCGGCTACTACTTCCCTTTCGTCAAAATGTATTGTACCGCTCGGAAGAATCTGATATGTTTCATGTCCTTTGCCTGCAAGCAAAATGATGTCATCTTTTTCAGCATGGTCAACAGCATACTTTATAGCATCTTTTCTGTTTTCTTCCACAACATACGGAGTAGAAATATTTTTCATGCCGACAACTATATCGTCTATTATTTTCATAGGGTCTTCACTTCTCGGATTGTCGGAAGTAACAACACAAAAATCGGACAACTCAGCCGCAATTTTACCCATAAGCGGTCTTTTAGACTTATCTCTGTCGCCGCCGCAGCCGAAAACAGTAATCACTCTTCCTTTTGCTATTTCTTTCAAAGATGAGATAATATTTTCAAGTCCGTCGGGAGAATGAGCGTAGTCGATGATGACTGTAAAATCTCTGTTTGTAGGGACTACTTCAATCCTGCCTTTTACACCGCCCGACTTTGCAATAGCAGACAAAACAGACTTGAAATCTATACCGAGCGCCAAAGCAACAGACGCCGCGCAAAGAGAATTGTAAACTGAAAATCTTCCGGGTACGGGACAGTGAACTCTGCCTATTGAGTCGAGTGTAACAAGTTCGTACTCTACGCCGTTATTTTTGAAATTGACATTTTTAGCAACATTTTCAGCATTGTTTGTATTTACCGCATATCTGTAAACCTTGCAGTCAAGTCCGTTTACTATTTCAAGACCGTAGCTGTCATCTGCATTTGTAACGGCAATTCTACTTTGTTCAAACAGTTTTCTTTTGGCACTGAAATAGTTTTCCCAAGTCTTGTGATAGTCCAAATGGTCTTGAGTCAAGTTTGTAAAAGCGCCTATTTCAAATTTTATTCCGCTGACTCTTCCCTGAGCAAGCGCCTGCGATGAAACTTCCATTACACAATACTCACAATTTGCGTCAACCATTTGAGAAAACAGTTTTTGCAGTGAATAGGCGTCGGGAGTAGTATATTTTGCAGGGTATATTTCATCGCCGATCATATTTTGAACAGTGCCTATAAGTCCGACTTTGTGCCCTGTATTTTCAAGTATTTGTTTTATTAAAAAAGTAGTTGTCGTCTTGCCGTTTGTTCCTGTCAAACCAATAAGTTTTAAGTGTTCTGACGGATTTTTGAAATAGTTTGAACAAATTTTTGAATATGCTGCTCTTGAATTTTCTACCAAAATCTGTTTTTCAAGCCCTAAATCTCTTTCACAAACTACGACAGGCGCACCCTCGCCGAGCATTTGTTTTGCCACGCTGTGTCCGTCAAAAGACGCACCCTTGATACAAACAAACATTGTGCCTTCTTTTACAAGTCTTGAATCTTCGGTAACATCTTTAACTTCAATATTACCGTCATACTCATTCAACACAACTATGTCTTTTAACAACTCTTTTAATTTCATTTCTGTTCCTCCTAAAACTCGTATAACAAACTAATCGAGTACGGAAACATTACTCTTAAATGTTACTGTAATAACCGAACCGATTTCTTTTTCAGTTCCCTTTTCCTCACTTTGTCTGTATGCAACAGAAGTTGCACTGTCTAAACCACTGCCGCTGAACTCTATGTTTAGATTGTTTTTAGCGGCAAGTTTGTTTACTTCACTTACGGTCAAACCTGTAAAATCGGGTACTTTGACCTTTTGACTGGTTTCATTCTTTGTATAAAGAATGACGGTTGCGCCGTTAGGTATTTTTGAAGACGCGTCCGGAGATTGCTTAATTACTTTATCTCCGTCGCCGACAATTTTATAATCAAAGCCGCTTGCACTTAGTTCGCCTATTGCGTCTTTAATATTTTTACCTGTAAGAGACGGCGTTTTAACAGAAAGTTTTTTAAGTTCTTCCTGAGTATATTTGGGCTCAATTCCATATTCTTTCATAGCCTGTTCAATGACTTCTGCGGCAATCGGAGCACAAAGAGCACCGCCTCCCAAGTCTTTATTCGGCTCATCTATCAAAACAAGAACTGCTACTTTCGGGTCATCTGTCGGAGCGACTGCACCGAAAGAAACGAGATACTTTGATTTTGATTCCGTTGATTCGCTGAGTTTTGTAGATGTACCTGTTTTACCGCCTACACTGTAACCTGCCACATAGGCATTTTTACCTGTACCGTTATCTACAACACTTTTCATCATCTTCAAAACTTTTTCCGAAGTTTCCTTGCTGATTGCCTGTCTTACTTCCTTCGGCGTCGTTTTTGAAACAGTATTTCCGTCAGGGTCAAGAATTGAAGACACCAAATACGGTTGCATCAAAACACCGTCGTTTCCCACTGCCGCCAAAGCAGAACAAACCTGAATAGGAGTCAAACTGTTTGTTTGACCGAAAGACGCAGATGCAAGAGCAACGCTTGAATTCAGCGTTTTTTCGCTTACATAAATAGAATTGTTCTCACTCGGCAAATCTATTCCCGTTTTTCTTGTAAAACCGAAACCTTCAAAATATTTATAATAGTTTTTTGCACCGAGTTTTTTACCTATTGTTACAAAAAACGGGTTGCAGGAGTTTTCCAAACCCTGCGTGAGATTTTGTGTGCCGTGGCCTGCGTGATTGTGGCACTTCATCACTCTGTCTTCAACAACTATTTTTCCCGTGCAATTATATGTAGTATCAAGAGAAACAACATTTTCTTCAAGCGCCGCACAACTCATAAACACTTTGTAAACAGAACCCGGTTCATAAACGCTTGAAACCGTGAAATTGTCCCATTGATTTGCCTGCGCATTTTTCAAAGCCTTTGATTTTTTTTCTTCGTCTTTGATTTTGTCTATTTGTTTTTGCGTTTTTTCGTAAGTTATTTCATACGGATTATTGATGTCAAAATCAGGCATTGAACTCATTGCCAGAACTGCTCCTGTTTCAACATCCATAACAACACCGTATGCGCCCTTACACTGATATTCTTCCATAGTTCTTGAAAGACCTTTTTCAAGATAGTATTGAATGTTTTGGTTGAGTGTCAGTACAAGACTGTTTCCGTCAACTGCCTCAACAGAAGTCGCATAGTCGTTCGGAAGTTTGTTTGATTTTGCGTCTTTAGCAGTAATGATTCTGCCGTTTTTGCCTTTTAACTCATCATTGTAGTAAGCCTCTAAACCATACACACCGTCGCCGTCATAGTTTGTGAATCCGATAACAGACGATGCAAACGAGTTGTATGGATAGTACCTTTTGGATGTTTCTTCAAAACCGATTGCTTTTTTCAATTTATTTTCAGAGGAAAACTGACTGATTTTTTCTTTAACCGAGTTCTCAACTTTATTCTCTACAACCTGATACCGGTTGTCTTTTTTTGACTTTTCTGTCAATTCCTCTTTTTCTTCTTCATCGTATTCAAGAATTTCCGACAGGCCGTCAACTAAAACAGTTCTTTCGTTTTCGTCGCTGATAGCTTTCGGGTCTATGTAAAGACGCCAAGCAGAAGCCGACTTTGCTATGACATTCATATCGCTGTCATAAATCGTACCTCGCATAGCGCTGACTTCGGTGTCGCTTAACTGCTGAGCCTGCGCTTTTTCAGCGTACTCGTCTCCCTTAATGATTTGAAGATGGAACAGTCTGCCTATATCAACGGCATAGCCCAAAAAAACGAATACAAGAACAAGGGCGAGCAGTCTTTTATAACTTAACTGCGACATTCTTTTTTTCATTTTTCCATCTCCTTCTGCTGAATTTTACTTTTTTTGACAAATTTTATATTCCTAATAATATGATTTGAGAGAGTTAAGAAAAATCCCCAACTCTCTTAATAATACTACTATTTAATTTAAGATATTACCTGTTTATTCTTCAAAATATCCGAAGGCTCAGGCGTCTCAAAATTTCCCTCTCTGTTCATTTTAAATGATGATACATCAATATAGTTTATTTGGCTCGATTTCATCTTTACCATACCGAGTTTGTTTGTTGCGTAGTCATCTATTTGGCTGAGTGAAACCATTGCGTCAAGTTCACTTGTGAGCCTTGTGTTTTCCGACTGCGCATTTTCTATTTTTGTTTCTATTGCAGAAACTTCGTGAGTCAACTGATTTACATACGCAAACAGAAAAACAGAAGCCGCAAGAAAGCAAAAGCAGATTAAAGAAACTGCTACTACTTTCATATTAAATCTTGTGCATTCTTTTTGCTCTGCCTTTAATTGAGCGTAAGTTATTTTACCGGGTTGAACTACTTCAAAGCGGTTTTTTCTTTTTTGTTCTTTTTCTTTTACTGCAGCACCGTTTCTTTGTGCTTCAAAATAACTCAAATCGTATGCAGCACCGTTGTTTGCATATCTTCTGAAATCACCGCTGTTAGTCATTTTTACCCTTCCTTTATATTATTAAACTGCGTTAAAACTTTTCAAAAACTCTGAGACGGGAAGACCTTGCACGAGGGTTTTCCTCGAGTTCTTTTACCGACGGAGTTTTTGATTTGAAAGGCAGTTTGCCTTTCGGTTTATTTCCGCAAACGCAAATCGGAAAATCTTTCGGACAAGTGCACCCTTTAGTCCATGAAGCAAACTTTTCTTTTACAATTCTGTCTTCCAAAGAATGAAAAGTTATGACTGCAATTCTTCCTCCCGAAGACAGACAGTCCAATGCGTCGTCAAGTGCATTTTCAAGTTCTTTCAACTCGCCGTTTACTTCTATTCTTATTGCCTGAAAAGTTCGCCTTGCCGGGTGCGAATCTCGCATAGCTTTCATAGGCATACTTTTCTTTATGATATCTACAAGTTCGAGTGTGGTTTCTATAGGTTTTTCTTCTCTTTGTCTGACGATATTTCCCGCTATTCTTCTTGCAAATTTTTCCTCGCCGTATTTAAAAATTATATCGGCAAGTTCCTGTTCAGAATATGTGTTTACAACATCATAAGCGCTGAGTCCCGATTTGCTCATTCTCATATCAAGCGGAGCGTCGTTATGGAAACTGAAGCCTCTTTCGGCATTATCAAGCTGAAAAGAACTAACACCCAAATCGAGCAGAAATGCATCCATTTTTTCTTGATTGTACTGTTTCAGAACGCTTTTTATATTTGAAAATCTGTCGTTTACAACAGTTACATTATTAAATCTTGAAAGTCGCTCGTTTAAAACTTTTACGGCGTCAGGGTCTCTGTCTATTGAAAAAAGCCTGCCGTTGCCTATTTTCTCGGCAATAGCGCTTGAATGGCCTCCTCCGCCCGAAGTACCGTCAGCGACAATCATACCGTCTTTCAAATTGAGCGCGTCTATCGTTTCTTGAAACAATACGCTTTTGTGAACAAATTCCATTAGTTTTCACCGCCGAACTGTTGGTCAAGCACATCTGCAACATCTACAATTTGTGCAGCGGCATTGTGGTCGTAAACTATGTCGTCTTCATTCCATATTTCAAACTTGTCCATACTGCCGTACAAAACAATATTATTTGTATCCTTGACATTTATGGCATTTCGGACATCGTCCGAAAGAAGAATTCTGCCCTGTGAGTCAACTTTCAAATACTGTGTAGTATCTAAAATTTGAGTCATAGCGGCTTTTGAAGTGGAATACTTTGCGCTTTGAAGTTTATTCATAAAGTTGCTGAATCCGTTTTGAGTGTAAACATGCATACAAACTTTTTCAGAGTTTGTCAAACCCGGAGGTGTTATAAAGCCGACGAACTCATCGTCTTCGTTCAGTTTTCTCCACTTCGCAGGAACAGACACTCTGCCTTTTGAGTCGATGGTAAAGTGGTTTGTACCTAAAAACATATATTCACACTCTCCTTTCATACAGATTCAGAACACTAAAAACCCGAAGTTCTCTCTTTTTCAAACTCGGGCAAAGCTTATGGTATTTTCATTCCTTTTCTGCTCTTTTGTGGTCTTTCATCCCACTGCTGTAATTATAAAGCATAATATACTTCAAAGTCAAGTGTAAAGACAAAAGATTTACAATTAAAAAACCTGCAAATTTTGTTAATAATTACATAATTGTGCAAAATATTGTTTTATAAAAAGAATTATGATATAATAGTGTCGTTATTCTCACAAAAGATTTTTGTGAAATATTACGGAGGATTTTATATGGCTGACTACAAAACAACCTGGCGTGAAAAAATCGGGTACGGAATAGGCGCCGTAGGTCTTGACCTTAGTTACGGAATGTTCTACTCGTATCTCGCCTACTACTTAAGTTCCGTTTTAGGACTGACGGAGGGATTTTTGCTCATACTCACTCCTTTAGCAAGAATTTGGGACGGAATCAATGACCCTATGATGGGTACAATCGTTGACAACACACGAACAAAAGCAGGAAAATACCGACCGTGGATAATCATAGGTGCATTGTCAAACGCAATAGTGCTTTCACTTTTATTCACAAGTTTCGGTTTGAGCGGAACAAAACTCTACATTTACATTGCCGTTATGTATGTTCTTTGGGGAATGACAAACACGATGGCAGATATTCCGTATTGGAGTATGGTGCCATCTTTCACAAATGACCCAAATGACAGAAATTTAATTTCAACTGTTGCAAGAACTTTTTCAGGTATCGGTCAGGGACTGATTACAATTCTTACCCCGATTGTACTGCCAATGCTCAGCACAGGTATGACAACCGAAAAAGGTTACAGTGCAAGCGGTTTCAGTCGATGGGCAATAATTTGTGCGGTTGCACTTGTTTGTTTCTCTCTCATTTGCGTCTTAAGTACAAAAGAAAGAAATGTTGTATATAACGAAAAAACAAAATTCAGTTTCAAACAAATTTTCAAAGTTATAAAAGGCAATGACCAACTTGTTATTTTCATGATTTTTGCAATGCTTTCAAATGCAGGTTGGTACCTAACCTCAGGTACTGCCGTTTACTACTTTACAGATGTTTTAGGCGAGCCGACAGCACAGTCGCTGTTCTCAACAATAGGCGCAGTAGGAAGCGCAGTCGGTTTAGTTGTTGTCCCTATTCTTTCAAAAAAATTCACAAAGAGAGTCATTTATCAAATCACTCTCGGAATTGCAATTGTCGGATATATTTTAATGTACATATTCGGACCTGTTATGAAAAACACTATTTTGCTTGATGTTTCATATATAGTGTCCTCAATAGGAATAAGCGCAATGTTTGTATGCCAGACGATTTTCCTTGCAGACATTGTTGACTACGGCGAATACAAGTCGGGCAACAGAAACGAAAGCATCACTTTCTCTATGAAAGGCTTTTTGCAAAAAATGGCATATACAATTCAGACAATCGTACTTTTCGGAGGACTTGGTTTGGTAAACTACAACTCACAAATCAGGTCGGCAACAGGCGCAATCAACGACACTACAAAAGGTGTAATCGGATTTATCGCTTTCGGAATTCCTCCGATTTTGATTTTAGCGTCGCTTATTTTGTTCTCAAAGAAATTTAAAATTTACGGCGAACTTGCAAACAAAGTTCACGACTATATCAGCGAAAAAAGAAGTGCTGAAAAAAGCGAAAAATAAGAAAAAACTTTTAAGAAAAAACTAATGCACAATACGGTGTTTTCACTTAAAAGCATCGTTTTACTAATTAGATATGATTATAAAAAAACCATAAGGCTTGATGCCTTATGGTTTTTTGTCGTCTTATAGATATTATTAAATTTTCAGTCAAATATTTTCTTCTTTTAAACAAAAATTAAATTTCTGACTTACAAGATACTGCCCTTCTTTTTCTTAATGACAGCCAAAACTCCTATAACACCGAATGCTCCTGCAAAAACACCGCCGGCAACGCAAAGCGCAATTACAAGCCCTGTTTTAAAATCAACAGAAAGTCTTTCGCCTGATGACTTTTCTAAACCTGTATCGGCTAATTGCATATTCACATTTTCTTCGTCTGTTCCTAAACTTCCGGGTATTGTATTTAAGTCATACGGATTGAAGATATATTCATTTTCAAGAGGAGAATACTTTCCGCTGCCGTCTGTATCGGGCAGTGTAAAGTTTGGAATATTATTTCCTTTGTTGCCGGAATATCCTATATTTACATTTTCCGGAAGTTTTTCATCACCGTTGTGAATTGTAAATGTATATGAAGCTTTTTCATTTTTGCTGTTATTATTATATGTACTTGAAACAACAACTTTTGTTTCATCTCCGTTAAGATTCATATAATAACTTTTTCCGTTAGAAATTTCTTCTCCGTTTACAGTGATTTTTACATTATTTAATTCATTTTCGCCCAATTTTGCTGCATAAGCATAAGCAGCAACCCAAACTCCGTCACAGTTATATTTCAAATATACATCATAGTCATAAATATTGGAATAAAAGCCGTTGTCTATATCGAAAAAGCCGAGTTTACATGCATGATTAAATAATTGTTCCAATGTTTTATCATTTTTCGTACTTTCTCCTTTAGATTCAATCATAAGGCTGAGAATAAGTTTAGCCATATCATCAGATTCCGAAGAAGTAACGGCGTTATAAGCATCTTCGGGCGTAGGAGAAACTTTATACGCTTCTTTAATTATAGCGGCGTAATATGAACCGTCGAGATGTTTGAAATCTTTTTCAGTATAGTTTTTAACATCTTTATTTTCGATTATATATCCCTGTTGTTCGCAAATCATTATTTTATACATTGCGACAATATCATCGGGAGTGTAGTTTTCAGGAATTTCATAGCCGTATTCTTTGAGTATTCTCTTTATAGTTTCAACGGCATAATCTTCTATAGATGTAATGTTGTCAGGCAACTCTTCTCCGAGTACATTTGCAACTATAATAGCTATGGCTCTGTCTATCGTGGTTCCGGACGGAATAACAACAGGTGTGCCTGTAATAGACGAAACTATATCATATTTAAGACAACAATAAACAACAGCAGTATAAATCGGCGTTGTATATGTATCACCGTCAGGATAAACAATATTGTATTCACTGATAAGATAATTTTTCATTTCGGTATAGTCTTCTGCCAAACCGGTATCAGAAATCAACTCGTAAAGTTTATTTATAATTTCATCAAATTTTTCAGACAAACTTTTCAAACTGATATTGCATGCTTTTTTCAGTGATTTTACTTCTGCTTTGAAAGTTTCAAGACTTTTTTTATAATTTCCTTCACCTTTCGGCACCATCTTTTTTTTGCTTAAATCAGTAGATGATTCCCGAACATAAAAATCTGAAAGCCAAGCAAGATTTTTTTCGGAAATATTGTTTGTGGTTTGTGCAGATATACTGGATACATTGACTGCTGTAACTGTTACAATCAGCGTTATAATTGCCAAAAGGACACTTATTATTTTTTTTATTTTCATTATGTATCACCTTTCTGTAAAAGTTAGTCGCTATATCCGACGCTTTTACAATTGTTTTATTTATTCAACAGCTTTTAATGATTCTACCATATTAACTTTTTTGAGTTTAATATGCATTATTCCGTTAACTATCGCTGAAAATGCAGCGGAAAATACTGCGGCAAGCACATAACTGAGAGGTTCTATCGTTCGTCCGAACATTACAACATCAACCTCGGCTATAGAAACAACATACTTATGAAGGAATATACCTATAAACAGACCTACTGCCGTACCTATAATTGTTAAAATGATATTTTCTCTCACTAAATATGCGCTCGTTTCTTTATCTCTGAATCCTAAAACTTTAAGTGTGGAAATTTCTCTTATTCTTTCATTCATATTGATGTTAGATAAATTATAGAGTACAACGAAAGACAATGCAGCAGCAGAAATAATAAATATTGCAACTACTAAATTTAAACTTTTAATAATATTGTTGAAAGTATCCATAATCTGTGTTGTGTAAGCAACAGCATTTACTCCGTCTGTTTTCATAAGCTCAGTTGCAAGAGTGTCTTTCTGCGATACATCAATATCTTTTTTCAGAGTTCCTAAAATATGATTGAACTCAGGTTCTGTTCCGAAAGTTTTTTCGTAAAAAACAGGAGACATATAAGCGTAGTGGAAAGTGTAATTTTCGGCAATTCCGGAAACAGTTACAGAATACTCTTTACCGTCAACCGTTAATATAATTTTTTCTCCGACTTTCGTATTTGTCTGGTCTGCAAACTCTTCGCTGATAATCACACCGCTGTCATCAAGAGGAATGCTTTTTTTACTTTTTCTGTTGTTTAAATTAATAAATTCAGACAATTTTTCTGAGTTTTGAGGTACCAAAAGATTCACTTCAAAAGTAACATCAGTATTTTCAGAAGTTCCCTCAATAATTTCCGTATGGGTCATAAGTGAGTTTGTAATTTCAGATTTTTCTCTTATGGTGTTCATAATTTCAGGTTCGCCGTCTTTTAACGAATAGCCTTCTTTTAAAATAATTTGAACATCGTAATTGCAAATTCCGTCGTTTCCAAACTGTCTGTCAATAATGGCTGAAATAGAATCTCCCAAACCGAAGCCCGTGAGAAGCAGTGCCGTACATCCTGCAACACCTATAAGAGTGGTAATAAATCTTTTCTTATTTCTGAATAGATTTCTTGCCGTAACTTTTGAGGTGAAATTTAATTTTGACCAAATCGGAGTGATTTTTTCAAGTAAAATTCTTTTTCCGACTTTAGGCGCTTTCGGTCTCATAAGAGTTGCTGGTTTTTCTCGAAGTTCTCTGTGACATGCAAAAAATGCTGCCGCACCTGTTGAAAGCAACGCTATGAGAGTACCTATAACAGCATACGACCACTTAAATTTTATAACGCACGGCGGAAGTTCGTACATTATATCGTACGCTGCGAAGATAGATTTCGGGAAAATATAAAATCCCAACAGCAAACCTATTATTGAGCCCATAAGACTTGCTGACAATGAATAAATCATATATTTAGACACTATCGAAACACCTGAATATCCGAGTGCTTTCAGTGTTCCGAGTTGCGTTCTCTCTTCTTCTACCATTCTGGTCATAGTGGTAAGACAAACCATCGCTGCTACAAGAAAGAAAAATACGGGAAACACCTGAGCAAAAGCATTCATTCTGTCGGCAGTTTGACCATAGCCCTTGTAACCGGGTTGGTCGTCTCGTTCAAGCACCATCCATTTAGCAGTATCTAAATTTGCAAGAAGATTTTTAGCTTCGTTAAGTTCAGATTTTGCTTTGTTAAGTTGTTCTTGCGCTTTTGCTTTTTCTTTATCAAATTTTGCTTTTGCGCTGTTATAAGTTTCTGTTGCTGTAGAAAGGCGTGATTCTGCAGCCTGTATTTGATTTTGAAGTTGATATTGGCTTATGCTGAGTTGAAGTTGCCCCATTTTAATGTCGCTGTTGCCTGATGTCAAACTGCGTTCTGCTTCTTCTAATTCAATTTCTGCTGTTTTAACTTGAGCAACTGCTTTGTCGTAATCTTTCATTTTTACGGCAATTTCGTCGTATTTTTTCTTGTTTACCTCATATTCAGCTTTTGCTTCTTTGAGTTTTTGCTTGTTATCGGCAAGCTGTTTTTGATATGTTGCAAGAGTTGCTTTAACTTCTTCAATTGCTCTCTGCGCATCATTATCATTTATAGATTCATACAATCTGTCTAATGTATTTTGAGTAGTAACAACAGCCTCTTCCAACGAAGCAATTGTCTTTTCAGTACTTTTTATTGTAGCGTCGGCAGCTTCAATTTTTCTTTTTGCTTCTTCAAATTCATCTTTTGCCGATTCTAAATAAGCGAGTTCTATTTTGGCTTTGTTTAACTCGTCCTTTTTTTCACGCCAAATTTTGTATTGTTCGTTATAGTCTCCCGTACTGTTAAGAAGTTCCTTTTGAGCGTCCGACAAAGAGGCGTTGAATTTTTCTTTCAACTCATTTACTTTGACCTCTCCCTGTTCGGCAAACTCTTTTAACTGATTGAGTTGCTTTTCGCCTTGCGCAATTTTTTCGTCATATTCTTTTTGCTTTTGCGCTAATTTTGTTTCACCGTCACGCACTTTCGGTTCATTTTCTGCCCTCAGCGCTTCAACTCTTATCGGAAGCCTTTCATTTTCGACTGCTTCAAATCTTTCTAAAACAGGAGCAATGGCATTGTTATATTCCGTTGTAAAAGGCATATAATTGTCTGTTCCCGACACTTTTATACACGCTTCTGTATAATAGTCAAACAAGAAGTTTTCTTTAGGAATAAAAATTGAAGTGCTTAACTTACCACTTCCTATATTGGTATTTCCGTGTTCAAAAGAAACATAACGCGGAGTGCGTACAATACCCACAATTTCAAATTCGGTTACTGCCAATTTGTTAGACAAATCGCTTTCGTCTCCTACAATTGAAATTTTATTGCCTATTGCCATTTGTTCCGAGGCGGAAAATTTGCTGTTGTCAACAACACACTCGTTAGGACTGTCGGGCCATTGTCCTTCAAGCAATGTAATTCTGTTCATATAGTTTTCAGACGCTTTGCCTGTTTCCTGAAAATTTTCGGCTTCTTCAAAATCCATTTCAAAAGCACGACATGTCATTTCCGAGCCGTCAAAATCGCCTATACTTCTTCCGTCTGATTTTAGAATACCATCGACAAAACGAGAAGGCATAACTCTGTCAATACCGCTGATTTTCTCAATTGCGGCTATATCTTCATCATCAAATCCTACAGGCGATATAACCTGTATATCCATAAGATTATTATCTTTAAAATACTGAGCAGCCGTATCTTTCATATCCGGGGCGGTTGCTTTTATTCCGCCGAAAAAACTAATACCCAGTGCAACAATTGCTATGATTGATATGTATCTTGCTTTACTGCGCTTTACAGAACGCAGCGTTTCTTTAAAAAGCGCTTTTTTCATTACCATTCTATCCTTTCAACCGGGATTGGAGTTTCATTTATCTCAATATCGTGCACTCGCCCGCTTCTCATTGTAATAACTCTGTCTGCCATAGGTGTAAGAGCCTGATTGTGAGTTATGACAACAACTGTCATTCCTGTTTGATGACATGTTTGCTGAAGAAGTGCAAGAATCTGTTTGCCCGTTTTATAGTCAAGCGCTCCCGTAGGTTCATCGCAAAGTAAAAGTTTAGGGTTTTTTGCCAAAGCTCTTGCTATTGCAACGCGCTGCTGTTCACCGCCTGAAAGTTGAGACGGAAAGTTGTCCATTCTGTCACCTAAACCTACGCGCTCAAGAACTTTTTCTGCACTTAAAGATTTGTCAACTATTTGTGTTGCCAACTCAACATTTTCAAGTGCTGTAAGGTTTTGAACAAGATTATAAAACTGAAAAACAAATCCTACATCATAGCGTCTGTAATCAATTAATTGTTTTTGGTTATATTCATTTATCAGTTCGCCTGCAACTCTGATTTTTCCGTCATCACTGCTGTCCATTCCTCCCAACATATTAAGAACGGTGGTTTTACCCGCTCCGCTGGCGCCGACAACTATACAAAACTCTCCTTGCTCAACATTGAAAGTTACTCCATCTGCCGCATTGATAACAATTTCTCCCATTTTGTATCTTTTATAAACCGAATCAAACTCAATAAAACTCATAAACTACTCCTCCAAATTTTTTTAACTTGCAAGTATAAAACTGATTAATTCATACTTATTAAATTGTGCACCTGTAATTTTTTGATTTATTTTTAAGAACACTGATAAAAATTAAATTTTAGTTAACAGTGTATGAAAAACCATTTAACATTATATAACATCAAAGATAAACGGTCAATATATAAATAAAATAATAACTGTAATAATAATTTCCAACACTGTATTTTTTGATTATTAGATTTTATAAAAAGCATTTAAAAAACAAAAAAACGGCATACGCCGTTTTTTTAGTCTATTTCGATTGAAATTTTATCGTCGCTTTTATTAGCGGCAGCACGCATTACTACGCGAATTGCCTTTGCGATTCTACCCTGTTTACCGATGACTCTGCCCATATCGTCGTCTGCTACATGAAGATGATATACAGTTACGCCCTCTTCGTCAGGTTCATCAATATCAATGGAAATAGCGTCAGGATTTTCAACAAGTCCTGCCACGATAGATATTAACAATTCCTTCAAAGAAAACACCTCCGAAATTAAAGGATGCCTTCTTTTTTAAGAATGTCTTTTACTGTGTCAGTAGGTTGTGCTCCGTTGGCAATCCATTTTTTTGCTTTTTCTGCGTCAATTTTGATTTCAGCAGGGTCTACCATTGTGTTATATGTGCCTATTTCTTCAATGAATCTTCCGTCACGAGGAAATCTTGAATCTGCAACAACTACACGATAGAAAGGTGCTCTTTTTGAACCCATACGGCGAAGTCTGATTTTTACTGCCATTTTAAATACCTCCATTTTAAAGATTAAATTTTAATTTATATTCAACCAAAAGAATTGGGTGAAGCCTTAAAAACCAAAAGGATTTTTACCTTTTGCATTCATATATTTTTCTGCGAGTTCCGGGTTTTGCTGAAGTGCCCTGCGCATTTTTCTGCTCATTTTAGGACCGCCCTTGCCACCCGTAAATGTTTTCATCATTTTTTGCATTTGATGGAACTGCGCCATCAGTCTGTTGACATCTTCAACTTTTCGTCCGCAGCCTGCGGCAATTCTGCGTTTGCGCGAAGGATTAATGATGTCCGGATTTGCTCTTTCTTTAGCAGTCATAGACTGAATAATCGAACGGTTTACATTGAAAGCGTTTTCGTCAATGTCTTCGTCCTTAATTTTACCGCCTATTCCGGGAATCATTTTTATTGTATCTTTAATACTTCCCATTCTTTCAATTTGTTCAAACTGGTCCATCAAATCGTTCAAATCAAATTTGTTTTTGAGAAGTTTCTTTTCAAGTTCTGCTGCTTTCTTTTCGTCAAGCGCCATTTCTGCACGCTCAATGAACGAAAGTACATCGCCCATTCCGAGAATTCTCGAAGCCATACGGTCGGGATGAAAAGACTCTAAATCGCCGAGTTTTTCACCTGTGCCGACAAACTTAATCGGTTTTCCCGTAACCGCCCTTACGGAAAGTGCGGCACCGCCTCTTGTATCGCCGTCAAGTTTTGTAAGAATAACACCGTCAATACCGAGCGCTTCGTTAAATGTTTTTGAAACATTTACTGCGTCCTGACCTGTCATAGCGTCTATAACAAGGAGAATTTCGTGTGGATGAACAGTAGATTTAATATTTTTAAGTTCGTCCATCAACTGTTCGTCTATATGCAAACGGCCTGCGGTGTCTATGATTACATAGTCATTGCCGTGGTCTTTTGCATATTTTATAGCTTCTGTTGCAATTTCAACAGGGTTGCCCTGACCCATTTCAAAAACAGTTGCATTAACCTGTTCGCCTACAACCTGAAGCTGCTTGATAGCTGCAGGACGATAGACATCGCACGCAACAAGCAACGGTCTGTGGCCTTCGTTTTTCAATTTTAATGCAAGTTTTGCAGAATGAGTTGTTTTACCTGAACCCTGTAAACCGCACATCATAAGAATTGTGGGCGGATGATTTGCAATCGCAAGCCTGCTTTCGCTGCCACCCATAAGTTGAGTCAACTCTTCATTTACAATTTTGATAACCATTTGACCGGGTGTAAGTGACTCCATTACATCTGAGCCGATTGCACGGTCGGTTACTTTTTTTGTAAATTCTTTTGCAACTTTATAGTTAACATCGGCTTCTAAAAGTGCCAAACGCACTTCACGCATTGCCTCTTTTACATCTGATTCAGTTAATTTACCTTTAGCACGAAGTTTTTTGAAAGAATTTTCAAGTCGTTCGCTCAAGCCCTCGAATGCCAAGTAATTACCCCCTGATGTCGAACATTACTCGCTTAAAATTTCTGCGAGTGAACGAATTTTTGTAACATTGTCGTTTATTTCACGAGAAAGGTCGTGTGAAAGATTGTACTCATTTATTGTTTCTGCACAAGTGAGAATTTCTCTCAAACCTTTTTTCAATTCGTCGTGTTTCATTGCCAAATGAAGTTTTGACTCCATATCAAAAAGTTGCGCTTCCGCACGCTTGATTGAGTCGCGCACACCTTGACGGGTGATGCCCTCATTTTCTGCAATTTCAGAAAGAGAAAGGTCTTCGTCATAATAATAAACAAGAAAATCGTGTTGCTTTTGAGTAAGCATTTCACCGTAAAAATCGAGTAATACAGATATTTCAAGATTTTTTGCCATTATTACACTCCTCTCTCTTGACTGTAAAGTATTTATTCTTTACAGTTTGCTATTATACTAAATGCAACGCCTCTTGTCAACAGTAAAATTACATATTTTTAAATAATAAATGTTATTAAACATACAACTAAAAAAGGCCGTCAAAAGACAGCCTTAAATTGTATTTAAAATCTATTATTTTTTCTGTTTATAATTTTAACTAACCGAGGACGGTTATATCGTTGCATTACCACAAATATCATATCAAACAAACAGCTCAAGACAGAAGTGATGATGAAAACTGCTTCAGCACCGAAAAATTTTGAAAAGAAAACAGGCACAAAACTAAACAAGCATATAACAAGATGTATGACTTCATTTCTGCATGTGGTGTTCGCTACTTTTTCAAGCGTATTTGAATTATTTTCAAGCGAATATGAAGCAGGATTGTAACTCGGCATAAATCTTTTCCATTTTTTTACTTTCAAAAATTTGTAAAGATTTTTTTCGAACGGCTTTTCGGCAAAAAACTTGTCGGTATATTTAAAACTGTGAGGTACGAAGACACCGACAACAAGACGCATTGCAAAATGGTACAAAGTAGTTCCGAAAGTAACAGCCAATGTTATATACAGTTCAGTATTAAATTTTAAATACAGCACAGAAAATAATGCAGTCAACACGGTAAAAACAAGTGTTGCAATTTGTATAAATTTTTTCATACGGCACCTAAAAACCATCACAATATTTTGTCAAATAATTCTTTTGATTCGTTTTCCTTTTTCTTGCTTCCATTGAAACTCCTGTAAATTATCATCGTTAAAAATTTCAAACATTTCATGAAAATCGCTTGCAAGATTATAATTGCTGAGTTCTTCAGATTTTATCCAAAAGACATCGCCTTCCGATGATGATTTTAATTCGCCGCTGAATTCTTTTGTTTTATAAAAAAATACAATGTAGCGAACATTATCGTCAGTCTGCCACTGTTTAACCCCGCATATTTTTGGATTTTTAATATCAAGTCCCGTTTCCTCTTTTACCTCTCGTATTACAGATTCGACGATACTCTCTCCTTTTTCAATATGACCGCCGGGAAAAGTTATACCGCTCCACGACTTACTTACCCTGTTCTGTACTAAAATGTTACCGCCATCGTCATACACCATACACATATTTGTAAGTTCTGCTTTTTCATAACTATGCATATAAATTCCCCTAAAAACCTTTAATTTCAGTTTAACATACAATTTAATTTATTGCAATAAAAAAGCACCTCCGAAGAGATGCTTTTGATTATTATATTATTAGCCGTTGATTTGTTTTGCGATTTCTTCTGCGAAGTTTTCTTCTCTTTTTTCAAGACCTTCGCCCTTTGCAAAACGAACGAAACCGTTGAGTTTGATTTCTGTGCCGATTTTAGCAGCAACGCCTGCAACATATTTGCCAACTGATTCGTGGTCTGTTGCTTTAACAAACTCTTGCTCTACAAGGCAGTTTTCTTTGAAGTACTTTGACATTTTACCTGCAGCGATTTTTTCGATAACCTGCTGAGGTTTGTTAGCCATTTTCGGGTCTTCTTTAAGTTGGATAGCAAGAATACCTTTTTCGTGTTCGATTACATCTGCAGGAACAGATGCTTCGTCAAGGTAAAGCGGGTTCATAGCAGCAATTTGCATTGCAACGTCTTTGCCCATTTCTTCAAAGTCAGCATTGTCAAGCATTGCTTCGTCAGCGTCAAAGCCAACCATAACGCCTACAGAACCGCCTGCGTGGATGTAAGTAGCAGCAACGCCTGTCATTGTTTCAAAACGACGAACTTTCATATTTTCACCGATTGAAAGGATGAGTTCGTTGAGAACTTCTGTAACTGTCTTGTCTGTTGAATCGTATTTGCAAGCCATAAGTGCTTCAACATCAGCAGGGTCAAGAGCAACAATTGTTTTAGCAACGCCCTTTACGAAGTCCATAAACTTTTCATTTTTAGCAACGAAGTCTGTTTCGCTGTTTACTTCTACAACAACGCCTTTTTTAGCGTCTTTATCGTAGTATGAAAGAACTACGCCTTCAGCAGCAATTCTTGATGCTTTTTTAGCAGCTGCTGCAAGTCCTTTTTCACGAAGGAAGTCAATTGCTTTGTCCATATCTCCGTCAGCTTCTGTGAGAGCTTTTTTGCACTCCATCATACCAACGCCTGTTTTTTCACGAAGAGCTTTTACATCTTTTGCTGTAAATGCCATAGTTTGTTCCTCCTATACTTGTAATTAATATCTTTTATACTGATTTACTAAAATTATTCTGCAACTTCTTCTGCTGTTTCTTCTGCAGCTTCTTCAGCGTTTGTGTCGCTTCCGTCTCTGCCTTCGATAACAGCGTCTGCCATAGCGCCTGCAATAAGTTTAACTGCGCGGATAGCATCGTCGTTGCCCGGAATTACATAGTCGATTTCGTCAGGGTCACAGTTTGTGTCAACGATAGCAACGATTGGGAGACCGAGTTTGATTGCTTCAGAAACAGCAATTCTTTCTTTTCTCGGGTCAACGATGAACATTGCTTTCGGAATTCTCTTCATCTCTGTGATACCGCCGAGGTATTTTTCGAGTTTTTCGATTTCAAGTTCAAGTTTAGCAACTTCTTTTTTAGGAAGCATATCAAATGTGCCGTCTTCCTGCATTGTTTTGAGCTGAGCAAGACGAGCAACTCTTGTACGGATAGTTTTGAAGTTTGTAAGCATACCGCCGAGCCAACGAGCGTTTACATACGGCATAGCGCAGCGCTCTGCTTCTTCTTTGATGCTTTCCTGAGCTTGTTTTTTAGTTCCTACGAAGATGATGTCGCCGCCGTCTGCTGCGAGGTCTCTTACGAACATATATGCTTCATCGAGTTTCTTAACTGTTTTTTGAAGGTCAATGATATAGATGCCGTTTCTTTCTGTGAAGATGTATTCAGCCATTTTAGGGTTCCATCTTCTTGTTTGGTGTCCAAAGTGAACGCCTGCTTCGAGGAGCTGTTTCATTGATACTACATTTGCCATTTTAAAATCCTCCTTTAAGGTTAAATTCCACCATACTGCACTATGGCAAAAACCCGTTCTTTACAACCTTGGGTCGAGTGCAATATGTGCGTCTTCATTACGAATGCTCGAATATTTTAACACACAGGTCAAAAAAAATCAAGGACTTTTTTGTTATTAATTTACTGTTACTTAAAATTCTAAAACACATAAAGTAATTTATATATATTTTTTTATAAAAAATTTTTTTGCATTGTTTTCAAGTCGGTCATCGATTTCCGACAAATCATTTACACTGTATTTCTTTTTTAAAGAACTCAAGATTATTTGGTCGGCAAACTCTTGATTTTTCGGCAAAAAAGGACCGTGAAGATATGTACATATCGTGTTTTTATAATACGCTCCCTCGGTTTTGTCTTTGCCGTTGTTTCCGAAGCCTTTAATAACTTTCCCGAGCGGGCTGACGGAATTCAAATATGTTTTACCCGAATGATTTTCAAACCCGACGCCGATTGTTTTGCCGTTTTTAAAAGCAATATTTCCGACAAATCTTTCTTCCGAAGCAACAGTATAGAAATCTAAAGCTCCGATGAAATCTAATTTTTCACCGTCTTTTGTTATGTAATATTTTCCGAGCAATTGGAAGCCTCCGCAAATTGCAAGAAAACTTTTCTCATTTTCAATTTCGTTTTTTATAATTAAATCTTTTGAATGTTTTTTCAAATCTGACACAAGAACGCTTTGCTCAAAATCCTGACCGCCGCCCAAAAAATAAATATCGTAGTCGTCAACAAGCGGCAAACCGTATGTTATTTCGTCAATTTGTACCTCTATTCCTCTTTTTTCGCACCTGTATTTAAGGCACAAAACATTGCCGAAATCTCCGTACAGGCTCAGTAAATCGGGATAAATATACGCAATTTTCAAAATCAATCGTAAAACTCCTTTTTGTCAAATTCTTTTGCAAAACAAGGGCGCAAACTCATCATTGAAGTATATGTCGGTACTATGTAAAAATTCTCTTTCGACCTTTTCGCAATTTTCGGCAAAATCCTGTAATTTTCATTTTCTATCAACTCAATTTTATGCTCATCAAAACCGTTCAATTTTAAACAAAGCGCCATTTCATACGCCCTGCTTCCGCACACATAGATATTTGATATTTTATTTTTGATATTTTTAAGTCCGCTGAAATCAACATCATATATCCATGAAATGTCTCTGCCGTCGGCAATGTTGTCATTTAAACAAAAACATAATTTAAGCGAATTGAGTTTTAAAGACTCATTTTCTATTTGAGAATTGACAAGGGTAAAACCGGCAGGATTTTTAACAAGCATAATTTTTGCCGAACAATCGGTCGTCTCAAATGTTTCGCATCTGCCGAAAGCGCCTTCAAAACTTGATATTGCGTCATAAATATTCTCTTCTTTTTCTCCGAAAGACAAAAGCGCCGTAACGGCTGCAAGTGAATTGTAAATATTATATATACCCTCTAAATTCACAACAGCATTTTGCTCAAAAACATTCATTTTTACACAAGAGCAATCACTATCCAGAGAAAAAATTTTTGAAACAAAAACATTTGGTTTTTCACGCTTATATCCGCAGTTTTCACAAACGAATCCGCCCAGATGAGAGTACACAAAATAGTTATATTTATATTGTGAACCGCAAAAAATACAATTCGGAGCGTCGCTGTTTTCTTTTCCCGGGAAATGTTGATACGCTTCTTTTTCAACCCCGAAAGTCAAAACTCTGTTGTTTATTTTTTTTGAAATTGAATATGTCAACGGACAGTCCGCATTTAAAATGACAGTGGAATTTTTACAGCGCAAAATAGATTTTTCTATAACTGACAGTGTACTTGTTACTTCACAATATCTGTCAAGCTGGTCTCTGAAAATATTTGTTACAACTATAATTTCAGGCTCTAAAAACTTTGAAACCTGATTAAAAGCATTTTCATCGCACTCAATAATTGCGCAGTCTTTTTTGCATTTTCCGAAAATACTGCAATTCAAAACAAAAGCGGTAGTAATTCCGCTCAATAAATTTGCCCCCGACCTATTGATGAAATAGTTTTTACCTGAAATAATCATCTCTTTTTCAATAATTCTGCAAGTAGTGGTTTTCCCGTTTGTACCTGTTACCAAAACAACTTTTACACCCCTTGATATAACTTTCAAAATAGGTTTATAAAAAAACAAAGCAACTTTTCCGGGCAATGTCGTAGCGCCTTTATTGAAAAACCGCAGAATATAAAAAACAATTTTTGCAAACAAAACGGCAATCACTTTCATTTTATCGCCAACTTTCTTTATAAATCATATTTATTTACGGACAAAAATATGATAAAATATGAGCGGTGATTAAAAATGGTTGAAAAAATAGTAAAAACAGTTTACGAAGCAGGCAAAATAATTTTAAATGCAGGCAAAGAAAAAAAGGTAAAAGAAAAAACAAGCAATGTTGATTTAGTGACGGAGTTTGATGTCAAAGTTCAGAACTTTCTTTTTGATAATTTAAAAAAAGACTTTGAAAACTGCACTTTTTTAAGTGAAGAAGGCGAAGATAACAAAACGCTGAACAACGGATATTGTTTTATCATTGACCCAATCGACGGTACAACAAACTTTATAAAAGACTTCGGACATTCAGCAATTTCCGTTGCGCTTGCAAAGGACAAAGAGATTGTCGCAGGCGTTGTTTACGACCCGTTTTTGAACAATATGTTTTACGCCGAAAAAGGAAAAGGTGCTTTCTTAAACGATGAAAAAATACATTCGTCAAATTGCAAAATGGAAAATTCTCTCGTTCTTTTCGGCACTTGTCCGTACAACCACGAACTTGCAGACGCTACATTTGAAACTGCAAAAAAAGTGTTCTTAAATTGTATTGAAGTGAGAAGATGCGGAAGCGCCGCACTCGATATTTGCTATGTAGCAAGCGGAAAGGCTGACTTATATTTTGAATATATGCTTCGCCCGTGGGACTATGCGGCAGGAACGCTGATTTTGACGGAAGCCGGCGGAACTGCGATGACGCTTGACAACAGTGCCCTGACTTTTGATAAAAACTCATCTTACCTTTGCGGAAACAAAAACAATATAGATGAATTTTTCAATATAATAAAATAATCAAACATCAAAAAGAAAAGTGATACGAAAAATATAAAATCCGTATCACTTTCTTTTTATTGTTTTATCATGGCGGAAAAACAATATATCTTAAATTGTAAAAATGCGAACAAGTCTTTATTTTCAGGAACAAAGTTTGTTTTGGCAAGAAAAAGCAAACAAGCGCCGTAAAATAAAAACCTATCTGTATCAATACCAACTTCAGTTACTTTAAAGCAACAGTCAGTTGCGATACCGTTCGTCCGCAATTCCACAACTTTTGATAAACCCTGTTACATTTTTCAAATTTTTTAAAAAGTTTCAGCGTATCATCCTCGTCCGAATAAACTTTCCAGCAACCCAGACATTTATGGTTTTTGCCGCAGTTTTCTATGAAACCGACAACATCTGCAAGCGGATAGCCTAAAAAGACGCCGATTTCGTGCGGAAAACAATCTGTCGTTTCAAGACGATATTTCAAACGGTTCAGCGCACAATAAAACTCTGAACTTTCATAGCCGAATTTTTTTAAAAATTGAAAAACACTTTCTTGTGCAAGAATTGACTCAAGCATATTTTGACGGCAAACATATACAAGCGCTTTTTTGTTTTTCTTCTTTAAAACAAAAAGCAATACGCCCTTTTCAAAAAGCAATTTGTTCCAATATTCAACCTGTCGGTCAAGTTCTTTTTCACAACTGTACGAAACAGTAAACAGACTCGCTGTTTTCAGTGAGGCAAGCGTCAAAGAACAATGCTCTACTAAATACTTTTCAATTGACATATATTCCTCCGTCAGTTAGAACACACTAACTGTTGTGCGAAAAAAATATAGCAATTCATTACACGAAACTGCTCGAGTTAGTTCTTGCTAACTAAATAATATCACAATCAAACGATTTTGTCAAGAAAAAAACTAAATATAGTTAGTTTTTGTAAACCTTGAAAAGCAAAAATGATTTTGGTATAATGTAAGCAGTTACTATTATTTGATACAGAATGGTGAATAAAATGAAAATTCTCGAATCAGCAGAAAACTATCTTGAAACAATACTGATTTTACACAACAAAAAAGGTTCGGTTCGTTCCATCGACATTGCAAACGAACTTGAGTATTCAAAACCGAGCGTAAGCATTGCAATGAAAAGGCTGCGTGAAAACGGATATATAGATGTAAAGCCCGACGGATATATTGAACTGACAGAAACAGGAAAAGAAGTTGCCGAGTCAATCTACGAAAGGCACACTATACTTACAGAGTGTCTCACTCTCATAGGTGTTTCAAAAGAAACTGCCGAAGATGATGCCTGCAAAGTAGAACATATCATAAGCGAAGAAACATTTTCTGCAATTAAAGATGTTTTAAAAAAACACAAACATTAAAAATCAGCCGAACGGCTGATTTTTATTTTACAAAAGAATTGAAAATTCAGTTTTAGATATATTTAGTTTAATTATTATAAAAAATCAAAACAGCAATACTCAAGGAGCAGTAAATGGAAAAAGAAAACAGTTTTAATATAGTTATAGACAAAAACAAGCCTGAAAATTTGTGCGAGCGCAGTGAAACGGAAAAACGAGTTTACGAAGTGTTGGAGAAGTTAAACATTCAATACACTCGTGCAGAGCATAAAAAAGCGGACACGATGGATATTTGCAATGAAATCAGCAAAGTTTTAGAAACAAAAATCTGTAAAAATCTGTTTTTATGCAACAGAAACAAAACAGAGTTTTATTTACTTATGATGCCTGCCGACAAGCCTTTTAAAACAAAAGAAGTTTCAAAGCAAATCGGTTGTTCCCGCTTGTCTTTTGCCGACGATACTTTTATGGAAAAATTTTTAGACACAAAATCGGGCTCGCTTTCTGTTTTAGGACTTATGAATGACAAACAAAACACCGTTCGGCTTTTGATAGACAGACCCGTAGTCGAAAACAGCACAATAGGTTGTCATCCCTGTGTTTCAACAACAAGTTTGAAAATTGCCACATCAGATATTTTAAATGTTTTTTTACCATACACAAACCACACGCCGACAATTATAGACTTGCCTTAATAAAAACCTTAATAAAAACACAATCAAATATGTATTAATCAACAAAACCTCTCGCCGTACACTTACGACAAGAGGTTTTAATTATACAATATAATTATTTACGAAAAATCACAAAACACTTTCCAAGAACTTAACAAACTGTTCTCTTCCCTTTTCGGTGCGTTCAAAAACTCCGCATTGCTGCAAAATAGAAGCAAAAACTATACCGATTTCTTTTTGCAAAATTTCCATACAGTTTTCTTCATTGAGTTCATATTTTTCTTTTATCATTTCAGCCCATTCTGCGTGTTTTGCAATTCTTTCATCTGCAGAAATATCAGAGCCGCCGAGAAGAGCATTTTTAAGCACTTCCATTTCGCCTTTAAGTCTTGACGGCAATACCGCAAGACCCATAACCTCAATAAGTCCGATATTTTCCTGCTTGATATGATGATATTCGGGGTGCGGATGATAGTATCCGTCAGGGAATTCAGGTGTTGTGATATTGTTTCTCAAAACCAAATCAAGTTCAAACGCACCGTCTTTAAATCTTGCAATAGGTGTAATTGTATTGTGAGGAGTGCCGTCTGTTTCTGCAAAAATAAATGCGTCTTCATCGGTGTAGGAACGCCATTTTGCAAGAATTTTGCCTGCCAAATCACAAATTTTGTCAGTGTCATTGCCTCTCAAACGAACGACAGACATAGGCCACTTCACAATACCTGCCTCAACATCTTCATAGCCGTCAAAGGTGAATTTTGTCTCAATTTCTGCTTTCGCCATAGCAAAAGTATAGTTACCGCCCTGGAAATGTTCGTGCGTCAAAATCGAACCGCCTACTATCGGCAAATCTGCATTCGAGCCGACAAAATAGTGAGGGAAAATTTTTACAAAATCGAAAAGTTTTCCGAAAACTTCACCGTCTATTTTCATAGGTGTATGCTGACCGTTAAAAACAATACAATGTTCGTTGTAGTAAACATACGGAGAATATTGCATAAACCAATCTTGATTGTTGACAGTGATAGGAATGATTCTGTGGTTTTGTCTTGCAGGATGATTTACTCTGCCTGCATAACCTTCGTTTTCACGGCAAAGCTGACATTTAGGGTATGCGCTTTGTTTCATTTTTAAAGCAGCAGCAATGGCTTTCGGGTCCTTTTCGGGTTTTGAAAGATTAATTGTAATATCTATATCGCCGTACTCTGTGTTTGTAACCCATTTAATATCATTTTTAATTCTGTATTCTCTGATATAATCTGTTTTACGGCTGAAGTTGTAGTAGAAATCTGTTGCGTCTTTCGGACTTTTCTCATACTCGTTTTTAAACTTTTTTATAACTTCCGACGGTTTCGGAGTCAACAGACCCATAATTTTTGTATCAAACAAATCTCTGTAAACTACCGAATTTTCGCAAATGCCTTTTTCACAGGCATAGTCAAGAATAACTTTCAAAATTTCTTCCAAAGAATGCTCTTTTTCAACTTCACACTCTTCAAAAGAGTCTAACTCCAAAGTTTCAAGCAATCTGTTAACGGTATATACGGCATCTTCTTTTTCAATCAAGTGTTCTTTTTGTGCATACTGCGTCAAAGCAGTCAACGCCTCATAAATTGTCATATAAAAATCTACCTTTCTGAAAACTATAAATATTATATCAGTTTTTTCACTTCTTGCAACACTTTTTAGAATTTTTATATAATATATCTTATATTAAGTTAATTTGCATTAATTTTCAAGAATAATAAAACAAGAAATCATTTGAGTCAACTTGCCTCAAATTGACTTGTTTGAGAGCCGACTGTTACGCTGTATGTTTCGCCTGACTCAATTTCAGGGCTGCTCACTATCAATATTTGAAAATCGAGTTCGGGTGTGCAAGAAACAATCTCGTTTCCGTTTTCATCTTTTACAACTATTTTGGTATTTGCATACTGATTGTCAACCGAAACAGCTATTACGCCCTGTTCGGAATTGCTGAACGACTGTGCCATATTTGATGCACCTGTTCCTACAAAAGTACCGCCTGTAATATTTGCCTCTGTATCATAGTCCAGAGTTGCCGTATCGCCCTGAGTAGGACCCACAACAGTTGTATATCCTCCGCTGATTTTGATTGAGCCGTTTGAGTCTATGCCGTCTCCCGAAGCAACTATATGAAGTGTCCCTCCCGAAATAACAACACTGCCGTTTGAACTCGATGATAAATCGCCGTTTCCTTTCATATCCCCGCCGTTTTGGAACATTTCATCTCTGCCGGCCATTCCGCTTTCATCATTTCCGCCTGCCGCATTGAGCCCGTCATCACTTGCAGTCAAACTAATATTCCCGCCTTCAACAGCAATAGTAATCGCTTCCAATCCCTCGTAACTGTTGCTGATGTTTATTGTCCCGTTTGAAATTTTCAGATTGTTCTCGGCATGAATTGCATCGTCGCCCGAAGAGATTTCAAAAGTGCCGTCTTTTACGAAAACAGATATATCAGAGTGAATTGCATCGTCAGCAGAATTTATTTCAAATGTTCCGTTTTCAATCATCATACTGTTAGTTGACTTCAAACCTTTCATACTTGTACCGCTGTCGTTGCTTTCTTCGGAAGAAGCCGTTGCAGAAGTATTCTTAATATCCGCCGAAGAATTTGTACCGTCTCCTTGCATACGATTGTTAGGGCGACCGTTTCCTCCCTGCATACCGTCAGGCATTTTACCGCCGAAATTTCCGTAGTTGTCCGAAGATTTTTTTGTTGCGTTTTCATATCCTCCGCCGGCAACTATGTTAAATATTCCGTCTTTAATCTGTAAATATGAACTTGCGCTGATGCCGTCTCCCTCGCAGTCAAGGTCTAAAGTACCGCTTGAAATATACACAAAACCTTTTGAAGTATCGTCTGTATTTTCTGCGTGAATACCATCTTTTCCGGAGTTTGAAGAAATGACGGCATTTTTTATTCTCACACTGTTATTTGCATCTATACCGTGAGAAGCAGACGCGATTGAGTATGTCCCTCCGGTAATAACAAGGTCATCTTTCGCAACTATACCATGCCCGATAGGTGATGTTACTGTCAATGAGCCTGAGCCGTTAAAAGTCAGGTCTTGCTTTGAAAACACAACAGCGTCAATATTGTTTTCATCAACAGCAGTAAATGTACCGCCGTTTGCAAGTGAGTTATCTTCTACAAGTGTCACAAAAACTTTGTTTGCCTGTTTTATATATATCGGAGCAGAACTGTCGCTTGTGATATTCGCTCCGTTTAAAACTATTTGAATTTTTGCCGTATCGGAAGCATCTACAACTATCATACCGTCGTTAAGCGTACCTGAAACTATATATGTAGCTTCCTGCGTAAGTGTAACTGTCGAATCAGATATTTCAACCGAACTGCTGCTTGATTTTGCCGAACTTCCGTTCAATTCTATTTTAACGGCACTGCTTTCATCGTACGACGCGTCTTCATCACGCGATGTAAACATATCGGCGTCCGTACTTGAAAAATCTGCCTCAATCACATTTGAGTTTTCTGTTGAGTCTTCTTGCGCCGTATCGGTCGTGAGATTGCTTTGGCAACCTGTAAAAGCAATCAAAAGCAACAATATACACAACACGATTGATATTGTTTTTTTCATAATAAATTAAACATCCTTTCAATCAAAGTTCTGAAACAGAAGTTTCCTGTTTTGAAACGGTAATCTCCAAATTTCCGTTTCTGCAGCGCAGTTTATCAATCATCTCTTTTTCATTTTTCGTGTCGCGCATTGTAGCGTTGTATGTAAGTTTAAACATACTGCCCATATTTGTTGTTTTTACGCGAACAAGGTCAAACTGCGAAGTATATTCTTTAAACACATCTTCAAAAACTTCAGAGTAGTCTAAATCTTCGGGAATTGTAATATTAAAAGTTTTGTACATTTGCGAATTCTTTTTTGCTCCGAAATCTAAACTGTTGTACAGCAAAAACATTGCGCACATAATAACAGTAAACAATACAGCAAAGCCTATATACCCCATACCTGTGATGAGTCCTGTTCCCATAGCAAGAAACAAAGTGCAAATTTCTTTAGCAGTTCCCGGTACAGAGCGAAAGCGCACAAGACTGAAAGCGCCTGCAACTGCTACACCCGTTCCGATATTTCCGTTTACAAGCATAATCACTATGCAAACTACAGCGGGCAAAAGTGCCAAAGTTACAACAAAACTTTTTGTGTATCGTGTACGGTACATATAGGCAAAAGCCATGACCAAACCTAAAGCGAGAGCGAACGCCAAACAAATCAAAAAATCGTTTATACCTATTACAGACGCAGTGTCCGAGTCAAACAGTCCTTTAAATAAATTTTCCAACATAACAGTCCTCCGAATTAATTATCTGATAAAGTGTGCCGCAGAATGATAAATTTGCGGAAAAATGAAATTGCGATATGCCGTTCCGTATTTTGAAAAAGATGTTTTATATATATGTTCTTCAGACAATATTTCAGTCAGCCACAAAGGAATCCCGCCCGAGCACTTAATTTCCATCAATACAATTCCTTTCGGAAGAAGCGGTGTTCCGTAAACATCTGAATCAAGCGACAAATTTTCTTGTCTGAAAAGAATATTGTCATCAAAAGTAATACGAAAATCCGAACTGTCTTTTGAGTAAAAAGCCTCTCGTTCGTACGACAAAAAAACAGTTGGTTTAAGAGTTTTATAGTAGTCAAGAAAATAGTCCACCTCAGCAGAAATCTGAGTGTTTTTACTGCAGTGCTTTTCTTTTGAAATCCACCAAATTGCCTCTTGTCGTGAAAGCGATATACGGCGTTTGTAAACAACAGACTTGTACTTCTTTTTTAACTCTACGAAAACCGTACTGTCTGCGTCTGCCCTTTCATAACTTCTGATACGCAGTTTTTCCTTATATTCAGGTTTTTCAATAGAACGCCGAATTAAAAGGTATGTATCTGTATCAAAGTACAAATTGCGTATTGTTGTTCTGCCGTATCTGTCAAGTTCCATATACGGCTTGATTGCTTCGATTATTTTGTCTTTTTGCTGTACTGTAAGCATATACTTCAGTTCATATCGTTTAAAAACAGTTTGAAATGACAAAATAACACCTCCTTATGTTTTCTGATGACAGAATAAACCGCAAACCTTAAATGAAGTAAAAAATTCAGAAAAATATTTTTATGTTTCGCTTAAGGTTTAAAACATAGAATTGCATCAAGCAAATATATAAAGATGATTTAAAAATTAAAATGTGCTATAATATTTAAAAAGCGGAGGAAGATGAACAATGAGAATTTTACTTGCAGAAGATGAACGGTCTTTGGCAAAAGCGCTTGTCAAAATTTTTGAAAAAAACAACTATTCGGCCGACGCTGTTCACAACGGCGAAGACGCTTTGCTGTATTTGGAGTCGGGTAACTATGATGTTGCCGTTTTAGATGTAATGATGCCAAAAACGGACGGTATCACCGCACTCAAAAAACTGCGTGCTTCAAAAAATCAAATTCCCGTCCTGTTGCTTACGGCAAAGTCTGAAACAGACGACAAAGTTCTCGGTCTTGACAGCGGTGCAAACTACTATCTTACAAAGCCGTTCGATACAAAAGAACTGCTTGCCGCCATTCGCGCAATAACAAGAACTCAATCGGAAATTGACACAAAACTGAGTTTCGGCAACACCACTCTCGACCGTTCAACTTTTGAACTTGCCTCTCCTTTCGGCAGTTTTAAACTTGCAAACAAGGAGTTTCAAATGATGGAAATTCTCATATCGAACCCACGCAGAATTATCTCGGCAGAACAGTTTATGGAAAAAATATGGGGATTTGAGGCAGAGGCTGAAATCAATGTTGTGTGGGCTTATATTTCATATCTTCGCAAAAAACTTCTTGCACTCAAATCAGACATTACAATCAAATCTTCAAGAAATATAGGATATTCTTTGGAGGAAATTCAATGATACGAAAACTGAAAACAAAGTTCATTTTACTTTCAATGACCGCTCTTTTCGTCTTGCTCACTTTTATTGTTACCGGAATGAACATCATCAACTATAATTCAACAGTCAAAGAGGCTGACTCAATTTTGTCTTTTCTTTTTCAAAACAAAGGCGCATTTCCCGAAATGAACGATAAGCACAAAGACAAACTGCCTCCTGACTTGTCTCCCGAAACACCCTATGAATCACGATACTTTTCAGTTTATTACAATGAATCGGATGAGGTAGTCAATGTTGACATCAGCAAAATTGCTTCTGTTGACAAAAGTACTGCCGTAGATTATGCTGACAGTATTTTAAACTCCGAGAAAAACAACGGATTTTTGGAAGAATATCGTTACAGTGTAAACCGCGATTCGAACGGAACGCGAATTACTTTTCTTGACTGCGGACGAAGGCTCGACTCATTTTACGGTTTTTTGATAAGCAGTATATTTATGTCTTTATTGGGTTACATAGTTGTATTTATCATAATATTTACTATATCCGGAAAAATAATTAAACCTATTGCCGAAAGTTACAAAAAGCAAAAAAGGTTTATAACCGACGCAGGACACGAAATCAAAACACCGCTCACCATTATAAACGCAAACACAGACCTGCTTGAAATGGAAATAGGAGAAAATAACGACTGTCTTGCCGATATAAAGGAACAGACAAAGCGACTGAAAATGCTGACTGACGACCTTGTTTTACTGACAAGAATGGAAGAAGCAGAAGAAAATATGCCGAAAATCGAATTTCCGTTGTCTGAAGTCATTTCTGAAACAGCAAATGCTTTTAGAGGGTTGGCAATCAGTCAACAAAAAGAATTCAACTGCAACATTGAGCCGTTGCTGACTTTAAAAGGCAACGACAAAGCAATAAGACAACTTGTGTCCATTCTTTTAGATAACGCTTTGAAGTACTCACAACCAAATGGAAGAGTTGAAATATCGCTCAAAAAGAAAAATAAAACCGTGGTTCTCTCTGTTTTTAACACTACCGAATCAGAAATTGACAAAGAGCAATTGCAATATGTTTTCGACCGTTTTTACAGAACTGACAATTCTCGTAGTTCAGATACAGGAGGGTACGGTATAGGTTTATCGGTAGCAAAAGCGATTGTAAACGCTCACAATGGTAAAATATCTGCTGATTCAAACGAAAAAAGCACATTTACAATTAAAGCAATATTTCCAATGTAAAAAACTGCTGAAGACTGTTTGGGAGCAAAACCGAATTTTGCATTTTCAAACGATAACTTCACGAATATAATACTCCTAAGTAAAAGACAAAAAGTCAAGACCTCCGGCTAAGCCGGAGGCTTGATTAAGCCCTAGAAGGGCTTTTTACAGACATAACCCCTAAAGGGGCACTGAAAAGTTTGCCGACCGCATTGT
>DVEP01000003.1 GCA_015655975.1 Eubacterium sp. | reverse complement strand
TAAAACGGCAGTAAAACATATAAAAAATTTAAAGTCTGCTGGTTTGTCTGATAAAGCAAAAAGATTAGTTAATATAATTAGAGAAAATCCTTTTCAAACTCCACCACCTTATGAAAAGTTAGTAGGGGAAATGAGTGGGTTATATTCTCGCCGTATCAATATACAACATAGATTAGTATATCAAGTTTACGAAACTGAAAAAACAATTAAAATAATTAGTTTATGGTCTCATTATGAATATTAAATAAAAGAAAGAACGCTGAAATAATAACAGCGTTCTTTTTCTTTTCCCTATTCAGTAAAAAAGCCCCTTGCGAAAAGGGGCAAACGCTTTGCGTTGGGGTTCGTAACAAGTCGTTGTTTTAGTTATATATTTAATTATTTAAAAAATCTTTATTCAACAAATAAAAAACAATCCTGTTTAACAGCCTGTGAGTTCGTGCAGACTGTTTTATTTTTTAGGTAACTCTGTATATATCTGCGTTAAACCTAACAAATAGTCAGCTGATATATTTAAGTATTTGCATATTGTTATTAACTGACTTGTTTTTAATTCTACTTTTCCTGTTTCATATACACTGTAATGTTGTTGTTTTACTCCTAACTGTTTTGCAATCTGTTCTTGTGTTATATTTTTTTCTTTTCTTATTTCTTTTATTCTTTCGCCGATTTCTATATTTTGCATAATTTGTTAACTCCTTTTTTGTCTATTACTACAATTATATTTTACAATGATTTTATTGTATTGACTTTACAATGATTTCATTGTATTATTATTTATACAATGATTTCTTTGTAAATATAAAAAAGGGGGGTGTAATAATGCGTTGTACTTTAACAGGCTCGTTTTTGTACAGTGGTACATATATGTCATACAATGGTCAGTTAATAGATTATACAGTTTTGTTAATAGATTATACAGTTTTGTTAATAGATAATAAAACAATAAAAATATTAAATTGTTCTGTTGATATGCACAAAGTACCAAAGTTTGAAACGATTTCAATTATTTGTTATGTAAAAGTAAAAAATAATAAGTTATGTGTTACTGCAATAAATTAAATAAAAAAAGAAATAGCACATAAAAAATAAATTATGTGCTACTTCTTTTTGTTAAATGAAAAATATAGTTTTATATTTATTTGTTCTGCAAAATCAATTATAAGCCATTTTAACGGCTTTTGCAAGTAAAACATAAAAAATATAGGATAGGGGTTAAAAATGGAAAATAACGATAAAATTTTAAATATTGACGAAAAAGAAAGACAATATAATATTACTGCTGATGAAATACACAATTTATATTTGCAGTTTAACAGATTAGATGAATTTTTTAATGACAATATAGATTATGATGTAATAATTTTATCTTTGTTAAATCGTGATATATACGAAATTGAAGATTTTAATAATTTTGATGTAGAAAAAGTTATATCCGATTTAATTCTTAAATTAACAAATGATTATAAAATTTTTAAAAATAATTTTAATGTTTTAATTAATTATTTCAGTGAGTTGGTACATAAGTAAAAATAAAAAAACTATTTGTGTATTTGCAACAAAATATATATAAGCAACGGCTGGGCTCCCCACGATAGTGGGGGGCGCACTTATATATATTATCTTGTTTAATTATTCAATAGAAGACTGTACAAGCACTGTTTAGAACCTTATTGCACAATAGTAACAGGAGATAGGGGAGCAGGTAAAAGTACGGTATTCGCCCTTGTGGTTGATTGTGCAAGGAAAAATGGACTTGATGTGTTTTGTCAATTTCCTTATAAAGACTGTTATCAAATACCACTTAAAACAAATGTAACTAAAAAAGGTTATGTTTATACTGATATAGATAAGAACTGGTTGTATAACTCTGATTTGAGGGGTTGTGTAATTCTTATTGATGAGGCAAAAACAGTTTGGAATGCTCGAGATTATAAGAGTTGGTCTATGGAAGACGAACAGTTTTTTAATTTCTTGCGCAAGAACGATATACATTTATTTTTAGCAACTCAAAGTTATGATGGTTTAGATTTAAATGTAAAGCGTGCTTGTGATGAAGTGTGGTACCTCTCAGCAGGCTTTTTACACTTTACCCATATAGAGGACAAGCCATACAACGCTTTGTAAGGTTGCAGACCGTCAGACCGAAGTTATTGGGCGTATGTTTAAAAAAGGAATGCGTAAAGTTGTGTGGGATGTTTGCGAAGTACCTCTTTCAAATTATTTGTTTTGGAGGAAATCGTATTATAAAAAATTCATAAGCACATTTACATATGATGAGAAAAGAGAAGTAGTCAAGAATTCTTGGGATGATTTTGTTGACTTCGACCAATTGGCTACCCGTTAGGGCGACTTGGTCGCCTAACGGTAGCCCCTTAAAAAAAGTTAAGAAAGTAATATAAAATTTTTTATTTGCTTTATTTTAATATAAGTACTTAACTTTAACTTGACTATACCTCAAAAAAGAGAAAAAGAGACAAGTGTCTAAAATGTACAAAAGGAGATAAAATAATGCAATGTGTTGTTGATAAAAAACGCATTGAAAAAATTGTTGTATGTGGTAATCATGTTTGTTATTATCGTTATTTGTATCCTATATCAGTAGAGAAAAAAGAAAAAAGAAATATATTTGATTTTTGTTGTTTTGATGATGAAAAAGAAAAAGTTAAGAGAGAAGATAATTTATTAAGAGCAAGAAGAAAGATAAGAGAGATAATTTGGACGAATGAAGTTGAAAATACAAAGTTTATAACATTGACATATAAAAATACTGAATTGAATTTAGATAATGTAATTGATGATTTTAAGTTATTTATTAAGAATTTAAAAAACAATGGTTATTCAAATTTAAAATATCTTTATGTAACTGAACACCAAAAGAAAAGAGGTTTAAAGGAAAATAACAAAGGCAGTTTACATATCCACGCAGTGATTTTTTACAGTGATAAAATACCAGTTAAATTAATTGAGAAATGCTGGGGTAAAGGTTTTGTTAAAATAAATAGTGTTAAACAAGTAAACAATCTTGGTGCTTATGTATGTAAATATTTAAGTAAAGAGGAATTTGAAGAATTTTATAAGAATTCCTATCATTTATCAAGAAACCTTGAAAAACCTTTAGAACTGTACACAGAAGGTTATGCAGGAACTTATGGAAAAAACTATGAAAAAATACTCTCTAAAGTAAAATGGACTTATTCTGACACAGTAAATATCAATGTGAACAATTATGAAAACTCAATTCTGTACAAACAAGGAGTGTTTATAGATGACTGAAAAAGAAAAAGAAAAACTTTACGAATATTTCTACATAGCTGAAATCAGATTAGAAGAAAATGTTGATATATGGGATATGCGTGCAACAAGAAGAAGACTTGATTGTGTTGACCATTTAGAAGAAATACTCGCAAAAGAACAGTTAAAAACTTTTAGAGCCGTTAGGGATGATATTTTAAGTTTGTTGAAGTTTCATATTGAAATCGAAAAATAATTAATTATACAAAATAAAACAGATTTTGTATAATTCACTTGAGCGGGTAAATGGTACAAAAAGCCTGCAAGGGCGCGCTAAGCGCTTGTGAAACCCTTGCAGGTGTCCTAATGAGGGTATAGCATTAAAAGTGGCGACACCGTCGCTTATTTGCAACCCTGCGCTCCCCCCAACGGGGGGACGGGAGGGGGGATAATAATTTGCGTGTAATATTTTTCTTTTAAAAGGTGTTAAATGCGTGAAATATTAGCAACCCCGACAGTGGGTTGCGCCCCCTTGTGAAGGGGAATGCCGAGAACGGAAGGAGCTTGCGCGGGTGCGGTTGCATAGCGACCGCACTCCCCCTTTCGGGCGATGGCAAAGTTGAGCCCGAGGGCGAAAACGACCCCTTCACCAGAGGGCAAGGACGAGAAGAGTGTCGGGGAATGCGACGCGAGTTATTGTAGTGTTAGCACGAGCGAGCCACCCCAAGCACGCAAAAAGAAAAAAACAAGGGTGGCATTTATGCCATCTACTTGCCCTTGTTTTTTTTTGATTTGTGTGCTATGGGGACTTTACAGTTTCTGCTCGAGCGTCGCGAACGACGAGCAAGGAAGGTGTAGCGACTGCGCAACCGACGCAGTGAGTCGGCTGGCGCGGAAGTCGGCAAGTGCTGGGGCGAGTGATTATTTTTAATAATCCGCGCCAGCATTGACCGACCGAGTGACCAAAGGGAACGAGTAGAAACCTTGTGTGAACTCCTGCAGACGAACAAGCGAAGCGCGTGCACGATGTGCTCGTTCGTAGTTTGGCAATTTGTAACCATTTAACATTTTATGGATTGTTAAATTGTTCTATTGATATCTTATCTTGATAATTTAGAAACATCATAACACCCATAAAAAACCGTAAAATGCGCGTGGTTACGCGATGTGCGTTGATTTTGACAGCATACTTGAAAGAAAAAAAGAATATAACAAATATAAAAATTATTCTTTGTTGGTTTCCGATTTAATAAATAGCAGTTTGTATTTAAGAGATACCGAAAAAGATATACATTTAAAACAATGTGGCACACGCTTGTTTTTTAAAGAAAATACTTTAGTTGCTGCAAATTTTTGTAGGGAAAGAATATGCCCAATGTGTCAATACAGGCGAAGTATGAAATTATTTGCAGAAATGTTAAAATGCGCCGAACTGATGGAAAATGATGGTTATCGTTTTATACATATTGTTTTAACAATTCCTAATTGTACACATAATAAATTGAATGATACTGTTAATATGCTTTATAAATCTTTCGGAAAATTTATGAAACATAAAAGTGTAAAAAAGGCTTTTAAGGGTGCGTTGCGCGCACTTGAAGTATCATATAATGCCGATAATTGTACTTATCATCCGCACTTACATTGTTTATTTGCTGTTAAAAAAAGTTATTTTAATGACAGCAAAGTATATTTAAGCTACGATAAAATTAGGTCTATTTGGAGTGATTGTTGCAGTTTTGATAAATTATTGCAAGTCAGTATATCTGCTGTTAAGTCTGGCGATTGGCAGGGAGTTGCCGAAGTAACTAAATATTGTGTAAAGCCGTTTGATTATTCACAAGATACAGTTTCTGGGCTTGCAATACTCGATGCGCTTGGCTATACTTTAAAGGGTAGGCGTTTTTTACAAAAATATGGAATAATACAAAAGTATTATAAAAGCGCTTCTTTATCTGTTACGCAAAGCGAACAAGAAATGAGTGGCAATAATGATACAATCGAACAAATGTTCGATTTTGCTTTGATATGGAACGGAAAAAAATATGAAATAGAAACGGGGTGAAATTTTGCGATCTGATTTTATGGACACTGACGCGTTGTCGGCTCTTTTGTGGTCTTTAACAACTCCAAATAAGATAGCATGTGAAATAGCATTAGCAACGGGTTGGCGTATTGAAGATGTATTGTGTTTAACTGTTGAACAGGTTGAAAGGGCAAGGCAGTTAAACCGACATCCGATAACAATTATAGAAAAAAAGACGGGTAAAAAATCTACCCGTTATTTTTCTTCTAAAATGCTTGCAAAAATGGAAATAATAAAAGGACGATACTATATTTTTGAGGGTGCAAATGATTGGCGCAAACATAGAACAAGGCAAGCGGTATACCTTGATTTAAAGCGAGCTGCTAAACGATTTAATATCAAAAATATAAATTTGAGTCCTCATACATTGAGAAAAAATTATGCTGTGTATTTAAGAAAACAAGGTAAAAGTATAGAAGAAATTAAAAAAACTTTAAACCATGACAGTATAACTACAACTTTGTTATACGCACTTGCAGACGAGTTGACAGAGCGCAAGATATAAGAAAGGTCCCGACTTGATTGTCGGGACCTTTTGTGTTACAATACCCACCGATGGCAATCGGTATGGACATAAGGAGTATTGTTTGTTACGATTATTCGTAACCCTGCTTTTGTATTTTAACATAGTTTATATCGTATGTCAACAAAAATCATTGAAGGGAGTAGCGCGAGTGTGAATTGTACAAAATGGTTATTTTGTAAGCAAAAATATGTTAATGGTCAGTTGATGTTAGTAGCGGTTAATTGCTGATTGCGTTAAACGCAAAAGGCAATTATACAAAATAAATGTTTTGTATAATTAAGGGGAGTTGTAAACATCAAGTTTTAGCAACAATAAAATATCATCACGAACAGACCTAAACATTATCAATCGTTCTTTTGCAATAATTTCTTCAAGGTGGTCAACACTGTCAAGTCGTCGTCTTGTTGCTCGAATATCCCAAACATCTACAGAC
>DVEP01000023.1 GCA_015655975.1 Eubacterium sp. | reverse complement strand
CCAGATCGTTACACCATTCGTGCGGGTCGGAACTTACCCGACAAGGAATTTCGCTACCTTAGGACCGTTATAGTTACGGCCGCCGTTTACTGGGGCTTCAATTCAGAGCTTGCACTCCTCCTCTTAACCTTCCAGCACCGGGCAGGTGTCACCCCCTATACGTCATCTTGCGATTTAGCAGAGAGCTGTGTTTTTGATAAACAGTCGCCTGGACCTATTCACTGCGGCTCACTTGCGTGAGCACCCCTTTTCCCGAAGTTACGGGGTCAATTTGCCGAGTTCCTTAACAACCCTTCTCCCGATGGCCTTAGAATCCTCTTCCTGACTACCTGTGTCGGTTTGCAGTACGGGCACCCAATTTATATACACTAAACTTTTCTCGCCACGATTCAAGCATGCTTCCCTACTTATTTTCAGTCCCTTTCGCCCGGGGCAACCAACGCCCGGGTCATGCCCTTCACATGTGTCATTTAGTTTAAATATTAGGTGGCTACGGAATCTCAACCGTATGTGCATCGACTACGCCTCTCGGCCTCGCCTTAGCTCCCGGCTAACTAGAAGCGGACGAACCTTCCTTCTAAAACCTTAGTCTTTCGGCCATTATGATTCTCACATAATTCTCGCTACTCATTCCGGCATTCTCACTCGTATGCAGTCCACCGTCGCTTTCGCTACGACTTCTCCCCGCATACGACGCTCTCCTACCAACATATCATAAGATATATTCCCAAGCTTCGGTGTACAGTTTAGCCCCGTTAAATTTTCGGCGCAAAACCACTCGACCAGTGAGCTATTACGCACTCTTTGAATGTGTGGCTGCTTCTGAGCCAACATCCTGGTTGTCTGCGCAATTTCACATCCTTTTCCACTTAACTGTACTTTGGGACCTTAGCTGTGGGTCTGGGCTGTTTCCCTTTCCACAATGAAACTTATCTCACACTGTGTGACTCCTAACCATTCATTATCCGACATTCTTAGTTTGATAGAGTTCAGTAAGCTTTCGCCCCCTAGCTCATTCAGTGCTTTACCTTCGGTAATGTTAGTTAAGGCTAGCCCTAAAGCTATTTCGGAGAGAACCAGCTATCTCCGGGTTCGATTGGAATTTCTCCGCTAACCACAAGTCATCCCCTGGCATTTCAACGACAGTGGGTTCGGTCCTCCATGGAGTTTTACCTCCACTTCAACCTGCTCATGGTTAGGTCACCCGGTTTCGGGTCAAATACTACTGACTCAACGCCCTATTCAGACTCGCTTTCGCTTCGGCTGCGCACCTTAAGTGCTTAACCTTGCCAGTAACATTTACTCGCCGGACCATTCTACAAAAGGTACCATATCACGCATTGACGCGCTCTATGTGCTTGTAGGCACAAGGTTTCAGGTTCTATTTCACTCCCCTCCCGGGGTCCTTTTCACCTTTCCTTCACAGTACTATTCACTATCGGTCATTGGAGAGTATTTAGGCTTGGAGGGTGGTCCCCCCATCTTCCCACCGGGTTTCACGTGTCCGGCGGTACTCTGGATTCAGCTGGCTGATCTTCTCTTTCGCATACAAGACTCTCACTTTCTATGGTTGAGCTTCCCATCTCATTCTGCTAGATACCTTCAATACCATACGCTGTCCTAAACCCCGAAAGTATTACTACTCTCGGTTTGGCCTCTTCCGCGTTCGCTCGCCACTACTAGCGGAATCTCGGTTGATTTCTCTTCCTCGTCCTACTTAGATGTTTCAGTTCAGACGGTTCCCTACATAATGCTATGTATTCACATTATGTTGATTAGGTATTGCCTAATCGGGTTTCCCCATTCGGAAATCCATGGTTCGATGGCTGCTTTCGCCTACCCATGGCTTATCGTAGATCGCTACGTCCTTCATCGGCTTCCAATGCCAAGGCATTCCCCTTGCGCCCTTATTAGCTTGACCTGTTTAAGAATTATGTGTCCTATTTTGGTTCTGTTAATTTCCTCAACTCGACTTATTGTAGTTTACCCATCAATTTCTTGAAAGATATTTGACTATTAATAAATTGTTTCTCGTTGTTTCCATTTCACATTTACCTGTATTCAGTTTTCAAGGTACATTTTGGTTTTTCAACCTGGTGGGCTCAAGAGGACTCGAACCTCCGACCTCACGCTTATCAGGCGTGCGCTCTAACCACCTGAGCTATGAGCCCTTGTGTGACTCGCTTTCGCAAGTCTCAAGCGAATCGGATATTTCGGTCTTTGAACCGTTGGTGGAGATGAACAGAATCGAACTGTCGACCCCCTGCTTGCAAGGCAGGTGCTCTCCCAGCTGAGCTACACCCCCATATTGCAGAGAAACTCTGTTCCTCCTTGAAGGTAAGAACCCTCAAAATTAAACAACGATGTCCCGATTTTCTGACCTTGGATTCTGTCTTTCGACTTCTCTCCATAGAAAGGAGGTGATCCAGCCGCACCTTCCGATACGGCTACCTTGTTACGACTTCACCCCAGTCGCCAATCCCACCTTCGGCAGCGTCCTCCATAAAGGTTAGACTACTGACTTCGGGT
>DVEP01000022.1 GCA_015655975.1 Eubacterium sp. | reverse complement strand
TTCTCTCGAGTGCTTGATAATAATACCACGCACAACTCCAAAAGTCAACACTTTTTTTAACTTTTTTCGTCCCTTTTTTACACCCCGCCGTGCGTTTGTAGTTCCTATCCCTCCTCTTTTTCCTGTTTTTACACACTATATGTACATTATCCACTGCCTATACACTATATATTGTTGCTTTTAACTATTCCGTCTTTTATGATTTTTTTTGCAATTTCTTTTGCTTTTTCTATATCTTTGCGCTGAATTTCTATTCCGAGCACAAAAATTTCTTCATTATTTTCATAAATTATTTGATTTTCTCCGTTAAAACCAAACATTTCTGTATTATAAGCAGCCACCATGCAACCCGTAAAGAGCGTTACGGCAGACAACACTAAAACGCCGAATATTTTTAAATGATAAACAATCTTATTTTTCAACTTACTCACTTCTTAAAAATCATTTTTCAACATTTCTCCGAGCGCTTTGCCGAAAAGGCGTCCGGAGTAGCAGGCTTCGTCGAGAGTGTTCGCATCTGTACCGACCTCAAGCAGAAACGAATACTTTGTCATATCCATATTATATTTTCTTTCAGAAAACAAAATCGGACGCATTAAACCCTCATAAGTTTTTGCCATTTTCTTTTGAACAGCCAAATCAAACTTAAGATTTTCTTCCCATTTAGGAAAATCTTTCACTCTGCCGTATTCACATCCGGCAATAATCATCATCTTTGCAGCCTTTTTGCCGTTGACCTTCGCAGTCGGTTTAACTTTTGTTTTATTATTATAAGTAATATCATCTCTATGTACATCTATTGTAACCTTAATAGACGGATACTGTTCGAGATACTTTTTGATAGATTTCCTTGAAGAATCATAGGCAGAATTATAATCTTCGTCGTGAATCTGTCTGTCGTGAACGACGCCGATACCCTCTTTTTCCAAATATTCGGCAATTTCATCGCCCACTCGAACCATATTCCGAGCAGTATCCTTGCATCTCATATCAAAAGATGCTGTATAATAACCCGCATCGAGCAATGTGTAAGCCTCTGTTGTATGGCTATGGTAAATCAAAACAGTAGGCTTATCTTTATTTGCGTTGACGGACAAATCAACTTCTTCTTTCATCAAATCTTTTAAATTAAGGTCATAAAAAGATGACGGAATTTTATTCTGCACTTCCACACCATCGTATTTTTCCAACTTACCGCCGCCGAAATATTGTTCTTCGCTTGTTTTTCCGAGTTTCTTTTGGTCTTTGATTTTCTTTTCTTCTTTTTTCATAAGCAAAGCAATGTCTTTCGGTGTTTCTTTAATATCAGAATCGTCCTCGCTGTCCTTGGCTTCGACTCTATTCATTGTTTCGGTTGAATTGCCGTCTGTCGATGAGGTAGTAGTAGTTTGCCCGCTGTCGTTTGATTTATGAGCTGAATTTTTGTCATTTTTCAAATCAGAATTTGAAATTACGGCAGTTGCGACATTTGCAAATGCAGTTGAAATGCCAGTCGATTTTCCTATAGTAAAAATCAAAAGTGAAAAAACAATCAAAACACTTAAAAGGCAGTTAAAAAACCTGGCCAACGAATTTTTCATTTTGCACCTCTCAGTATATATAATGTTATAATATATAATATATATAATAAATAATATAATTAATATAATAATAATTAATTATATAAATATAATCATAATAAAATACATTACTAATATATACTTGCAAAAATATTTTTTATGCTAAAAGAGATGTGAGCTCGTCGTAGTTATAGTTTTGCTGCAAAGCACAATTTATCGCCATAGATACTATACGCGAACCTATAGTTGTTATTTTGTCGATTTCTCGTGGAGTTACAAAAACTCCGTCCGATGTTTTTTCGGCTATAATATTCATTTTTTCTCCGACAATAACGGAAGTATCAACAACTGTCGGAATGCCTATCGAAACAACAGGAATACCCAAAGTTTTTTCAGAAATTTCAAACCTGTGGTTTCCGACGCCCGAGCCCGGCACAATTCCGCTGTCAGATATTTGTATAGTGTTACCCAAACGAGTACACGACGATGCTGCCAAAGCATCAACAGCAATGACGCACTGTGGTTTTATTTTTGACACGATTGCCTCAATAATCTCACCGCTTTCAATTCCTGTCTGTGCCAAAACTCCCGAGCAAACAGAACTGACGGAGCGGAAGTTGACCTGTTTTGACAAATTTTCATCTTCTGCCAAATGTCGTGTAGCCAAAATGTTTTTAAAAACTTTTGGACCGATTGAGTCAGCGGTAATCATAGAATTGCCGAGACACGCTACAAGAACGCTGTCGTTGTCGCCTATGGGAAGAAGTCGCAGTATTAAATCTTTCAGCACAGACACCGAATTTTCAAAAGAAAAAAGTTTTTCAAAGTTTTCAACAACTTTGTATGTTATATACTTCCCTATCGGTTTGCCGAGTGAAAGCGAGCCGTTTACATTTGTGATTTCCACTGTTGTGATATCGCCTGTATCACGAATTATGACTCCGTCAAGTTTTGTTTTTTCCTGTTGTTCATAGCACTCAAATGCCAAATCTGTTCTTTTTTCCAATGTTTTTACCCCTTTTTTATGTTATTTACAATAAAAGTATGCCCAAAAATAAAAAAACGCTTGCATTTTTCTTGAAACTGTGCTAATATATCAAGGCAAATAAAACAATATAAGGGCAATTGCCTTTTTTCATCGCAATGCTAAAGGAGTGAAAGAAATGCCAAACATTAAATCAGCTAAAAAAAGAGTAAAAGTTAACGCTGCTAAAACTGCTAACAACAGAGCTGCAAATTCAGCGCTCAAAACAGCAATCAAAAAAGCAAATGTTGCTATTGAAACAAATGCTGCAGACAAAGCAGAAACAGTTAAAGTTGCAGTAAAGAAAATCGACCAAGCTGCTGCTAAAAACCTCATTCACAAAAACTGTGCAGCAAGAAAAAAGAGCAACCTTGTTTCAAAACTCAACAACGCATAAGTTTACAGTTAACGCACCGTTTTTACGGTGCTTTTCTGTTTTTACAGACACATTGTCCAAGTTAATAAATTTCTCCAGAACAAAACATTTACCATATTTTATTTACAGTCATTCATTTTGCTTGACTGTTTTTTTATTTTCAAACATTTTTTAATTTGTTTCTTGACAAATTATTTTTCAATAAATATAATAGTATTTATAAATACTATTATAGAACTAAATAGTACTAAATGGAGGAACTATGGCTGAATTATTAAAAATAGACGAATTGTTTTCTCTATGGACAAAGGGAATTTCTCTATACTCAAAATGGGCTGCCAAATACAAAATCGGTTACCCTGAAATGATGGTTCTTTATGCGCTCAAAACTAGAGAAAAATCGACTCAAAAAGAGATTTCAGAAAATTTCGGGCTTTTCAAGCAAACAGTAAACACCGTTGTGAGAAAACTAAAAAACGAAAATTTAATTACTTTTGAAAAAAGTGCCAAAGACGGCCGTGAAAAAATCATCTTTTTGACATCAGAAGGAAAAATTTACGCTGACAAACTCATCTATCCTTTACTTAATGCAGAAAAAAATATCAACAAGCAAATAGGAGATGAAAGATTGGAACAAACAATAGAAACAATGGAACTATTCAATTTACTTTTTGAAAAAGAATTTAATAAGGTCGGCAATGAAAAGTAAAAAAACTTTCTTTAAATTTGTCATTCCATCTGTTTTTTCGTTTGTGTTGTCAGGAATATATGCCATTGTAGATGGTTTCTTCATCGGAAATAGTATTGGAGACGCAGGGTTATCAGCAATCAATATAGCATATCCTGTAACAGCACTTTTACAGGCAGTCGGGACCGGAATAGGTATGGGCGGAGCAGTTTACTACTCTATTTATAAAGCCGAGAACAAAAAAGATATGGCCAAAAGTTTTGTTTCGTTTTCAATGTGGTTACTTGCTTTTTTCAGCGTTTTGCAAACAGTTTTGCTGTTAATCTTTATGGAGCCTATTCTTCATTTTCTTGGTGCCGAAGGTAACCTGCTTGAATTGTGCAAAGAGTACACTCAAATCATCATAGTCGGTACGGTACTTCAAACCGTAGGAACGGGAATTGTACCGTTTATTCGTAACCATGGCGGACCGATTTATGCCATGCTTTCCATGATTTTAGGTTTTCTTACAAATATATTTCTTGACTATATTTTTGTTTGGGTACTTGAATACGGACTTTTCGGTGCCGGTCTTGCAACAGTTATCGGTCAGGGAGTAACTTTGCTATCAGCTATACTTTATCTGCTGAAGAAAAAACAATTCACTTTAAAAGTTGAATTTTCCAAAATAGTTTTTGTTACAAAGTCGATAATAAAAATAGGCATTGCTCCCTTCGGACTTGCCATGGTTCCTAATATTTCACTGATAATAATTAACCGTTTCTCAATGTTTTACGGCGGAGAAAAAGCGATTGCAACATATTCCTGCATTTCGTATATCGTTTCTGTTGTGTATTTAATTTTTCAAGGCATCGGCGACGGAAGTCAGCCACTGTTCAGCAAATATTATGGAGAAAAAAACTTTCGCAGTTTAAAAAGTCTAAAAAAGGTTGCCTATTCATTTGCAATATTTTTATCTTTAGTAAGTTGCCTGATACTATACTTTGCAAGAAGAGATATAGGTGTATTATTTGGTGCATCTAATGAAGTAAATCTTGAAATAGCAAAAATTTTGCCTATTTTTCTCATTTCAATACCATTTGTCGCAATAAATCGTGTTGCAACATCTTACTTTTACGCAACAGAAAAGAGTTTATATTCATATATTCTTACATTCATTGAGCCTATTTTAATGTTGTTATTAATGTTGACTTTGCCTCAATTCTATGCAAGTCAAGTAATGATTTGGCTCAGCACTGTAATTGCCAGAATTTTATCTTCTGCTGTTGCGCTCACTTTGAATATTTCAAACAATAAAAAAGAAAATTTGAACTTAATTTAAAACAAGTTCTACAGTGCAAAATATACTTGCATGCATAATATCGAAAATAAATATTATCAGATTATTAACATTACACTTTTAACTTGACTTTATAATTTTGTAATTATATAATGTTTATATATTATTGAAATACATAGGGGGTTTATCAATGAATTTCAAAAAAATCGCTAAAGTTTTGGCGGCAATAGTTGCTCTTGCAGCAATCGGGGCTGCAATTTACTACGCTGTAACAAAACTTTTTCCTAAAAAAGAAGTACAGTATTTTGACGACTCAGACTTTTTCGAGTGCGACGACGACCTTTGCGAAGTAATCGAGTGCGAAAACGAAGAAAAGCCTGAAGAAGCAAAAGCTGAAGAAAAACCTGCTGAAAAGCCAAAAAAAGAAGACGCTAAAAAAAAGTCAACTAAAAAAGCTGCAAAATAAGCATCTAAAGAGTCAGAGTTTTTCTGACTCTTTAATTTATTTATGAACTTTGAGGTGAAAATATGTACAAAAATGGCCTTGTTTTAGAGGGTGGCGGAACACGCGCTGTTTTTACAAGCGGTGTTTTGGACTGTTTTTTAGACAACAAAATCGAGTTCCCGTATATAATCGGTGTATCGGCAGGCACCTGCAATGCCGTTTCATACATTTCTAAAAGTTATCGCCGACAGATAGATATTACGCTGAAGTATGTCAACGACAAACGCTATATGAGTGTTGAAAACTTTTTGCTAAAGGGAGAATATCTCAACTACGACTGGATTTTTGACGAACTATCCTATGATTTGATGCCTATTAACCAAGAAATTTTCGACAATGCAAACTGTCACTTTGTAAGCGTTGTTACAAGCGCCGAAACAGGTCAGGCAGAATACCTTACCGTTCCTGATGTGCACAAGCGCGGTTGTATCGAACTTCGTGCCTCGTGTTCACTGCCGATTGCCACAAAAGGTACCGAAATAAACGGGAAACTCTATTTTGACGGCGGTATTGCCGACTCTATACCTGCAAAAAAAGCTCTTGACGACAACTGCGAAAAAATAGTAGTTGTATTAACTCAAGATGTAAACTACATTAAAAAGTCTATGGACAAAATTGCGCCGATTTTGAGAAAAAAATACAAAAAGTACCCAAAACTTGCCGACGCTATTTTAAACAGGCACAATATGTACAACAGTCAACTTGAATATGTCAAAGAGTTGGAAAAAGAAGGCAGGGCATATGTTGTGCGCCCGTCTCACCCCCTGCACTGTTCTACGCTTGAAAAGAACAAAGACATTTTAAACGACATTTATCAGGACGGCTATTCAATAGCTGAAAAAAACATTAACGAAATAAAGGAATTTTTAAAATGATTTTAAAGTACAAAGAATTTTTACCTAAAATAGACAGCGATACATTCATAGCTCAAAATGCAACAGTCATAGGCAATGTTACACTCGGCAAAGGCTCAAGCGTTTGGTTCGGTGCAGTAGTACGCGGCGACAGCGACAAGATTTCAATAGGTGAATACACAAATATTCAAGACAATGTAACTGTTCACACCGATGAAAATTTTGAAGTAAATATCAAAGACTGTGTTACAATAGGCCACAATGCAGTCATTCACGGCGCTGAAATAGGAAACAATACGCTCATCGGTATGAACGCAACCATTTTGAACGGCGCAAAAATCGGCGAAAACTGTTTGATTGCAGCAGGCGCGCTCGTTACAGAAAACTGCGTCATTCCAAACAACTCTCTCGCTATGGGAGTACCGGCAAAAGTTGTAAAAACACTTGGAGAGAAAGAGGCAAAAATGCTCGAACTTTCGGCAAAAAACTACTATGAAAAGTCCCGTGAATATAAAAGTCTTTAAAGATTGAAACAAAAAACCGCTGAAATTTAAAATTTCAGCGGTTTTTTTGCTTTTTATAATTACTATTTGACCGATACAAATCATATTAATGTAAACAGGCAATTAAACATAGATTTATTTATGCGCTGTTCAGTCATTTAAACACAGAAAAAACGGGCAGAAAATCTGCCCGTTAATCAATCTCAAACTTTAGATTAACCTCTTGTTGCCTTTACAGACTCTTTAAGGAATTCATCTGAAACAGGGAAAGTCAAATCGTATGTGATTTTAAGTGTTGCAGACTTATCTTTAATAACTGCAACATTTGCGTGCTGAACAGTTACATCTGCAAGCATATGGTAGTCTGCTTTTACGATTTCGCCTGAAGCAGTGTCGATTGTGATTGTACCAACACCGTTTGCATATTCTACTTTACAGTTTTCTTCTGTTGTGCCTGAAGCCCATGTAAGAACAGAAATGCTTTCAACTGTAGGACCGATATCGCCGAGTGTGTTGAAGAATCTGCCCTGTGCGTCTGCACCCTTAGAACTCATATTTACAGCTTTAGGCTGAATTTGAATTGTGATAGTGCCGTCGCCGTTATCTTTTACATTTGCTGCCAATACATCTTCTGCTGTGAGCGAGCTTGTTTTGAATGTGTCAGCTGCAGGGTCTCTTGTATCTGCAGGTGGAAGCGGTTGCGGAGCTGCTGCGAAAAGACCGCCTACAATACCCGGTACCAAGCCGTCAATAATGCTGTTGCTTTTACCTTCAATTAAGATTTCGCCTACCTGAAGTTTTTCTTCGCCGAGCATTTCGTACCAAGTCTGAGAACCGTCAGGTGTTGAGTATGTAGCTGTTTTAGCTTTTGTTTTGTCGTAAGCTGCAACATAGTACTTAACTATATCTTCTACAGTTTTGAATTCAACTCCACCGTATGTGCCCTCTTTGAATGCGTCAATTTGAACGCTTTCGCCTGCTGCTGAGCCTTCACCTTGAGCTTCGCCTTGAGCTTGACCTGCTGCACCGCCCTTTTCCCAAGAGCCGTCTTTTACTTCCTTAATAGCTTTGATTGTTCCGTTTGTAACATAGTTTATTTTTGCACAACCTGCAAAACACAACACTATTGTAAGTGCAAGAACAACCGCTACAAGTTTTTTGATTGATGATTTTTTCATTAGTGGGTATCCCCTTTCGCCCAAATTTTAGGTATGCGTAATTACGCCACATATTAAATTTATTATAAAATGAGCAAAAAGTCAATAGTTTATTAAAAATTTCATCAACAATATTTAATTTTCTGTATAAAATTTACACACTTTCTTGTTTTTTTCTCAAAATTATGATAAACTGCAATGGCAAGCAGTATAAATCTCGTATTTATTATTGTTTTATATTACTTGGTAAAATAATTAATTATTTTAAGAGGATGTGCTTTTATGAGATGCAAAAATTGCGGCTTTGAAAACAGCGAGGGTCTTTATATCTGTCAAAATTGCGGTTCTCCGCTGTACGACGAAGAAGACATTGCTCAAACCACACCCGAACAGGAACTTGAACAAAAAATTTCGCAAATTGACACGAGCGATGAAGATAAAGCAGCGGCAGTCAAGAAAAGAAATATCATCATTACATGCGTTGCGGCAGTTCTCGTTGTTGCAGTCGCTGTTGCCGTTATAGTTTTCGCAGTAAAAAATTCAGGCGAAGAACCAACTGCACCGCCGACTCAGTCGCAAACGGTTTCCGAAACGGAAGACGACGGCTACGAATACTCAAAGCCTAAAAAAACAACTACGAAGAAGGAAACTACAACAGAAGAAACGACAGAGTCAACCACAGCAAAACCGACTACAACAACCACTACAACCACGACAAAGCGTGAAGAAAACAATGGTGGCGGAAACAACGGAAACGGCGAAAATGAAAACAACGAAAACGAAAACAACGGCGGCGGAAACAATGAAAACGGCGGAAATGAAAATAACGGCGACGGAAACAACGGAAGCGGAAATATCGACGGCAACGAGGGGCAAGACGACTGATGACAAGGCAGGAAAAAGCAATAGCATATTTTAAATCGGGCTACAACTGTTCACAGTCTGTTGTTTGTGCATTTGCCGATTTAATAAATATGGACGAAAAAAGTGCGGCAACTTTAGCGTCGGGATTCGGCGGAGGCATCGGCAGACTGCGTGAAGTCTGCGGAGCAGTCAGCGGAATGGTTATGGTTGCAAATATTCTTTACGGAGAAAACTGCGAAAGCGACCCTCAGGCAAAAAAAGCCCACTACGAGCGTATTCAACACCTTGCAAATATTTACAAAGCTGAAAACGGCTCAATTATCTGTCGTGAACTTTTGGGACTTGATATTAAAGGTGCGGACTCGCCCGCGCCGTCTGAAAGAACAGCAGAATACTACAAAAAAAGACCATGCGCAGAACTTGCGGGAATGGCGGCAAAAATTTTGGACGAATATATTGAGCAAAACCCAATTAAAAAAATTAAATGATACAGTTTTGAAAAAGAAAGCAACAGTTACTAAAGGGATGTTGCTTTCTTTTTGCTTAATTTTCAACGGCTTTACCGTGATTTTTAATGATTTAGAACAATTTTCCGATAAAACATAATTCATTAAAGTAATTAATATGCGATTATAAAAATTTACACTTGCATTTTAAAACAAAATGTGTTATATTGTTGTAGTCGAAAAAGAAACAGACCTACTTGCGCTGTTAGCTCAGCTGGATAGAGTGACTGGCTACGAACCAGTAGGTCGGGGGTTCGAGTCCCTCACAGCGCGCCAATAAAACCACACAGACTTTTGTTTGTGTGGTTTTATTTTTTTGTGCTTTCGGCAGTTTTTGAGAGGAGGCGCAGCGGAGTGAGCGAGAAATTACTTTTGACATAGGCAATTAACAAAAGTAATTTTGAACGATACGGAACTTGCGCCCAAGCACTCTCTTTTTTCAAGATAACATTACAAAAACTGTCGCACAACCGTACGGCAGTTTTTGAGAGGAGGCGCAGTGGAGCGAGCGAGAAATTACTTTTGACATAGGGATTAACAAAAGTAATTTTGAACGATACGGAACTTGCGCCGACGAGGTGTTCCGTTTGACTCCGAACGACATTTTTTATATAATTCAAAAGAAAATATATTTTAGTTTGATTGGAGCAGATTCAAAATGAGTATCAGAAGAGCAGTAAAAAAAGACATACCGCAAATCATGGAATTATTAGGTCAGGTACTTCAAATTCACGCTGATATAAGACCTGACATTTTTATTCCCGGCACAACAAAATATACAAATGCTGAACTTGAAAAAATGCTGAAAGATGAGTCAACACCGATTTATGTTGCAACAGATGAAAACGATGTATGCTGCGGATATGTCTTTTGTCAATTAAAAGAACAACCGTTCTCAAATAATATGATACCGTTCAAATCGCTTTTCATAGATGATTTATGTGTTGATAAAAAATCAAGATGTCAGCATATAGGAGCGGACTTGTTTGAATATATAAAATGTGAAGCAAAAAGAATGGGATGTTATGAAATAACTCTCAATGTATGGTCAGGAAACACTTCGGCAGAAAAGTTCTATGAAAAAATGGGTTTGAAAACAAAGAAAAAACAAATGGAGTACATATTATAACCAAATAAACTTTATACCGTCCTTACTCAAGTATAAAAAAGTTAATTTCTGTTTTTTACTTTATTATAAACCTTTTGAGTTTTTCAACTTTATTTTCAAGACTCTTCCAATTTTTCGGGTAGCGGAATGAAAAATCTATGAAGTTAGGTTTAATGAGCACACCTTTTTCACGGGTAAAAGAATTGAAACTTGATTTGCCGTGATAGCCGCCCATTCCGCTTTCGCCTACACCGCCGAACGGCATTGAACTTGACACAATGTGAAGCACCGTTTCGTTCACACAACCGCCGCCGAACTGGAGTTCCTGAAGCACTTGTTCTCTGTTGACTTTGCTTGTTGTGAAGAGATACAACGCAAGAGGCTTTGCTTTGTCTTTCAGCGATTTTATCAGTCCCGAAAGCGATGTGTATTCTATTATCGGCAGAATAGGTCCGAAAATTTCCGACTGCATTACAGGGTGATTTTCGTCCTCGAGTTCAAGAAGTGAAAGTTCTATCTGTCTTGTTTCGGGGTCCGATTTTCCGCCGAAAACAACATTTGCACCGTCAAAATATCCTACAAGACGCTTGAAATGATTGTCGTTAATAATTTTCGGCAAATGCTCTGCGTTCAAACCGTTTTCTCCGTATGTGCTGAGGAGTTCTTCTTTCATTTTCTTAATAAGTTCGTCTTTCACGCTTTTGTGCACATAGACATAGTCGGGAGCAACGCAGGTTTGACCTGCGTTTATTGACTTGCCCCATATAATTCGTTTTGCGGCAACATCTAAATTTGCCGTAGAGTCAACTATACACGGACTTTTACCGCCGAGTTCAAGAGTAACAGGCGTTAAATGTTCGGACGCTTTTCTCATTACAACTTTTCCGACATTTACACTGCCCGTAAAGAAAATATAGTCAAATTTCAAATCGAGCAGTTTTGCGTTTTCCTCTCGTCCGCCTTCAACAACCGCAACATATTCGTCGTCAAATGCAATATCTAAAACTTTTTTGATGACTGACGATGTATGTTTTGCGTACGCCGACGGTTTCACAATGGTGCAGTTACCGCCCGCGATTGAACCAATGAGAGGCACAAGCGTAAGTTGAAAAGGATAGTTCCACGGCGACATAATCAGAACAACACCGTACGGGTCGTGGTAAATTTTCGACACACCCGGGAACTGATACAAGTCGGACATTACATATTTGTTTTTCATCCACCCTGCCAAGTGGGATATTGTGTAGTCTATTTCTTTTTCGACAAAATTGATTTCCGTCAGATACGCCTCAACAGTGCTTTTGTTGAGGTCTTTTTTAAGTGCTTTGAAAATATCGTCTCTGCAAATTTTAACGGCATTTTTCAATTTTTTTAACTGTTCAACACGAAAGTCGTAACTTTTGGTTGCACCGCTGTTGTAGAAATCAAGTTGGCTTCTATGAAGTTTATCGTATTCTGTCATACTGTTTCACCCTTTACTGTTTATTTTGATTTTATAATATTATAACTGATTATTGTTGTCAACAAAGCCAAACTTATCTCAAAATACCTACAACTTTGTTAATTATTATCATTCACTTTGTTATAATTAAAACAACATTAAACTATAAAAACAACCTATTAGCACCGATTTTTTAAAATCTCTCTCAATATATTGTTAAGATATTAGCGATTTTTATATGTATTATCATTATTAACATTTGATTTATAATAATTAAAACTCAAAATTTTAACAGAAATAGTACAATATATATGTTAGATTTAAAAAAATTCACAAAAAGTTTGCTTTTATCATCTCTGCTTTTTCTCTGTTCAATTTCAAAAAGTTGAAATATAAAAACCGATATAGTAAAATATATTCGGCGGGAATTATCAATTCTTCCAAATATTTTTTATAATCGGAAACAATAAAAAATTTATTGAAGGTGGTTATTTGTATGACAGTATTAAGTTCATGTTCAGACGACAAACAAAACAACGAAGAGCAAAACAATTACTCAATTGCAACTCATTATGATATTCGCTATAACGGAGAACCTGTAAAATATATTAAAACAGAAAACGATACTTTAGAATTGACATTGGAAATGACTTATCAAAGCACAATTCCTTTTACTTTAGAATTCGGTATGATTGATAACTTTGAACAAAGACCGATTAAAGTAAAAGAAGAAAACGAATTTCTACAAGACACTGTTTTTAGAATTACCCTGCCCGAAACGGGTGAAGAGTTCAAAACAAATAACATTACAATACAAATCAATAAATTAGGAAACAAATATCACAATTTGATTTTTTGGATTAAAAATAATACAACCCTCAAAAACCACAGCATACGCGGATATAATTTTTTAAGATTAAATATAAACGGTGAAAAAAGCGCTCTGAACAAGCCCGACAATGATACAACAATACCTTTTACAAACAATGTAGAAAAAGAAGTGTTCTTAGAATTAAATCCGTCTGTTGATAAAAAAGGGAAAAATATTGAGTGCGAACTTCAATTCAACATTGACAAAATATATGACGGCGATTTCTTTAGAAAATCTTACGACAGTAATTTGCGCAAAAAAATGGACTTTGCAGTAATGGTTTTGGAAAACAATAAATTATTAGAAATAAACGGTTCAAAAAAATTTGCTCTCAGTTCAACTACAATAGAAAAGAACGGCAAAGTCAAGTTTTCGGCAAAATCAAACACTCTCAAAAATGAAGAACTTGTATTTGTAGCAGTACCGTATCCTTTTATAAACTATGAAACCGCAGAACTCTATCAGATACAAGCATATAACGATTTACCATATTATCAATACAAATTTGGTGTATCGTTTGAATTATCTTAAATTAAAAAAATAATAATTCAGCCACACAAAAAATTAAAAAAACAATACTTAATATCATAATTGAAAATGATTCATCAAACAGTGGGTGTCAATATTGACACCCACTGTATTTTTTATATCTTTTTACTCATAATTCTTGTTTTACCGTATTTCACAATATTTGCCTTGAAGATATTTCGTTTGATAATTTATTGAAAATTAGATATTTTTTATTGACAAACGATAAAAAATAGTGTATAACGGTGTTGAAAAGAAAAACAAAACACTTTCAATATACTTTTTTAATAAAACGGAGGTTGTTTTATGAAAACCAAACATTCAATCAAAATCAGTCTTGCGATTATAGGCATTTTTTGGGCAGGCGCAGCATTTCTCGCTGTATTTGCACCGTATTTTTTCAAAAATATATACCCTGAAATGTACGACAGACCGAGTTTCGTACCCGTATTTTTAACGGTTTGCATATATATTGCAATGCCTGTCGGCGCCGCAACTCTTGTTTCATTGACGGCAATTTTAAAAAACATTGAAAAAGATATTGTTTTTGAAAGAAAAAATGTTGCATATATGTCCAACATCAGCATTTGTTGTTTTTTAGCGGCGGCAGAATCTATGGTTGTCGGAGCAATTCACTACTCGGTTTTCATTTTTGGTTTAATTGCTTTTTTGGGCGGAATAATAATTCGGGTTATTATGAATGTTTTTGAAAAAGCAATAGAACTCAAAGAAGAAAACGATATGACAATATAACACCAAGGAGTAAGTATGATAGTAGTTAATTTAGATGTTATGCTTGCAAAAAGAAAAATGAGTTCGGGCGAACTTGCCGAGAAAGTCGGAATCACTCAGGCGAACCTGTCAATTTTGAAAACAGGCAAAGCCAAAGCAATTCGCTTTTCAACTCTGAACGCAATTTGTCAAGCGCTCGAATGTGAAGTCGGAGATATTTTAGAATATAGGGAGGAATAGAAATGGACAACAATTTAAAATTAAACAACACTGTCAATTCAAAACTGAAAGTATCCGATTTATATTTTGTAATCGCCACGATATTCTTCTGTTTTGCCACTTTTTACATTGCATTTCTAACTCTGTTTCAAGTCGGAATATTGGGCACAATCACGCTTCTTGCATATATAATTACAGCCAAACTGTTTTTTGACACAACGGGAATTAAAAAGAATATGCTCATACGAAATGTGAGTTTTGCCTGCCTTTTGCTGAGTGTTTTATCTTTTTCGGTAAACACGGAGTTTATTTTCAACAAATACTTAATTTGCATTGTTTTGTTTATGATTTTCGCCTCTACATACTCTGCAAATTCGCCCGAAAGTATGAATGGGTATTTTCAGGTTTTCAAAACAGTCCAAATTTCTACATCGGGACTTTTTTCAGATATCAAAAATGTTTTTAAGTCGTTTGTCCCGAAAGAAAAAGAAAACAAAAACAAAAAAATGAAAAAGATTAAAGAAATTGCAATCGGAATTGCAATCGCTTTGCCGTTGTGCGCTGTTGCAATCGTACTTCTTGTTTTAAGCGACGACGCTTTCAGCTCACTGCTTAACAACTTGTTGTGGAACATTAACATTTCGGTTAGCTCTGCAAATTTCTTTCCGTCATTGTTACTGGCTTTAATATTTTTCCCGTTTGTCGCGTCATTTTCTTTCAGTATTAAAAACGCAAAAAAGAAAAACACATATAAAAGTTCGCAAAAGAAAATGCAAAAAATTGCCCCTACCGTTGCAAAAACAGTAATGGTTCTGTTGCTTGCAATTTACTTTGTATATCTTTTTTCTCAACTTGCCTATTTCTTTTCGGCATTTAAAAATATTTTACCCGAAAATTACCGTTTCACCTATTCGGAATACGCAAGAAAAGGATTTTTTGAAACAGCCGTTCTTGCCGTTTTAAACTTTTCCGTAATGGCTTTTTCACTCATTTTTACAACAAGAAAAGGCAAAAAAATTGACAAAGCAGTGAAAATTCTTTCCTGTATGATGTGCGGTTTCACGGCACTTTTTGTTGCGACTTCCGTTTCAAAGATAGCAATGTATGTAAACAGATACGGTTTAACAGAGCGTCGTTTCGCCGCTGCCGTTTTTGACCTGCTCCTCATCTTGTGCATAGTTTTGTTTGTAGTTCATCTGTTTGCACCGAAAGTTCCGTACGCAAAAATTTTGGCAGTTGCGTCTCTTCTGGTCGTTTCACTCATCTTTTTCATAGGACCTGCAAAAATCATTGCGACATACAACACAACACAGTATTTGAACGACAATATCAAAACAATAGACATTTCGCACCTGGAAAGTTTAGGTGCAGACGCCGTGCCTCAACTCGAAAAACTGGCGCTCGAGCCAAAGGAACCAAGCAACCTGAGTTCGTACAAATATCAATTGGAAGCAAGGCGAAAACTTGCAAACGCAGCCCGTTACAACGACTATGCCGACTACTGTTCAAATGCCGAAAAAGGTAAAAAATTCGGGTACAACAACCGTTTTTCTTTCAACTTTTCGCAGTACAAGGCCGTAAAAGTTTTCCAAAGAAATGAAGAAATGCTTGAAGAAGTATTTTTTAATTTAGATGAAGTCGAAAAAAGTTTATATTACTGATGCAGATACACAAAAAAGCGTTCGTTAAAACGAACGCTTTTTATATTTGCAAATGATTTAACCGTAAAAATTAAATACACTTAAATTTCTTTTATTTGTTTTTTGAAAACAAATTTAAAAATGACGGAAAGTACGCGCACAGGAAAATCCACAATTTTCTTTTGAGCGAGATTTTGCAGTCAAAAAAGTAGTTTTTCAAACTACCGATATTTTCAAGGACAAAATCTTTCTCAATCTTACAGCGAGATTTAAACTGTCTGACCGTTACGAGATAGACCATATTTGTAAGATTGATATCCACCTTCTTTTTGACGGTTTTTGTTTCATCTTCCGAAACATTTTGAGCAATTTTTTTTGCGCTCAGGCAGGCGGTTTTGATATTTTCCTTGAACGGACACTTCGTCATACTGTTTTTATGTTTAATATAGTTGTACAGTTTTTTGTGCACAAAACACGCCTTTTTCACACAGTTCATATACTGAAAATTGAAAAGCATATCTTCACACATAAAAATCTCGGCGTCAAATCGCAAATTGTACCTGTCTATGATTTCTTTTTTCAAAAGTTTATTCCAAGCGTAGCCTTCAAAATTCCCTATATCAAACAGAGAAAGTTTTGCCGTTTCACAGTCGGTTACCTCTGTTTTATTGCTTTTTTCATTTCTGAAAGAGCAAACTGCAACATCGCAGTCATACTTTTCCAAATCGCCGACAAGACGGGTATAAATATCTTTTTCTACGGTATCGTCGGAGTCAACAAAAGCAATATATTTGCCGTGAGCCATAGAAATGCCTTTATTTCTTGCAAATGACAAACCCAAATTGTCGTACTCTTTGCCGATTTTCACTCTATTATCTTTTGACAAATACTCTTCACAAATCTTCAAACTGCCGTCGTCGGAGAGATTGTCAATCAAAATAATCTCAACATTTTCATAGTCTTGAGCGATAATACTGTCAACGCAGTCTTTCAAATATTTTTCAGAGTTATGTATGGGAACTATCACGCTCAGTAAAGCATTGCTCATTTGCACTTTCCTTTAGATTTTAATTGTTTGCTTTTAAATTATAACCTTTAAAGAATTTTATGTCAATCAAACAAAACAAACGCAATTTTCAAAAAAACAAGGCAGTACAAAATGTACTGCCCCAAATTGTGCAGACAATACAAAAAAGGCCACCGATGGCAGAATAATTAAATTTTAAGCAACAAACTGATTTCGTTTTTCAAGCGGAGTCAGT
>DVEP01000021.1 GCA_015655975.1 Eubacterium sp. | reverse complement strand
AACATAACTCGAACCAACGACAGTAAGCTCCAAATCTTTGATTTGGGAAAAACAGTCCTGTGGACTGTTTTGTAGCTTATTGCAGAACTTAAACGAGTCCAACTTGGGGAGCTATTTAAGAGATGCAGAAATGTATCTCTTTTATTTTTGCCATATTCAATTTTAAGTTATATAAGGTACGATAATAAAATAATATTTGCAATTTCAAATACAAATGCTATACTGAAGACAAGGACAAAACGCATTTAACGATTAGGGGGAAGTTTTATGGTAGCAGTCATTACGGGTGCATCAAGCGGTATAGGTAAGGAAACAGCGAAAGTTTTGCTTGAAAAAGGTTTTGCCGTTGTTTGTCTTTCGAGAACGCCGTGCAATTTGCCTAATGTCAGAAACATCAAGTGTGATATTACCGACGAAGAAAATGTCAAGAACGCTTTTGAGCAGATAGACAAAATTGATTTGCTCATCAACAACGCAGGTTTTGGAGTTTCGGGCTGCGTTGAGTTTACCGAAATGTCGGAAATACGCAAACAATTTGAACTCAACTATTTTGCGCAGATTACCGTTGTTAAAAATGCTTTGCCGAAATTATGCTCAAGCAGGGGCAGGATAGTTTTTATTTCTTCTGCCGCGTCTGTTTTTTCTATTCCTTTTCAGTCGTTCTACTCCTCTACAAAATCGGCAGTTGAGTCGCTTGCCTGCTCGCTTGCAAACGAACTTAAAATGTTCGGAATTTCTGTCTGCGCCGTTCGTTTGGGCGATGTTAAAACAGGATTTACTGCGTCGAGAGATAAAAACTTCTTGGGCGATGATACATACGGCGGTATGATAACCCGCAGTGTTTCCGTAATGGAAAACGACGAAATAAACGGAATGAATGCGTCGGATATTGCAAAGGCCATTGTGAAAATTGCAATGAAAAAGAAAATGCCAGTCATTGTAACAGTCGGCGTAAAGTACAAATTTTTGTGCTTTTTACAACGCATTTTGCCGTATAAAACGGTAAATACCCTTGTCGGAAAAATATATATGCCTAAAAAGTGAAGACTTTTTGATAAACCGTGTGAAATACACACAAGTTAAATACTGTTTATAATCAATGATATAATTGAATTTTGATAAATGAAAAAAATAAAGACACAAATAAAAAATCGCCGAAGCACTGAGCTTTGACGATTTTTCTTTTTATATTGTACTGATTATTTTTTTATAGAATTTGCTTTGATATATTCGCCTTTTGCATTTTTGTCAAAAGTTACGGTTACTTTGTCGCCTTTGTTAAGTAACACTACACTCATATCGTCAACTGCGTTTATATAGTAGTAGGTTTCGCCGACTTTGAGATAGTAGCATGTGTTGCCGTTTAAAACCGCACTTCGTATATCGGTAATTTCGCCTGTTACCGTGCTTGTTGTATCTTCAGGCTTGACATTTTCAGGATTTGCCGCAATGTCTTCTGCACTGACTCCGTTGTCGATTGCGCCTTTGCCTTTAAGTGCGTCCAAATAGTTTTGCACTGCGTTTCTCAGCGCTTCGTCGTCTGACTTTGCGTCGCCCAAAATACCTGAGCCCACAATAGTTTTATCTTCAAGGTTTACCAAAGAGTACGCTTTTACCGTGTTCTCCGAGCCAATCATACTCATAAAGTAAGTCGGCTGACCTTCTATACTTAAAAGTACAGGGAAACAAGCGGTGTAGTTGTAGTTTTGCAGTGCGTCCTGAGCAGAGCCCATTGCACTTTTTTCCGTTGCGCCGCCTTTTTCATAGTATCTTGTTTCTTTTGTCCTTTGGTTAATGAGAACAAAACCGAAGTTTGATGCGTCGCTTTGCGGAGAAGTTACACCTGTGTAGTACCAAACATCGTCATTGAGCGCAATATATCCGTTGCCTTCAGAAGCAATATTTACATCGTCTTGGAAAATGATTGAGTTCCAAAAACCGTTTTGAAGTTTTCCGTAGTAGTTGTATTGCTGCAAAAGAAGTGAGTCGGAGTAAACTCTGTCAACCCAAGTCGGAACATCTGCAATATCGTAGTATGTGCTTTCGCCCGTTACTGCGTCTGTGATGATTGTGCCTTTAACATCCGTACCGCCGAAAAGACCGATTTTCTTGTCCAATACGGCAGTAACCCAGTATGGATTTTTGTTGTCGTCAATTTCAAAATTTGACTTGTCCATAATATATGTAGGGTACTGAAAACGCAGGTGTCTTGCAAGTTTTTCGTTGAAAAGTTCGCTTGGGGAGTATTTTATACCCTCGTCGAGTTTTACTGCGGAAACATTTTGCGAAACAACATCTATAATCATATATGCGGGAATACCGTGTTTTGTGTTGTTAAACCATTTGAAAATGTTGGAGTATTGAAGATATGCTACCCTTACAGGTCTGTTTTTGTAGTTGATTTGATTTGTGTCGGCAGACACTAAATACTGTGATTTGTAGTCGGAAAGCGAGCCGAGTTGCTGGTCTGCAAGAGTATATGCAGTAGATTCGTTCAGTCTCGGAACTGTATCGTAACTGATGTTTTTGAAGTCCTCTTCAAAATTGCTTTCTTTGACTTCAATGAGGTTTGCATAGTCTTTTGCTCTGAAAATAGTAGCGCCTGTGAGTGCACCTATTCCTACAGCAACTGCAACAACCGCCACTATAATAACAGGTATTTTAGACTTTTTTTGAATGTACGGTCTGTATTCGGGGTTTCTGTTCAGTTTACACTGCATTGTGAAAGAAACCCAAAATGCACCTATTAAAATTGCAAGAAAAATATAGAAGTCAGTGCTTTTAATATTGATTGCAGGAATCATAATATAGTACGCAACTGCTCCTACAACAACGGTAATTAAAAATGAAATGAGAAGTTTAAGCCAAACTTTGTTCGGCGTTACCATTTCGTCAACTTCCGTATTGTTTTTCCAATTAAACTTTTCTTTAAATTCTTCTCGAACGCTTTCGACATCAAATCCGTAGTTTTTCTCGTCCATTGTGTTCTCCTTTGTTGTATAATATGCTATTTTAAAGCATCAAGACCATAATACAACAAAGCAAGCCGTTAATCAATTAAATTATTGTAAAAATTTGCGACTCTGTGATAATATTTTGTTAAAAAAGTTTATTAAATTTTTATTTTGACAAGTCGTAAAAGAGTTTTTGCATATTTTCCTCGCAGTTCTCGATTTCTTTTGCAAAAACCACAGCCTCGTTTTTTCCTGTTTCATTAATTATGAGTAACGAAAAAATAATGAATTTTACGGTTGTAACAATGTCAATGTTTTCCAAAACAGGCAGCATAAAATATCTGTAAATATAGTAAAAACTCAAATTTTTAAATTCGTTTGCAGTAAGACGATTGTGTTCATTCAAAAAGTTTGCACTTTCTTTTGAAGAATAATCAAAAGTTTTGCAGTAGTTTACAGCGTCTTTTAAGCAAATGTTTTTGCAGTCGTCCGCATTATAATTAATTACATTATATAATGCTGTAAAAATTTCTTGTTTTTCGTTTGCATTTTTTATTTTTTCAAAAATTTGGTTTCTCTTTTTTGTCAGTTCCAGATATTGTTTTGCGTCAATATCGTTCATTTCGGGCAATTCGTCTGTTATTTCAACAGAAAGTGAAAGGTTGTTTTCTGAAAAAATGAGCCGAACTGCTTCGGGGCAGGCAGTTGAAATACCAAACTCCTTTGTGCCTCCGAAAGAGTTTTGCCATCGGGGAAAGTTTTTGCAGGTATCGCACAAAAAGTTTTCGCCAAGGTTTTTTTGAATTTCACAAAGTCCGTTTTTTAAATGCGCGCAGTCGAGCCCTGTCTGTGAAAAAATCACTTCGCCGTTTTCGTTTTTTACTATGGAGTTTTTCAGAGTTTCGGCGTAGCCGCCGTTTGCTGTTTCATACTGTTTTTGCGTTTTTTTGTCTATCAAAATTTGCCAACCGCTGCAACAGGTGTTTTCGCACTTGTCGGCAATGCATTTGAATTTGTCGTAGTATAAAGGTTTTCTAATTATCATTCAAAAGTTCCTCTGCATTTGTTTCGCCGTATATTTTCACACCGTTTTTGTCAAGCAAGTCGGCAAAAACTCCGTTTCCGTCCGTTAGTTTTGAAGAAAAAGTGCCGTCATAAATCTTTTTGTATCCGCAGGACGGACTTCTTTCTTTCAGTACGGCTTTTTTACAGTTGTTTTGAATTGCAGTTTGAAAACATTGTTCTGCACCGAGCACAAATTCCTTTGTAACATCTTTGCCTTTGTTTGTAATGACCTTTCCGTTTGAAATCTCGCTTGCATCTCTCGGAGTGGGAAGTCCTCCTGCTTGTTCGGGGCAGACAGGCACAAGTTCGTATTTTTCCTTTAATTTAAGTACGGTCTCGTTTTTGTTGTTTGAACCCGAATATTTGCAGTTGCACCCGAGCAGGCACGCGCTTACTATAATTTTTTCCATTTTCAACCCACCGTTTTCGTGTTTTGTTTATTTAAAACTATAAATATATAATAGCAGAGTGCAAAAAATTTTTCAAACAATTAAAAATATAAAAACAAATATGTTATTGACCTGACGGTCTAAATGTTTCTATACTTTTAACAATGTGAATAAATTATTAAAAAGTAATATTTTATTAATATTTTATACTTTTTGGTTGTTATTTGTCCTAAAGTTTATATAATGATAGAAATGTTACAAATTGTTATATTATGATTGTAAAATAATGCAATTAATGTATAAATAATCATTTAGTATGCAAAAAATTTCGCAATTTTATCCAATTTTACCCAACAACAGTTGATTTTCCATTAATATTTTGTTTATTGTTCATAAAAAATGTTGACAAAGTTTTAATGAGTTAGTAATATATACTTACTATTTGAGAAATCAAATAATTTCATGAAAAGGAGTTCAAGAAATGAAAAAGGCAAAAAAAGTTATAGCGTTACTGCTGTACTGCCCCAAATTGTGCAGACAATACAAAAAAGGCCACCGATGGCAGAATAATTAAATTTTAAGCAACAAACTGATTTCGTTTTTCAAGCGGAGTCAGTTT
>DVEP01000020.1 GCA_015655975.1 Eubacterium sp. | reverse complement strand
GTCTGTAGTTTCTTGGCATAAAAATATCCCCCTATGGTAGTTATTCTATTCTACCATAGGGGGTGCCTTTTTTTCTATTGTCCATTTTTTACGGACTTGTTCACTGCTTGCTGTTGTTATTTTAAGTACATCTTTTACAGCTTTTGCAGGAAACAAAGTAACTACTTACACATCTCCGTCAGGAAAATACACCATGGAAAAGATTTCACACAAAAATTCCGGTGTTAAAGAAGCAGACGGACTCATTGATTTTGAGTCGGGGGACGCTGACAGAGGACAAAACTATGCTTGGTCGGCAGTGGGCTACGGCGACTATGTTTATGTAGGCACATGCTATGCCGCAATTTGGCAGACTCTCAAAATTATGGCAGGTCAGTTCGGAATTGACCAGGATTTGTTCAAAGCAATTGTAGATGCAGCATTCAACGGCGCACTCTACACAGGCGACGAAAAGAACAATCCGACAGACGCAAACAGAGCTGTTCTTGTAAAAATTCACGCTAAAACAGGCGAAACAAAAGTAATTTACCAACCTGAAAAATCAGGCGGTTTCAGAGGTGCAACAACATTCAACGGTAAACTCTACTTCATCGGTACAGGCGCAATTCCTTTTATTGTTGAAGTTGACCCTGAAACAGATGAGTACAAAAGAGTTTATGAAGCAGACCCGATAACCGTACCGGGTATGGCATCAGGTATCAGAGGCATTACAGAAATTAATGGCAAACTTGCAGTTAGTATGATAGGCGACAACGGTGCTTATATCGTTGCATCCGAAAATCCGTCTGCAGGCAAAGAAGCTTTTAAAGTAATCGCTACTCAGGAAGACCTTTTTGATTACCCCGCAAATATGTTTAACGACAATATTTTCGGCGGTTCAATCTTTGATATGGCTTCTCTTAACGGTAAACTTTACATATCTATCGTAACAGGCAGAAGTAACAAGAAACAGGCATTTGCACTTGTTTGCGGTGAAGAACAAAAAGACGGTACATTTAAGTACCATGTAATTGCCGGTGATGAAAAAGACGGTGCGAAATATCCTTTCGGTTTCAGTGCAGACCGTTCAGGTGCAGCTAACCTTGTTGTATTCGACAACCATCTTTATATCGGCGGATATAACGACCCGATGGTTGCTCTTCCGCAGGCTCTCTCAATGAATTTTGAGCCTCTTTACAAAGACCTTTCTTCTCCTGTAAACCTTTGGAGAATGGATACAGATGAAAATGTAGAACTTGTAGCAGGCGAACCAAACGACATTTTCCCTGAAGTAGTCGGCAATATGGGTTCAGGTTTCGGCAACAATCTTAACCAATATGTATGGCGTATGCAGGTATATGACGGCAAACTTTATGTCGGCACATTCGACATCGGAAGCCTTGCATATCCTCTTATGCAGTTCACAAACGGTGATGTTCTTGAGCGCACACCTGAAGAATGGAAACAACAAATAGAATACATCCAAAAAGTTATTGAACTTGCTAAAAAAGGCGAGGTTGAATCACCTCAGACACGTGCAATCAGCCAGGAAGAACTTGCTAAACTTGTAGAAATGCTCAAAGACCTTTACGATAAGGGCGGTTTCAACGATATTCAAAGCACTGAAGATTTGTTAGAGGCTCTTAAAAAACTCAAAGCATTCTATGAATCAATTAAAGACCAGCTTCCTCCTGAAATTGTAGAGGTAATAGACGGTCTTCTCAGCCAAATCACTATTGAAAAACTTGAATACTTCCTTAAAACTTGTGAGTATCTCAGCAAAGGCGAACGCGGATTTGACCTTTTGGTAACAGAAGACGGCAAAAACTTTGAAGTTCTCACAAGAGACGGTTTCGGCGACCCGTACAACCACGGTTTGCGTTCATTCGGTGTAACAAACTACGGTCTTTGCATCGGTACCGCTAACCCGTTCTTGGGCGCTCAGGTTTGGAGACTTAACGAAGTTAAAGATACTTCAAAACCGGGAACATCCGACCCGAACGAAAATGTTGACACACCTGACATTCCGGATACAGGTTCAAACGACAGCGATATTGCAAACAGTGTAAGAAACTATATTTTTGCAATCGGCGCTGTATTCGTTACTGCTGCTCCTTGGCTTTTGCGCAAAAAGCAACAGTGGGAAGTTGAAAACGAAGCAAAATAATTAGTATTTAAAATTATTTGAAAAAATGCACCGTACGGTTGAAAAATCGTGCGGTGTTTTTGCTGTTTTTATTTATAGATTTGAAAATTTTCAAAAAAATCTCCCGAACTTGTATAAGCGCGGGAGATTTGATTTTTTGTTTAATTTTGTTTTCTTACAATTCCGTATTCGTCAATATCGGGAATAAAATATTTGCACTTTTTTGACTTGTCATAAAGAAGTTTTGCAAACTCGTCTTCGTCAAGTTCAAGTCCGCAAAAGCACTCTTGTGTTTCCTCGTCGAAAAAGTTGTACCTGCAATTTTCACATTCGTTTGCCATAGTGTATCGCCTCAGTTTTTAAATCTGTATCCCGAGCCCCAAACGGTTTCAATGAAGTCGCTTGATTCTCCGAGTTCTTTGATTTTGTCTCGAATTCTGTTTATATGAACTGTTATTGTAGAAGTTTCACCCATAGGGTCGGACTCCCAAATTTTGTTGAAAAGTTCGTCTTTTGTGAAAACAACATTTGGATTTTCCGCAAGATAGTAAAGCAGGTCAAATTCCTTGTTTGTAAAAGTAAGTTCTTTTGAATTGATGAACATTCTGCGCGCTTTTTTGTTGATTGTAAGCGGACCGGACTTGACCTCTTCGGCGTTGTTTTTCTCTGCGCCTGTAAGACGGTCGTACCTTGAAAGGTGCGCTTTTGCTCTTGCTACAAGTTCGCTTGGGCTGAACGGCTTTACAACATAGTCGTCTGCGCCGATACTCAGCAGATTGATTTTGTCAAAGTCCTCTTTTCTTGCGCTGACAACAATAATCGGTATGTCTTTTTTCTCTCGAATTTCTTTGCAGATTTCAAAACCGTCAAGAGACGGAAGCATCAGGTCGAGTATGACAAGGTCAATATCGAGAGAAAGCGCTTTTTCAAGTCCTTCTTTGCCGTCTGTTGCGCAAATTGTGGAGCATCCTGCAGCGTTTAAGTAGTCTTCTTCAAGAGTAAGTATATTTCTGTCGTCTTCAATTATAAGAATTTTGCTCATATTATTTGTTCTCCTTTTCTGTCGGAAGTGAAATGTGAATGGTGAGTCCTTTTCCTTTTTCGCTTGTAGCCCAAATTGAGCCGTTGTGAAGCGTTACTATTTGTTTGCAAACGGAAAGTCCGAGACCGCTTGAATTTTTGGCGGCTGTTTCAGTCCTTGTGCGTGCTTTGTCTGCGCGGTAGAAAGAGTCGAAAATGTGTATTAACTCGTCGGAGTTAACGCCTATTCCGTTATCTTCAACCTCTATCAATACGGTTCTTGTGTATTGAGTGAGTGTAAATGTGAGCATGCCTCGTTTGTCTTCCTGCTTGTATTTCAAACTGTTCGATACAATGTTTCGTATGACTCTCGCAAAATTGTCAGGGTCAAGCATTACTTTAACATCGTCGTCGCAGTAGGAATTGAATTTGAAGTCGAAATTTTGGTCAATCAGTTTGTTTTCCAAATCTTCGGCGCAGTCTTTCATATATTCGTATATATTTATTTTTTTCTTGTTTAAAACTATTGTGCTCAGGTTTAACTTTGAATATGTTAAAAGGTCGTCAAGCAGTTTTTCCATATCTAATGTGGATGAATATATTGTTTTTAAATAGCGTTCTCGCTTTTCGGGAGTGTTTGCAATGTTGTCAAGCAACCCCTCTACATAGCCTTTTATTGAGGTTAGAGGCGTTCTTAAATCGTGGGCAACGCCTGCAATCATTTCTTTTTGTGCCCGCTCACGCTCTTTGTCCGTTTCTTCGCTTTCAAGCAGGCGCCGTCTCATCAGGTCGAACGCTTCCGCAGCCTGACCGAGTTCGTTTTTGCTTTCGTAGTTCACTCTGTGGTATAGGTTTCCGCTTCCGATTTCTTCCGCACTGATTCTCAGTTCGGTAAGCGGTTTGTTTATTGAGTTCGCCGTTATGGAAGTTATTATAAGCATTGCCGTTGCAAAAATCGCTGCAATTATAACTATGCCGACTATCGACTTGCTCGTAATAACGGAAATTTGGTGCTTTATGGAGGTGTCCTTTTCTGACATTGTATATTCATTGCTGATTGCGGAAATTTTGTACCTGTCGCCGTTGTTTTCGTATATTCTGTTGATGACAAGTCCGTTTTTTCCGTAGTACACCATTTCATTTTCAAGGTCGGACCGGGCGATGTTTTCAGCAGAATTTAATATATTATCCACGGTTGAATTTTCGCTCAAATAATATACTTTGTCGTTTTTTACGACTAAAATCTCACACCCTAATTTTTCGATTGGTTTCAGGTACTTTTTCAATTCGTCGTAGTTGTCATCCGCAGCGTTTTCGTATATATTGTTGATTGCGTAGTTCCATTGAATTTGGTTGACGGAACTGTAAGAGTTTGATGTAACGCTTGAAAAACCGAAGTACAGCGCGCTTGTTGAAAAAAGCGTGGGCGACAGTGCAATGAGCAAGATTGTCGGCAATAAAATGATAGAGACATTTGCTATGAAAATTCTGCTGATAATTGACATATCTTTAAATCTTTTTCTGCCTTGCCGTTTTTTATTTCGCTTCATTTAAACCCTCGGCTTTCTTTTTGTTGTAATTTTTCATATATTCAATATAGGTGGAAAAGTTCAGACGAACAAATGCTTCTACCGTTTGCTCGTTTATGGGCTCTATTGTGTCGTGAAGTCTGAAAACGGTAATGTTTACTATTCCTCCGATTATATACTGAACATTGTACTCCGAGAGACCTTCGACATTGCTCATTACAGGCGCAATGTAGCAGTGAAGTCTTTTTCGCAGTTTGTTTTTGAAAATATACGAATTGTCATTTTTGAGCATAATTGTGTACATTTCCTCATTTTTGGCAATAACTTCATTTGCAAGCATTAAAACTTTGGTGATTGAATTGACCGTTATATTTGTGCTTAAATCAATATCGTTTTCAATTTTTTTGTTCACATTTTCAAACAACGCCGTTACCATTTCGTCGCAGACTTTTTCCATCAAGTCGTATTTGTCCTCGTAGTGAAGATAAAATGTATTTCGACTGATTACGGCTTCGTCAGAAATATCTTTTACACTTATTTTTTCAAAACCTTTTTCTTTGAGCAGGCGAAAAAATGCAGAGTAAATTGCTTTTTTTGTTTTGATTATTCTTAAATCTGTTTTCTTTAACATGAATATTTACCAACTTTTACATATTTTTTTACAATTATTGACAAAAAATCGCAGCGTTAATTTACAATTTTTAAAAAGTGTAAATTAACTTTCACTTATCAATAATTGTCTATTGTGTAATATAATTTTACAATATATAATTTGAAGTGTCAACAGTGTTATGTTGTTGACGGTGAGCAGACCGCAAAGGGACATGTAGGTTTTTTTTATCTCCTTAATGATAAACACACCATCCTTCACAATTTTTTTACCTACTTGTTTTTTTGCGGTAATTTAGATAAAAATTCCCCTATGTTGTTCATAGGGGCTTTATTTTTGTATTCTTTTCTGATATACTCTTTATAGTTTATATAATTTATACAGTCTAATATTTTGAATACGATATTTGTGCTTTATATTATTGTAAAATATCTGTATTGTATTTATAATGAAAACTGTAAATTAAACATTAAAGCATTAGATTTATATATTTAGTATTGATTTGGTGATTTTATGAAAAATGTTTCAAAAAAAATATTGTGTCTTGTTTTTTGTGTAACTCTTGCCGTATGCAGTTTGTTTGCTGTTTCACCGGCTTTTGCATATACAAACCTTTTGGTCGATGTTTGGCAGGAAAGTACAATCACAAAGCCCGAGGGCGTGAAATTTACGCACACTCCCGAGTACAGCGCAGTGTATCACTTTGAGTCAAGGGCATCCTATGATTCAATAGGCTATATTTACGATTCAGACGGAAAACTTGTTGCCACAGACGACGATTCTGCGGGCAAACAGCAATTCAAAGTTTCGGCGTATCTTGAAGAGGGCAAAACATACTACTTTGTCGGCAAATTCTACAACGAACAAAGAACGGGCAAAATCAAAGTGCTTTTGACAAGCGATAAATCAGACGATGTTGATAAAATTACGGTAAGCACAGACTACTATTTCTTGGAAAATAAAAACGGCAAGTGGAATACCGACGCTGACGGAAAACAGTATTTCGACTACAATTTGCAGGACTTTTACGACAGCTTGGAAATAGATGTTTACTTTTCCGACGGCACAACTGCTCATTGGAACACACAGATGAGCGGAGGCATACAGACAATTCACGGCAAGACGCTCTATCTTGTGCACAATCAGTATGTAAACCATTGGATTTACGGCGAAGAAGACTTTTTGACCGTGAAATATATGGGCGCAGTATGTCAGGTGCCTATAACTATTTTGAAAAAACCTATTTACTATTTCACTGCAAATGTAAGCACTCTTTTGCCTGAGAAAAACGCTGTTTTAAACGCAACCGTTACAATTGACGGCGAGACTTTCACAACAGACGAAAACGGCGACTTTACAATACGAAAAGAAGCCGGCACATATACTGCTGCAGTCAGTGCGAAAAACTGTATTTCCCGTGAAATTACGATTGAAGTCGGAGAAAAAGATAAATATGTAAGTTCTGTCGGAATAGATTTGCTCAATGTTGACTTGAACGGGGACAATGTTGCAGACGATAAAGATGTTGAGATGTACAACGGTAAATTCGGCAAAAAGTACAACAATAAAATTTACGATATGAACGGCGACGGATATGTGAATATCAAAGATTTTTCTTCTGCAAATTCGATTTACGGAATAAGTCAGGAAGAGTTTTCAAAGTATATCGGAGAAGTAGCCGACCTGTCGGCATACGATTTAAACGGCGACAATTTTGTGAATGTCCGCGATGTTTCGGTTTTCAAAGAAAATACGGCAAATTTTGACGGATATGAACCTCTTGTTGTAAAGTAAATATAAAAACAGTCGGCTCGTGTTTTTACACGGGCCGTATTTTTTTACAAAAAAGACTCCGAACTTTTATGTTTGAAAAAGTCGGTGTTTCTTGATTTGCAATTAAAGTGAAATATGCGATATAAAAATACAATAAAATGTTAAGAATTAAAATGTTAAGTTATTTTTCCAAAGCGTTTTTACAAAACTTTTTTTGTATTTGTACACATTTAATAACTATGATTACACTCAAATTATTTGTGCAATTCAACATAAAACCAAGCCCTTTGACAAAATATTAATACAAATGTTCAAAAAGTTAAAGTTTTGACAATAAATACTTGCAGATATTGAGCAATTTGGTTATAATATAAAACGGTAATTTATTAAATAAATTATAAAGACTTGAAAGGAGTTATTTTTATGACTTATTCAAACGAAGTTGAACAGATGTGTACTGTAAAAAAAGGTCCGCATCACGGTCCTGCTCCTATTCCTGAAGAAGGAAAATGGGTTAAATCTTACGAAATCAAAGACATCAGCGGTTTTTCACACGGTGTGGGCTGGTGCGCACCTCAACAGGGCGCTTGTAAACTCAGCCTCAATGTTAAAAACGGTATTGTAGAAGAAGCACTTGTAGAAACACTCGGTTGTTCAGGTATGACACACTCAGCTGCTATGGCTGCTGAAATTCTTCCGGGCAAAACTCTTCTTGAGTGCCTCAATACCGACCTTGTGTGCGACGCTATCAATGTTGCTATGAGAGAAATCTTCAAACAACTTGCTTACGGTCGTTCACAGTCTGCTTTTTCAGAGGGCGGTCTTGTTGTCGGCGCTGCTCTTGAAGACCTCGGTAAAGGTCTCAGAAGCCAGGTTGGTACAATGTTCTCAACAAAACTCAAAGGCGTTCGCTATATGGAAATGGCAGAAGGCTATGTTCTCAGCATGGGACTTGACGAAGAAGGCGAAGTTATCGGCTACAAGTTCGTTAAACTCGGTAAAATGCTTGAAGACATCAGAAACGGCGTTGAACCAAACGAAGCATACAAAAACAATATCGGTCAATACGGTCGCTATGATGACGCTGCTAAATATATTGACCCGAGAAAAGAATAAGAGCAGGAGGACTTGAAAATGGCAAACGATGTAAAGTTTGAAGGCAAAGAAAGAAGAATTGCCAAAATCGAAAAATGTCTTGCTGAGTATGGTCTTTCATCACTCGAAGAGGCAAGAGAACTCTGTTTATCAAAAGGTATAAATGTTGAAGCTATCGTAAAAGGCGTTCAGCCAATCGCTTTTGAAAACGCTTCATGGGCATACACACTCGGTGTTGCTGTTGCACTTAAACAAGGTATTACAAACGCTGCAGACGCTGCCGCTGCAATCGGTATCGGTCTTCAGGCATTCTGTATTCCCGGTTCAGTTGCAGAGCAAAGAAATGTAGGTCTCGGCCACGGTAACCTCGGCGCAATGCTTCTCAAAGACGAAACAAAGTGCTTCGCATTCCTTGCAGGCCACGAATCTTTTGCAGCAGCAGAGGGCGCTATCGGTATCGCAAGAACAGCAAACAAAGTTCGTAAAGAACCACTTAAAGTTATTCTTAACGGTCTCGGAAAAGACGCTGCATATATCATTTCAAGAATTAACGGTTTCACCTATGTAAAGACAGACTACGACTTCTACACAGGCGAACTCAACATTGTTGAAACAAAGGCTTTCTCAGACGGCGAGAAGTCAAAAGTTCTTTGCTACGGCGCAAACGATGTTCTTGAAGGCGTTGCTATTATGAAACATGAAAATGTAGATGTTTCTATCACAGGTAACTCAACAAACCCGACAAGATTCCAGCACCTTGTAGCAGGCACATACAAAAAATGGTGTCTTGAAAACGGCAAGTCATACTTCTCTGTTGCATCAGGCGGCGGTACAGGCCGTACACTTCACCCTGACAATATGGCTGCAGGCCCTGCTTCATACGGTCTTACAGACTCAATGGGAAGAATGCACGGCGACGCTCAGTTCGCAGGTTCTTCTTCTGTTCCTGCCCATGTTGAAATGATGGGACTCATCGGTATGGGCAACAACCCGATGGTTGGCGCAACAGTTGCTTGTGCAGTTGCAGTTGCTCAGGCAAAATAATTTTTATAGTTTATTTAATACGAAACGGTCTTAGTGCATCTTGTACTAAGGCTGTTTTTTATTTTTTTAATTTTTTGTATAAAATATTGACAATCTGTTTTTTGTGTGTTAGACTGAAGAAAATATCATACAGGGGAGCTTGTGTGCAGGCTGAGAGGAAGTAATCAACTTCGACCCTTAAACCTGATGTGGATAATGCCACCGTAGGAAGTCAAGGATACATAGTTGATTTAACGGAGAGTAACCATCAGGTTGCTCTCTTTTTTTATTTTTTACAGGTCTTTTGGGGGGATTTATTCTTTTTTTAGTAGATTAAAGACAAACTGTAAAATAAAAATAAAATAATACTCGGAGGTTCTATGAAAACAGCATTAACAATAGCGGGCAGTGATTCAAGCGGCGGCGCAGGAATACAGGCAGATATAAAAACAATGACGGCAAACGGAGTTTACGCAATGAGCGCCATCGCTTCGTTGACGGCGCAAAATACAACCGGTGTTTTCGGAATAGAAAATGTCAGCAAAGAGTTTTTGGCTTTACAGCTTGACTGTGTGTTCAAGGATATTTTTCCTGACGCAGTGAAAATAGGTATGCTTTCTGCCGAGAGTTTAATAAAAGTAACGGCAGAAAAACTGTTGCAGTACGGCGCAAAAAATGTCGTTGTTGACCCCGTAATGATTTCTACAAGCGGATGCCGTTTGATAGATGAAAATGCAGTCGATTCTCTGCAAAATTGTCTTTTTCCGCTTGCAACGGTGATTACGCCGAATATTCCCGAAGCAGAACTGCTGTCGGGTATGAAAATAGAAGACAAAAAAGATATGGTTAACGCGTCTAAAACTATTTTTGAAAAGTTTGGCTGCGCTGTTTTGTGCAAGGGCGGACACAGTGTTGATAGTGCAGACGACTTGTTATATACAAAAGACGGCGAAAAATGGTTTTGTACAGAAAAAGTTGAAAATAAAAACACACATGGAACGGGCTGTACATTGTCGAGTGCAATAGCGTCAAATCTGGCAAAAGGTTTTTCGCTTGAAAAATCAATTGAACTTGCAAAAAACTATATAACGCTCGCGCTTAAAGATATGCTTGATTTAGGGCATGGACACGGTCCGTTAAATCACTTGTTTGCAATTAAATCGGAGTTCTTTAAGGAGGAAGAAACAGATGGTCAAAATAAACGGTATTGATACAGACGAGATAAATGTTTCCGTACAGGAATATCTTGAAAAAGCAAACTACAATCTATTGCGTGTCGCAGTGGAAATAAACGGAGAAATTGTGCCGAAGTCAATGTATGAAAGCACAATTCTCAAAGACGGCGATACTGTTGAGGTCGTAAGTTTTGTAGGAGGCGGTTAAGTGCAGATTTCGGAAAAAGATATTGTGACGGCTCTTTGTCTGCGATGCGGCGAAGATGTGCAGAAAAGATTTAAAAATACAAGAGTTGCCGTTTGCGGACTCGGCGGACTCGGCTCAAATATTTCAGTCTTGCTTGCTCGTGCAGGCGTAGGAAGTTTGCATTTAATCGACTTTGACAAAGTGGATATTTCAAATTTGAACAGACAGCAATACTTCGTTTCTCAAATAGGACAGTACAAAACAGAGGCTTTGAAAGAAATCATTTACCAAATAAATCCGTTTTGCAGTGTCGAAACAGATACGGTAAAAATCTGTGAAAACAATGTTTTTGATTTGCTCAAAAATGACGAAATAGTTTGCGAAGCGTTCGATGTTCCCGAACAAAAGGCAATGCTTGTGCAAAATGTACTTGAACTTTTTGCAGACAAATATTTGGTCTCGGGTTCGGGTATGGCAGGCGTTTCGTCTGCAAATTTGATTAGGACAAGAAAAGTGTCAAAGCGTTTTTATATTTGCGGAGATGAGAAAAGCGATGTCGCAGACGGTATCGGACTTATTTCTTCGAGAGTTTGCGTTTGTGCTTCGCATCAGGCAAACCAGGTGCTCAGAATAATTCTCGGCAAAACAGACGCATAGGTTTTTGAGTCAAATGCAGTATATTTAAAGTTTGATTTTACGGCAGTTAACTTTTTATTTATTGAGTTGCCGAATTGAAAATAAAATCTTAAAAGAGGTAGTTTTATGGAAAATAAAAATATTGAAAATGATAAATTGGTGCTTGGGGGAAAAGAGTTTTCTTCCCGTTTCATTCTCGGCTCGGGCAAGTATTCTTTAAAACTTATTGAGTCGGCAGTCAAAGACGCAGGCGCGGAAATCATTACTCTTGCAGTCAGACGCGCAAACACAAAAGAACACGAAAACATACTCGACTACATACCGAAAAATGTTACTTTGCTTCCAAATACATCGGGCGCAAGAAATGCAGACGAGGCAGTCAGAATAGCAAGGCTGTCAAGAGAACTCGGCTGCGGAGATTTTGTTAAAATAGAAATAATGCGCGACACAAAATATTTACTGCCCGACAACTACGAAACATGCAAAGCGACTGAAATTTTGGCAAAAGAGGGCTTTGTCGTAATGCCGTATATGTACCCCGACTTGAATGTTGCAAGAGATTTGGTAAATGCAGGCGCTTCGTCCGTAATGCCTCTTGCGTCGCCGATAGGTTCAAACAAGGGACTTGCAACGAAAGAGTTTATACAGATTTTGATAGACGAGATAGATTTGCCGATTATTGTTGACGCGGGAATCGGCAGTCCGTCGCAGGCCTGCGAGGCTATGGAAATGGGCGCGGCGGCAGTGATGGCGAATACTGCGCTTGCTACTGCGGGCGATTTGGTGCTGATGGCTTCTGCTTTCAAAAAAGCGATTGAGGCAGGCAGACATGCATATCTGTCGGGACTCGGCAGAGTGCTGATGCGTGGAGCGTCTGCGTCAGACCCTCTTACAGGCTTTTTGAGAGATTGATTTTTAAATATAGATTACACAACGAAAAGAATGGTGATTGAATGGAAAACGATTTTTTTGTCGATTCCGAGTTTTTGTCGGAAAAAGCGCTTGAAAAAAAGCACAAACTTGAAACGGACCCTTCAAGCAGAAAAAATCACATGGAATATTTGCCCGATATGGAGCAGATAAATTCAGATATTTGCGAAAAAGTCATTTCACAAATGAACAACTACGATTACGCAAAATATACTGCAAAAGATGTTGAAACGGCGCTTGCACACGAAAGTTGTACCGTTGAAGATTTGAAAGCGCTTTTGTCACCTGCCGCTGAACCGTATCTTGAACAAATGGCGCAGAGGGCAAGGCTTGAAACAAGACGGCATTTCGGAAACACCGTGTACATTTTCACTCCGCTTTATATAGCGAACTATTGTGAAAACTATTGTATTTATTGTGGGTTTAATTGCTACAACCATATTAAAAGAATGAAACTTACACCTGAGCAAATAGAAAAAGAAATGCGCGTCATTGCAGAGTCGGGTATGGAAGAAATATTGATTTTGACAGGCGAAAGCAGGAGTATGAGCGATGTTGAGTATATCGGCGAGGCTTGTAAAACTGCAAGAAAGTATTTCAAAATGGTGGGGCTTGAAATATATCCGCTCAATACAGACGAGTATAGGTATCTGCGTGAGTGCGGAGCAGACTATGTTACGGTATTTCAGGAAACATACGACGATAAAAAGTATGAAACACTGCATTTGGCAGGGCACAAAAGAGTGTGGCCGTACCGATTTGACGCTCAGGAGAGAGCGTTGATGGGAGGAATGAGAGGTGTAGGCTTTTCGGCGCTTTTAGGATTGTCGGATTTCAGAAAAGACGCGCTTGCAACCGCGCTTCATGTTTACTATTTGCAGAGAAAATATCCGCACGCCGAAATGTCGCTGTCGTGCCCCAGACTTCGACCGATTATAAACAATGAAAAAATCAATCCGCTCGATGTTCACGAAACACAGCTGTGTCAAATCGTTTGCGCATACAGAATTTTTCTGCCGTTTGCAGGCATTACGGTATCTTCAAGAGAAAGCGAAAGCTTCAGAAACGGTATTGTGAAAATTGCCGCCACAAAAGTTTCGGCAGGCGTTTCAACGGGTATCGGAGACCACGAAAGCAAATACACGGGCAAGAAAAGTGACGAGGCACAGGGCGACGAGCAATTTGAAATCAACGATTCGAGAAGTTTTGAAAAAATGTATGAAGATATTTCAAAAGAGGGGCTTCAGCCTGTGCTGAACGATTATTTATATGTTTAAAATCATTTGCGTAACAAACAGAAAACTGTGCAAAAACGATTTTCTTGTTCAAATTGAAAATGTTGCAAAAGCGAAAGTAAGCGCAATAGTGCTTCGCGAAAAAGATTTGTCGGAAGATGAATATTTTTCTCTTGCAGTAAAAGTGAAAGAAATTTGCGACAGATACGGCGTGCTTTTCGTGGCTCACAATTTCATAGACTGTGCAAAAAAAATCGGGTGCACGGCAATTCATCTGCCGTTTTCAAAACTCGGGCAAATCAGCGAAAATGACAGGGCATTTTTTAAAATCCTGGGGGCGTCCTGTCATAGTGCAGAAGATTCCGTTTTTGCCGAAAAATCGGGTTGTACCTACATTTTTGCGGGAAATGTTTTTGAAACGGACTGCAAAAAAGGACTGAAAGGCAAAGGTGTGGATTTTGTTCGCGAAGTTTCAAAAAGCGTCAATATACCTGTTTTTGCGATAGGCGGAATTTCAAAAGAAAATGTCGGAATTGTTGAAAAAAACGGTGCAGACGGCTGTTGTTTGATGAGCGGTTTTATGACAGCCGAAAATGTAAAAAAATATACGGACGATTTAAAAGGCGGTGGTTTCAATTAAATTTGGTAAAGAAAACTTGTTGCTTTACGCAATCACTCCGAGTTCTGCCGAAAAAAGCACAGAAAATTTGTGCCGACAGGTTGAAATGGCTTTAAAAGGCGGAGCGACTTGTATTCAACTGCGCGAAAAGGGAGCAGAGGAAAGCGAATATATTGAAAAAGCAGTTGAAATTAAAAAAATTTGCAGTAAATACGCAGTTCCTTTGATTATAAACGACAATTTGACCGTCGCTTTAAAAAGCAATGCGGACGGTGTTCATCTGGGAAAAGACGACTTGTCAATCTCCCAGGCTCGCAAAATTGCGCCGTCGGGTTTCATCATCGGTGCTACTGCGAAAACGGTACAGCAGGCACAGTCGGCTGAAAAATCGGGCGCAGACTATCTCGGAGCAGGCAGTGTTTTTGCATCGCCTACAAAGAAAAATGCCATACGCATTTCAAAAGCAGAGTTGAAAGAAATCTGCAGTTGTGTAAATATTCCTGTTGTGGCAATCGGCGGGATTGAAAAGGAAAATATATGCGAACTTGCAGGCTGCGGTATAGACGGAATAGCAACTGTATCGGCTGTGTTTTCGGCAAAAGATATTGAAAAAGAGTGTGAAATTTTAAAGCAAATTGTGAAAGATGCAATACTTAAATAAGAAAAAATCAACAAAGAAAGGGCAAAAATATGAGAAACTACAAAACACAAATGGAGGCTGCTAAAAAAGGCATAGTTACTCCCGAACTTGAAATTGTTGCAAAAAAAGAAAACAAAGATGTAAACGAACTCATCAAACTTGTTGCAAAAGGCGAGGTTGCGATACCGTGCAATATCAATCATAAAAACATTTCTCCCGAGGGCGTCGGTACGGGGCTCAGAACAAAGATGAATGTAAATCTCGGAATTTCGGGCGACTGCAAAGACTACGATGTTGAGATGCAAAAAGTAGATTTGGCTTTGAAATTCGGAGTAGAGTCTATAATGGACTTGAGTAATTACGGAAAAACAAATACTTTTCGCAAGGCGCTCATTGAAAAATCAAGCGCTATGATAGGTACGGTACCTATGTATGACGCCATAGGATACCTTGAAAAAGACCTGCTTGAAATCACTGCCGAAGACTTTTTGCGTGTAATCAGGGCTCACGCAGAAGACGGCGTAGATTTTATGACAATTCACGCAGGAATAAACAGACGGGCTGTCGAGGCTTTTCGCAGAGATAAAAGAAAGATGAACATTGTTTCAAGAGGCGGTTCTCTCCTTTTTGCGTGGATGATGATGACAGGCAACGAAAACCCGTTTTATGAATACTATGACGAAGTTTTAGATATTTTGAGAGAATACGATGTTACCATAAGTTTGGGCGACGCACTTCGTCCCGGTTGCATAGACGACGGCACCGACGCAGGACAAATAGCAGAACTTATCGAGCTCGGTTACCTTACAGAAAGAGCGTGGGCAAAAGATGTTCAGGTTATTGTAGAGGGTCCGGGACATATTGCGCTCAATGAAATTGCCGCAAATATGCAAATTCAAAAGAGACTTTGCCACAATGCTCCGTTCTATGTTTTGGGTCCGCTTGTTACGGACATTGCGCCCGGCTACGACCATATCACTTCTGCGATAGGCGGCGCAATCGCAGCGTCAAGCGGAGCAGACTTCCTCTGCTATGTTACTCCTGCCGAACATTTAAGACTGCCCGACTTGAACGATGTTAAAGAGGGTATAGTTGCAACAAAAATTGCCGCTCATGCAGCCGATATTGCAAAAGGTATTGAAAACGCAAAAGATATAGACAATAAAATGGCAAAAGCAAGGCACAATACCGATTGGGACGAAATGTTTGAACTTGCAATTGACGGCGAAAAAGCAAAAGAATACTTTGAAAGCACGCCTCCGAAAGACAGACACACTTGTTCAATGTGCGGAAAAATGTGCGCTGTCAGAACAACCAATATGATTTTAGATGGCAAAAAAGTAGAGTTTTGTACAGAAAAATAATTTGAATATACAGTTTAAAATGTAAAAAGCAAAAGCGTTGCAGTCATGCCGATTGCAACGCTTTTTATGTATCTGTTCGTTATGTGTTTTTATCAACTCGTGAATTTTGAAATTTTAAAATTTCGGCGTCCAGCCGTACTTTTTTAAATCTACGGTGTTGTCTTTTCGCACTTCTATCCCGTCCTTTTGCAGCCTTTTTATCTGCTCGTTTTCTCCTCCGAAAGCAAACGCTTCGGACACTCTGCCGAAACGGTTGACTACTCTGTAACACGGAATTTTGTCGGGGTTCGGGTTTTTGTGAAGGGCGTAGCCTACAACTCGGGCAAGTTTTACATTTCCTGCCATAGTTGCTATTGTGCCGTATGTTGCAACTTTGCCTTTCGGTATTCGGCAAACTGCGTTGTAAATTAAGTCGTAAGTGTTTTTGCTCAAATTCATCACCTTTCATATTTTAATATTTGTGTTTTCTCGTGTCAAGGAGTTAACATTGACAAGTATAAAATCTTGTTGTATGATTAAATAACAATTCAAGGAATTTGGTGAAATCCCAAAACAGCTCACTCTACTGTAAAGAGATACAAGCCTGCAAATGCCACTCGAAAGGGGAAGGCGCGGGTAAGGTTAAGCTCTGAGTCAGGATATTTGAATTGAATTTTAATTTTCGGTGAGGAGAAAACTATGAAAAAAATCATTTCAGGCATTGTTGCACTTGTGCTTGCTGTTTCTACAACAATCACTGCGTTTGCAAGCGTGCCGAAAAACACTGTTGTCAGCGAGGCAAACGGCGCTGCCGAATATGTCTTGGCTGAGTTCAAAAAAAACGGAGTTGAAGAGTTTACAATAGACAATTCAAGAGATTTCTATGTTTTTCTGAAAGCAGGAATTGATATGAGTAAGTTTGAAAAAACTTATGTAAACTCGGTAAAAGAAAGACTTGACGAAACAAAAGGCGAACTCAATTCTATGAACCTTTTTGCAAACTCAATTCTTTGCTTAAATTCTCTCGGATACGATGTTGAAAATTTCAACGGCTACAATCTTGTTGAACTTTTTGAGAAAACAGACGCGACAAAACCTGACGACGACAACCCGTACTATTATAAAGACGCGCTCGAAGCAGTTTCTGTTGTCGGTGCAGACGAAAAGTTTGTGAATACTCTTGCAGACAGTTTGGTTTCTTGCTATACAATGGGCAAGGGTTTAGATTATTGGGGCTTTTCGAGCGACAATACCGCCGTTTTTGTTACGGGACTTTTGAGTTATAAAGGCTCAAACGACTATTCAAAGTATATTGAAGACGCTTTCAATGTTTTGTCAAGCTATAAAGTTGACGGCGGATATTTTTCAAATGCCGACTACGGTACAGAGCCGAACGCTGACTCTACTGCGCTCGTTTTGATGGCGTACTCAAAGGCAGGAAATATTGAAAAAGCAGACGAAACATACGAACTTTTGGGCAATTTTAAAGGCTCGGCAACAGGTATCTATACTTACGGCGGAAAAGACAGCGCATTTGCTACCAAAGACGCTTTGACAGGATTCGGCTACTATTTACCTTTGCTTAAAGAGGACGAAAAACCCACACAAAAACCGACAGAAAAGCCTACACAAAAACCGGAAAACAAACCGACAGATGAAAACAGCGAACAGGGAAAAGACGATTCGCTCGTTTCTCCCGACACAGGGGCAGTTTCTTTCGGAGTTGCTGCGTTTGTCGGCTCGGCTTCGCTTCTTGCAATTTTGAAGAAAAAAGAAAAATAATTTTTAATTTTTTTGACCGATGTTTTGTTTGAAAATGTCGGTCTTTTTGTTGCAACTTTGGGTTTGTTTGTGTAAAATTATTTTAGGTGATGCAGTATGACAGAATATGAAAAAACAATTTCTTTATGGTTTGAAATGTGGCTCGTTAAAAAAGATTTGGGGATAGAAGAAATTTTTTCACACGACGCAATATATATTGAAAGTTGGGGTCCGCAATATCTCGGGGCAAAACAGATTGCTCATTGGTTTGATGAGTGGAATAAGCGCGGAGATGTTTTGGTTTGGGACATCAAAAAATTTTTTGAAAACGGGAAATCGGTTGCTGTTAAGTGGTATTTTAAAAATATTATGTACAACGGCAAGACAGAAGAATTTGACGGAGTCAGCGTTGTTGAGTTTGATGATGACGGTAAAATTTCGTTTTTGCAGGAATACGGTTGCAATATCAAAAGATACAATCCGTACGAAAACGGCGAAAATCCTCACTTTGAAGAGCAAAGTTCCAAGTGGTTTTAAAGGAGTATTTTATGAATTTTGAACTATGCACAGAAAAAGATATAGAAAACTGGATGCAACTTGTTGAAAAAGAAAGATATATGTTTCCCGGCTTGGAAACCGAAAACGGACTTTTTGAACACAAGAATACGGTGCTTGATTTTATTACCGATAAATCGGCTGTCTGCGCTAAAGAAAACGGCAAAATTGTAGGCGAATTGTTGTTCCTTAAAGACAGCGGAAAACTTTGTTTTTTACTTGTTGATAAAGAATTCAGAAGAAGACACATAGCAAAAAGACTTTTTGATTATATGCTTGATTGTGTTGATGAAGATAAAAATATTTCTGTTTCAACATATTGCGATGATGTGCCTGAAGGTGTGGGCGCGAGAAAATTTTACGAAAAACTCGGCTTTAAGCCGGGAAAAATAACAGAGGAGTTCGGCAGCCCTGTTCAGATTTTTGAATTGAACAGAAACGATGAGTAAACTATGAAATTTGTCGAAATTAAGGAAAATAAGAAAAAGTATATCGACCTTTTGCTTTTGGGAGACGAACAGGAAAGTATGGTTGACAGGTATTTGGAGCGTGGCAAGATGTATGTTTTGCTTGACAGCGATGTTAAGGCGCAGTGCGTTGTAACGAGGGAAAGCGATAAAATCATTGAGATAAAAAATATTTCCGTTAAACCCGAATTTCAGCGAATGGGATACGCAAAGAACCTCATAAACTTTGTTGAAAATGAGTATAGAGACGAATTTGAGTATTTGCAGGCGGGCACGGGCGACGGCACTCAAAATGCGAAGTTTTACGAAAAATGCGGATTTAAAAAATCGTATATAATAAAAAACTTCTTTACCGAAAATTATGACCGCCCGATTGTCGAAAACGGCATATTGCTTCAAGATATGGCGTATTTTAAAAAGTGTATAAAAAAATAAGGACTGATTTTCAGTCCTTATTTTTTATTTGTAATATTATATTTTAATACTTACTTCGCCTGTATTGAGTTTTTTTATGCTGCCGTTTTCATCTTTTACAACAAGCGACAATTCTTCGTCCAAATCTATTGCGACGGCAGGGTAACTTTCTTTGCCTGAGTAAACCGTGAGCTGTTTGCCGATTAAAAACATTCTTTTTTTGTACTCGTCATAAAACGGCTTGTTTTCAAGTTCTTGGTAGTACGCCATAAAATTGTTTAAAATTTCCGCCACAATTTTTGAGGAAACTTCTTCATCTGTCGTGTCAAAAACAGAGCCTGCAATATTTTGAATTTCGCTCGGAAAATCACTTTCGGGCTTTTTAATGTTTACACCTATTCCCAAAACGGCGTACTGCATTTTGCCTGTTTCAAAATCTATTGCGCCTTCGGTCAAAATTCCGCACACTTTTTTGCCGTCAACAAAAATATCGTTCACCCATTTGATTTGCGCTTCTTTTCCCGATACTTTTTCAATTGCTTTTGCAACTGCGACTGCGGCGGCTGTTGTGATGTACAATGTTTTTTCGGCAGTCAGTTCGGGACGGAGCAAAACAGAAATATATACGCCCGTAGATGACGGCGAGTAAAAACTGCGCCCTTTTCTGCCCCTGCCTGCCGTTTGTTCCCTTGCGACGATTACAGTGCCTTCGGGTGCTGAATTTATCGCTTTTTGCTTTGCCAAATCATTTGTGGAAGTTACCGTTTTGTAAACCAAAATTTCTTCAATCGGAACTTTTAAATATTTTTTGATACTGTCGGCTGATACAATATCGTTGTCGGTCGACATACAGTATCCTTTGTTTGAAACGGCTTTAATTCGGTAGCCGTCTGCCTGAAGTTGCTTTACGGCTTTCCAGACTGCTGTACGGCTGACATTTAGTTTTTCGGCAATTTCCTGTCCCGAGTAGTATTTTTCACGATTGTTTTCAAAAAGTTTTAAAATATGTTCTTTGGCAGTCAATAAAAACACCTTCCGATAAATTGTTTGTAAAATATTTTATCACAAAACTTGCAAATTGGTCAACCTTTAGGCGAACTTTAGTTTACAATGCGGACGGTAAGAATACAAAAATGTGAGATTTGAGAAGAAATAAAACAAAAAATATTGTTTTAAACCATATTGTATTTAATTGTTTTTGTATAAAATCAAGATTTAAAGAAAAAATGCAAAAAAAAATAAATTTTTTTCAAAAAAGGGGTTGACTATACCTTGTGTGTGTGCTATATTATTAGGGCGTTGAGTTGCTGGTGTAGCTCAGTTGGTAGAGCAGCTGATTTGTAATCAGCAGGTCAGGGGTTCGAGTCCGTTCACCAGCTCCATGTGTGCAGGTTCATTTTTGGACCTGCACTTATATAACTACAACTCAATATGGGAGAGTTCCCGAGCGGCCAAAGGGAACAGACTGTAAATCTGTCGTCACTGACTTCGGTGGTTCGAATCCACCCTCTCCCACCAAAAAGACATTGCTTTTAGCAGTGTCTTTTTCTTTTATGTATGTAACTTTAACAAAGCGGATTAGAACGCACTAATGGGAGCGAACACCGAGCAAAGCGAGGTAAGGAGCGACAGAGAAACAGTCCTGCGGACTGTTTCGACATTAGTCCAAAGGGCAAAGCTCTGCGACAAAATCCACCCTCTCCCACCACACCTACGGTGAGCAATTCGCGCTCCGCAGGTTTTTCTTTTTTGCTAGTAATGCGCCCGCGTTTTGAGTGGCATCTAAAGTGTCCACCCTTACAAAAAAGACATTGCTTTCAGCAGTGTCTTTTTCTTTTATATTATGTAACTTTAACAAAGTGGATTAGAACTCGTTAAATCAGCAAGAAAAAATATTTCAATACATATTGACAACTGTCTATATGTATGATAACATATAGACAAATATCTATGTGAGGTTTAACTATGAAAGAAATGGATATCGCTTTGATATGCAAAGCGCTCGGTGATTGCAACCGATTGAAAATTGTAGAAATGTTGTCAGACGGCGAAAAGTGTGGATGCAAATTGTTGGAGGCTTTCGAAATTACGCAGCCGACTTTGTCGCATCATATGAAAATTTTGTGCGAATGCGGATTGGTAAATTCACGCAAAGACGGAAAATGGACGCATTATTCCATATCTGAAGAAACACTTATCGGGTTTCAGGATTTTATATCAAAATTAAATTGCAAAAAGGACGGTAGTTGTTCGTGTCGGTAGTTTGGTCTTTTATACAAAATGAGATTTTCAAAATGCAGTGGCTGAACGAGTTGACGGGAGACTTGCTCAATGCAATAGGTCTTGATATTGACACTCGAATAGGAGGAAGTATTCACTTTTTTGTCTATGACACTGTCAAAATTACAATTCTTTTGTGTTTTCTTATTTTTTTGATTAGTTATATTCAAAGTTATTTCCCACCCGAACGAAGCAAAAAACTGCTCGGACGCTTTCATGGTATTTGGGCAAATACCGTTGCGGCATTGCTCGGTACGGTAACGCCGTTTTGTTCTTGCTCGTCAATTCCGCTTTTTATAGGTTTTACAAGCGCAGGACTTCCTGTCGGAGTTACCTTTTCTTTTTTAATTTCGTCGCCGATGGTAGATTTGGGAAGTTTGCTTTTGCTGACGGGAATTTTCGGCTGGAAAATCGCTGTTGCCTATGTTGTCGTAGGGCTGATAATTGCAATTATCGGCGGTACTTTAATAGAAAAATTTAAAATGGAAAAATATGTGGAGGATTTTGTCAGAAATGCTTCGGGCGTAGATATAGAGTCGCCTGAGTTGACTCAAAGAGAACGGTGGAAATATGCGACAGAACAAACCGTATTTACATTTAAAAAAGTATTTTGGTATATTTTGATAGGAGTCGGTATCGGGGCTGTCATTCACAATTGGATTCCTCAGGAATGGGTTGAAAATCTGCTCGGTACCAACAATCCGTTTGGCGTTGTTCTTGCAACACTTGTCGGAATTCCTATGTACGCCGATATTTTCGGAACGGTGCCAATCGCAGAGGCTTTGTTGTCAAAAGGCGCTCAGTTGGGTACAGTGCTGAGTTTTATGATGGCTGTTACAACACTTTCTTTGCCGTCTTTGGTAATGTTGAGAAAAGCCGTCAAACCAAAATTACTTGTTGTTTTTACAGGCATTTGTACAGTCGGAATAATTGCTGTCGGATATTTATTTAACACATTTCAATATTTGTTTATATAGGAGAATAGATATGGGTATTTTCGGTAAGAAAAAGCAGGAGAAATTGAATTGCAGAGTGAAGTCTGTAGGTAACGCAGAAAAAAGTTTAAAGAAAGCAACAGTTGAAATTCTCGGCTCAGGTTGTAAGAAGTGCAATCAGTTGGAGAAAAACACGCTTGAAGCATTAAATCAACTCGGTATAGACGCAGATGTCAGACATATTACGGACTTTTCACAAATGGCTCAATACGGTGTGATGTCAACGCCGTCGCTTGTTGTAAACGGAAAAGTTGTGTCTTGCGGAAAAGTTTTAACGGTTAATCAGGCAAAAGATTTGTTGAAAAGCATATAGAGAAATCCAAAAACAACGGCAAGATTGAACTAAATGCAGTACCTATATATGAAATAATGCAAATTATTGTACTATATAATTAAATAATTTTTTGTCGTACAGACATACAATAAAAACCTCTTGATGTTTATTCATCAAGAGGTTTTTTATGTGTAGTTAAAAATCTCGGCAGATAATTCCGAAGTGATTGTAAAGATTTGTCAAAAATTGTCTGTCAACGGCAGAAAGCGGTTCGCCAACGCGTTTGCACCAAACAAGCTCGTTGTTATACGGGTTTGAATTGTTGTCAACTATGGGGATAACATGAATTTGAGAGTTGTCAAAACATCCCGCAGTCCATTTGTTGATATACAAAACCATGTCGGTGTTGAGCAAAAAGTGCTTGCAGGCGTCTATTGAATTGAAAAAGAAAACTTTTTGTTGCTTTTTGCGTTTCAATCCGCTGTCAACATAGGTGTTTTGTTTGTACGCGTTTTTCATGTCAAGAGCAAAAGACGAGTATTTTTTTGCATCTTCAATCGTTACTTCTTTTTTGTCATATAGAGGAGAATCAGGACCTACGCAAATGAAAATTTGGTCCGTTGCAATGTGATGAATATCAATCAGGTTTGCCTGAGTTTTCCACAAAAAACTTTTTCCGTCAGAGTTTGTACGAATGAAAAGTCCCAAATCGGCGGCGTTTTGAATTACCATAGAAACAACATTGTCCCTGTCGGTCTCAGTCAAACTGCCGCTTATGTTTTTGCCTTCATTTTGTTTATAGGTTTTCAAAAAAACATCGTGAGTAAAGTCAAAACATTGAGAGGCAACATAAAGACGCGCAGAGGGTTTTGAATTTCCGCTGAAAAAGTTGTTGTTCAGCGATTCTGCCGCCGCTACTACTTCGCGCGCATAATATACAAAGTCTTTTCCTTGCTCGGTCAATTCTACACCCGACGCTACACGCTGAAAAATCTTTATATTATATTCGTTTTCTAAACTTTGTATGTTTTTAGTCAGCGTCGGCTGACTGATAAACATCTGTTCTGCGGCTTTTGTGATAGAACCGCATTCAACAGTTTTCAGTAAATATTCGAGTTCTTTTAACTGCATCTTAAAACACCTCTTTTTCTTTGTAAAAAATATATAAAAAATTGCGTATTAAATTGGAATTTTTGACAAATATTCATTTTATGAATATCCTCAGTATCAAGTATTGATATTTGATTAAATCAATTTTGCATTATATAATATGAATGAAAACAAAAGAAAAATTCAAACAATTTTATCTATTATGCTCAATATTTGCAATTTAGAATTTATTATGAACTTAATTTAATGTTAATAATAAAAAACTAATGAAATAAAAACAGAAATTGATTTTCGCTTTTATTTATTCTAACAGATAATTCACGAATTGTACATAGCATATAAAAAATGAGAGGAAATTGCAATGAGCAATGAAAATAAACCTATTGCAAATTCAATGAAAGAACAGACTTATTACAAAGGAAAAACCGCGGAAGTCAGAAAATGGGCGTTTGCGTCGGGCGAACTTGTTTACAACCTGCCTTGGATGCTCATAAGTTCGTTTTTGGCGTTTTTTATGACAGACATTGCGCTAATTCCTGCTCAGACGGTAGCGATTTTGTTTTTGGTTTGTCGAATTTGGGACGCAGTAAACGACCCTATGATTGGTTCAATGGCGGACCGAACAAAAAGCAAGATGGGACGATACCGTCCGTGGATGCTCGGCGGAGCTGTTTGTTTGATGCCGATAGTGGTACTGCTTTTTACGGCGCACCCGTCTTGGAGTGTAGGAGCGCGTACGACATACGCTTGTGTGCTTTACGCTTTGGCAGTCATTGCGGCGACTGCGTGGAATATTCCTTTCTCGGCACTCAACGGAGTCATTTCTCCGTATCCGAATGAAAGAGCTTCGTTTTCAAGCCACCGCATTTTTGTTTCTTCAATAGCCTGTGCAGCAACAAATGCAATGTTTCTTCCGCTTGTAAATCGTTTTTCAGAACAGGGAGGCAAAACGCAGGGCTATTCAATGGCAGCCCTCACAATTTGTCTTTTAACAGTGCCGTTCATATTTACAAGTATTTTGGGGACGAAAGAGGTTGTGAAAGCGCCGCCGTCTCAAAAGATGGGCGCAAAACAAGTTTTGGGCAATTTCTTTAAAAATCCGCCGTTGCTGATAGTTTGCACAGCATTTTTAGTTTACGGGTTCTTAAACTACGGCAGAATGACGGCGGGTATGTACTACTTCACATATTTCTGGGACGATACAGGACTGTTTTCAATATATGCTCCGATTAACGGCATCATTTGTGCAGTTTCGGCTTTCTTCAGCGGATACCTCATTAAACTTTGCAGAGGCAAAAGAGGTGCGTTGCTGTTTTGCTACGGCACAAGTTTTGTCTTGAACAGTATTTTGTTTTTCTTAAATCCGTCAAACTCATCTCCTTCGGTTGTCATCGCTTTGCTTTTCTGTGCAGGTGCTATGAACGGGTTTTGTACATCACTTCTGTACGGAATGATAGGCGATACGGTAGAGTACGGTCAGTGGAAAACAGGTGCAAGAGCAGACGGACTGAGTTCTTCGGGTACAAGTTTTATGATGAAACTCGGCGGAGCTATTGCCCCGACAATGTTGCTTTCACTGTTGGAAGTGAATGGCTATGCAGCAGGCGCTCAAACTCAGACAGACGGAGCTTTGAACGCTATCAATATCACAATGAATTTAATTCCTGCAGGTCTTGCTCTTTTGAGTTTTGTGATTTTCTTTTTCTATAAATTAGACGACAAACTTCACGCTCAAATCATAGGCGATTTAAAAGAACGCGGAGAGTATATTGTCGATTAAATTAAATAAGTTTTCGGTAATTATAGTCAATAAATTAAAAGACTTTTAATTATATAAATTCCAATAAATACAGGAGGTTTTTATTATGAAAGAATTAAGTCCTGAGCTTGTAAAAGAACTCAGACTCAAAGCAAATCAAATACGCAGAGATATTTGTATCACAACATCCAAACTGCCTTACGCACATTTAGGCGGAGGTATGTCAATGACAGATATGGTTACGGCGCTGTATTACGATGTGTTGAACTTTGACCCGAAAGACCCTCGTAACCCCGACCGAGACAGGTTTGTTCTTTCAAAAGGACACTGCGCTCACATGCTTTACAATGTTTTGGTAGATTTGGGGCTCTATACGAAAGAGGAGTTGTGGTCGGAGTACAACCAAATTCACGGTCGTTTCGGTATGCACCCGAACTATCTGTATTTGCCGGGTATCGACGCTTCAACAGGTTCTCTCGGTCAGGGTATGGCTCTTGCAGTAGGTATGGCTCTTGCAGGCAGAATTGACAAAAAAGACTATAGAGTTTTCTGTATGACAGGCGACGGCGAATTGCAGGAAGGTTCAAACTGGGAAGCAATTATGGCGGCAGGTCACTACCAACTCGGCAATATCGTTATGATTACGGACAAGAACCAAATTGAAGCAACAGGATGGACAAAAGATATTATGAATATCGACCCGCTGGATAAGAAGTTAGAAGCATTCGGTTGGGATGTCATCAGCATTGACGGACACAATATGGAAGAAATATTGAAGACGTTGCACTCGTTACCGGCGTCCGACTCTCAAATTCGCCGTAAACCGATTGCTATCATTTCAAATACAAGAAAAGCGGAAACTATTCCGGACCTTGAAAACACACCTAACTGTCATCTTCGTCCTATGCCGCCTCAACTTCTCGAGAAGTGCCTTGCCCGTTTGGATGAAATTGAACAGGAAATTGAAAGGAGCTGAACAATATGAACAAGACAGTTAAAACATTTGAAGGCGAACTTGAACTCGGACATTTAGATATGTTGGTTGCAGCTTCTGCCCGTGATATGTGGGTAGAAGAATTGCAGGAATTGGCAGAAACAGACGAGCGTATAGTGTTCGTTACGGCGGACGGCGGATATGCTGGCAAAGAAAATGAGTTTCGTTTAAAACACCCAGACCGTATGCTGCCTGTAGGTATTGCAGAGATGGACCAGGTAGGTATTGCTTCGGGACTTGCTCTTTGCGGAAAAATTCCGTACATTAACGGTTTCGGACCTTTCCTTGCTTTGCGTACACTTGACCAGGTACATACAAATGTGTGCTACCCGAACTTGCCTGTTCGTATTGTAAATACTCACTCAGGTTTGACTTCGGCAAGCGGTCCTACCCACTACAATATTATGGATATCGCTATAATGCGTACTCTACCGAATATGACCTATGTTATTCCGGCAGACGCAAATCAGTGCGTGAAGTTGATTAGCAAAAGTGTTGACTACCCGGGTCCGATGTGTATAAGAATTGCACGCGGCGCAGAACCGCTTGTTTATACAGAAGACTATGACTATGAAATAGGCAAAGCGATAATTGCACACGAAGGCAACGATGTTACAGTTGTAGCGTGCGGTTGTACAGTTGCTTTTGCAGTATCTGCGGCAAACGCTCTTGAAAAAGAGGGTATAGGTGTTCGTGTTTTAGATATGCACACAGTTCGTCCTCTTGACAAGCAGGCAATTCGCGACGCAATCAAAGATACGGGAAAAATCATTACGGCAGAAGACGCTTTTGTAATCAACGGTCTCGGAAGCGCAGTTTCAGACCTTATGGCAGACGAGGGATTGCAGGCTAAATTTAAGCGTTTGGGTATTCCGAACGACGAGTTCCCTCCGCTTGGCGACAGCTATGAATTGTACGCTCATTTGGGCTATGACCCTGAGGGTATTAAAAAAGCAATTCGTGAAATTTTGGAATAATTGACCGAATATTTTACTTTTATTTGTTTTATAAATACTATTATTTTGATTATAAATTTTAATTATCATTGCAAAAGGGCAGTTGAAAAAACTGCCCTCGCAAAATCTAAATAGAAAGCAGGCGAATTTTTTGGACAAATCTCCTACTATGAAAAAGGAAAATCCTTTAGCTAAAAAAGCGTTCACTTTAGCGGTAGTTTTTATGATATTTCAGGTCATAATTTCTTTCTTCCGTTCACAAATTTCCTTTATGGTACCGCCCCTTATGCAGCCAATTACAAGCGATTTGGGCATAGACTTGGGTCTCGGCGGAACATTGCAGACATCTGCAACTCTTATGATGGGCGTAGGCAGTCTTTTAGTTAGTTTGTTTATTGACCGTATCGGTACAAGTAAGTCAATGACAATAGGTATGGCAGGTTACTTCATTGCAGGTATCCTGGGATACACAGCACAGTCTTTCACACCTATGCTCATTGCGCGTTTAATTACAGGTCTTTGCAATGGCTTTGTAATAGTTTGTATTACCACTCTTGTTTCGGAGCGTTTTACAAGCAACAATGCAAGAGGTATGTGTTCAAGTTTGGTACAGGCAACAAACTCATTGACGACTACGGCGGCGTTCAGTATCACTATTCCTATGTACACTTCTTTAGGTCAAAGTTGGAACAAGATGTTTATGATATGGGGCGCTTCCTGTTTAGCTATCGGCATTATTTGGGCAATTGCCGATTACAAACCAAACAAATTCTTCATTGAATATAATTCTCAAAATGCACAAAATAATGTCGGTGCTCAAGCTGAAGAAAAATCCGGCAACAGCATTCTTAAAGCGTTGAAATTCCGTTCTGTTTGGAGCGCAATGATTTGCTTTACGGGTGCAACATGGCTCTACATGATGTTCCAGACATATCTTCCTACAATTTTGCAGAAAGTTCATCAAATGGAACCTCAGGAATCAAGCCAAATCACAGGTCTCATTAGTTTGGCAGGTTTGATTTCGTGTGTTGTTTCAGGACTTTTCATCGGAAAAATCAAAAACTACAAAATTGTTTATATTGCACTTATGGTAATTTTACCTCTTGCTTGCTTCGGAGCAATCAATGTTAAATCTGAACTCTTGCTCAAAATAATGGTAATTTTGGTAGGCGTATCATTCTCGGTATTTGTTCCTGTTGTAAATATCAGCATTATGACAGCTGCAGGTATGACTTCAAAAGTTTTCGCAGCAGCAAACGGTTGCTGGACACTTCTCGGCAATACACTTTCTCTTGCAATGCCGTTTGTATTCAATGCTTTGCAGAAAAATATGGGCATGCAAAACGCTACAAGTATGATGTGTCTTGCAGGTGTGTTGACAGTTGTCGGCGCATTGATTTACCCGAGCAACAAAAAAATTAAGGCACAGACAGAGGCAAAAGCATAAATTTTAGAATTATAGTTTGTTTCAGTATAATGACATTGCTTTGCAATGTGTTATAAATTGCTATGGCATAACACATATACCCCTTGTAATTATTTTATCTGTTATGCCATACAAAAAATAATTTAATTACTCTCCTTTCACCCCTCTTTGAAAAACGGCCGTCAATGACGGTCGTTTTTTGTGATAAATAAATATCGGCGTACAGAAAATATTGAATAAAGTGAAATTCAGTCATGCTTCTCAACTTCTCTTAATCTTAACAAGACGAAAGAAATCTTGTGTTTGAAGTATAAAAATATTTTCGAGAAATCATAAAATATTGACACTTTAACTGCTTTTTGTTACTATATCAAGGTACATAATGTATATATTATTGTGCAGACAGTATGGTTTGAAAACAGAAAATTTTTGAAAGTTGTGTGGAGATGAAAAGAAAGTCAGCAGTAAAAAAAGCGGTTATTGTTATTTTTGTTGCGGTGTTTTTGCTCGTTACTTTAATGTATGCAGTGCCGAGCGTTGAAAACAAATTGTGCCGAAATTCAAACAATCCCGAAAAATTTGAAAATTTGAACAGTTGGATGAGTTCGCTCGACGACGATTTGACCTTGAACAAAATCAACATTCCCGGCACTCACGACAGTGCTACGCAGTATGTTCAGCTTGCGCTTTTTTCGAGATGTCAGTGCTTGAGCATAAAGGAGCAACTTGAGGCGGGGTATAGGTATCTGGACATCAGACTTGATGCAGATGAAAATGAAAAGTTGAAGTTGGTGCATGGTTTTACTTCGTGCAAAACGGACGACTACCCTTGGAATGAAACGCTGTATATAGACGCCGTTTTAGAGCAGTGCTATGAGTTTTTGAAAGAAAACCCGACAGAAACAATTATTTTTGTCGTGAAACAGGAAAACAAAGACGACGACACGAAAAAACTTCAAAAGCTTCTCAATGAAATTATAAGTGAAAATCCCGAAATGTGGCTTCTTGACAGCGAAATTCCGACTTTGAGCGAATCGAGGGGCAAAATTGTGCTTTTCAGACGATATGAAGACGAGGCAGATTTGAAAGAAAAGTCGGGTATAAAACTCGAGTGGCAGGACCAGAAGGGCAGTGAGGTCAAAGATTTGCCGTTTGAAAAAAGCGATGTAAAAGTCGGAGAAAGTTCTTTGTATGTTCAGGATAGGTTTGAATACAATTTTGAAAATAAGTTGAAAGCATTTGAAAAGTCGCTTGAAAAGGCAGAGAAAATAGTAGGACAAAATGATATTTTCATCAATTTTGCAAGTACAAAAGGCTCGCTCCCTGTCGGACATCCGTATTATTTTGCAAAGAAAATCAACGATGAGTTTTTGCAAATGAATTTGGAAGAAAAGCGTGTCGGATGGCTCATTTTTGACTACGCAACGAGCGATGTTGCAAACAAAGTTATTGATTCAAATTTCTGATTTTAATTTAGATTTTTGATTTTTTACTAAAATTTGAAAAATAATATATAAACATAAAAAAACGGCAGACCTTTGTTTTAGCAAAAGTCTGTCGTTTTTTTGAAGTGTGTTTTTATGAAAAAACAACAAGAAAATTTCTATGTAAATTTATTCTTCTTTAGAATCTTCTATAATTTTTTGAGCAATATGTTCGGGCACTTTTTCATATCGTGCAAATTCTATTTCAAAACTTCCTCTGCCCTGAGTAATCTGGCGCATTGCAGTTGAGAATGTAGCCGTTTCTCCGATAGGAACTTCTGCCAAAATTTCCTGCATTCCGTTGCCCTGAGGAGTCATACCGAGAACTCTTCCTCGTCTTTTGTTAATGTCTCCGATAATATCGCCCATTGCTTCGTCGTTACAAAGCGCTTTGAGTGTGCCTACGGGTTCAAGCAAAACAGGGTTTGCCTGAGGAATACCGTTTTTATAAGCGAGGTTTGCGGCAATTTTGAAACTCATTTCCGACGAGTCAACAGGGTGGTAAGAGCCGTCGTAAAGAGTTGCTTTCACGCCGACCATAGGGTAGCCTGCAACTACGCCTTTTTGTATGGACTCTCTCAAGCCTTTTTCAACGGCAGGGAAGAAGTTTTTAGGTACGGAACCGCCGACAATTCTTTCTGCAAATTCAAGGTCTTCGCTTTGACAAGGCTCAAATTCAATAAATACATCGCCGAACTGTCCGTGTCCGCCGCTCTGCTTTTTGTGTCTGCCTTGTGCCGAAACTTTCTTTGTGATAGTTTCTCTGTATGCAATTTTCGGTGCTTTCAAAATCGCAGAAACACCGTATTTTGCTTTCAGTTTTGAAATTGCAACATCAAGGTGCTGTTCGCCCAATCCGCTCAAAATCTGTTCGTGCGTTTCGTTGTCTGTGCTGAAAGTAAGTGCGGGGTCTTCTTCGCATAAACGGGTCAGACCTGTCGCAATTTTTTCTTCGTCGCCTTTCTTTTCGGGCAATACTGCCATTTTGTACACGCTTTTCGGTATGGAAACAGGGTCGAGTGTGAATACTTTTGACGAGCAAAGTGTGTCGCCTGTTGCAAATGTTGAGAGTTTTGTAACTGCTCCGATGTCGCCGGCAGAAATCTCCGTTGTGTCTTCCTGTTTTTGACCTCTGACAAAAACAATTTTTCCGACTTTTTCCGTTTCGCCCGTTCTCGAATTTTTGGCTGTCATTCCCGTTGTGATTTTACCGCTGACAACCTTGAAGTAAGACAGTTTTCCTATGAAAGGGTCTGCAACCGTTTTGAAACAGATTGCGGCTGTAGGTCCGTTTTCTTCAGGTAAAAGTTCACACGGCTCGCTGTTCTCGTCGTACGCATACTCGGCTTTTGGCTCGGGAGCGCATTCTGATAAAAATTCAAGAAGCATATCTACACAGGTGCCCTGCGCCGCCGAGACGCACACAAGCGGAATTACGGAACCTGCTTTCATACCTGCTTTGATACCGTTTATTTTGTCTTCTTTTGTCAATTCTTCGCCCTCGAAGAATTTTTCCATCAATTCGTCATCTGCGCCTGCGACAGCCTCATTGAATACTTCTTTTACGGCGTTAAACCTTGCCGTATCGTCAGGCTCGGCAGTTACTTCGCTTCTTTTTATTCCGTCGTATCTGTACGCTTTGTCTTCAATCAGGTTGTAGTATGAGTCGATTTTTCCGCCCTTGAGTACAGGTACTATAATCGGACATACGCAAGTGCCGAATTTTGCAACAATTTCGTTCATCGACTTGTAGAAATCTGCTCTTTCGTGGTCCATTTTGTTCAGAACAAACATTTGGGCAATTCTTCTTTTTGAAGCGGCTTTGAATGCTTTTTCTCCGCCGACTGCAAGACCCGTTCTTGCCGAGACGACAATCATTGCGCAGTCTGCCGCTCTGATACCCTCTGCACTGCCTGTTTCAAAATCAAACAGTCCCGGTGTGTCGATGAAGTTCAGCTTTTTGCCGTTAAACTCTATCGGCGCAACGGCAGAAGAAATAGAGAATTTTCTTTTCTTTTCTTCCGCGTCGCTGTCGCAAACAGTGTTTCCGTCGGCAACCGTACCCATTCTCTCCGTTAATCCTGCCGTGTAAAGCATTGCCTCGACAAGTGTTGTTTTGCCCTTGCTCGCATGACCTGTGAGGGCTATGTTTCGTATATCTTTTGAATTGTATTTTTTCAAATAGAACACTCCAATCTGAATATGAAAGTATGTTGTTAAAATTGTATAATAAATTTCAACATTTGTCAATAAATTAGTGCAAGTTTAACACAAAAGTAACGAAAAATATATAAAATTCCTTATTTTATGCCGTTTATATCAATATTAATAATTTATTTCTTGAAAAACATAAATAAAAAGTGTAAAATATTTTAGACAATTTTGAAGAAGGCGTATAAGCGAAATAATTTTTCGCATTTTGCAAATTTTAGTAAATATTAAGATACTATTTTTTCAGGTAAAAAATTGTTGAAAACAGACTTTTAAATATGATTTTTTATAAATTTTTTTATAATTTCATTAATATTCAGGAGGAAGTTTTATGTACTGCACAAGAAAAATATCCGACGATTTAATTTGGGTCGGGGCAAATGACAGACGACTTGCACTTTTTGAGGGCGTGTACCCCGTGCCCAGAGGAATTTCATACAACTCCTATGTTTTGACAGATGAAAAAACAGTGCTTTTCGATACTGTTGACAAAGCGGTAGGCGAATTGTTTTTTGAAAATGTAAAGCACGCGCTCGACGGCAGAGAACTTGATTATATAGTAATTCATCATATGGAACCTGACCACTCCGCAACGGTTGCCGAAACAATTTCAAGGTATCCGAACGCAACGGTTGTTTGCAACGCAAAAATTCTTGCTATGTTGAACCAGTTTTTTGAAGGCGATTTTTCAGGCAGAGTTCAGCTTGTAAAAGAGGGCGACACTCTTGAAACAGGTAAGCATAAGTTCACATTCTTGATGGCTCCGATGGTGCATTGGCCCGAGGTTATGGTTTCGTACGACAGTACAGATAAAATTTTGTTCTCGGCAGACGCGTTCGGCAGTTTCGGAAGTCTTGACGGTGCAATTTTTTCTGACGAGGTAAATTTTGAAAGAGATTGCCTTGACGAGTCCCGTCGCTACTATTCAAACATTGTCGGTAAATACGGTATGCAGGTGCAGATTTTGTTGAAAAAAGCGTCTGCGCTTGATATTAAAATGATTTGCCCGCTTCACGGCTTTGTTCACAGAAACGATATTGACTTTTTGCTTGAAAAGTATTCAAACTGGAGCAAATACGAAAGCGAGAAGAAAGGCGTTGTAATTGCGTACTCTTCGGTTTACGGCAATACTGCAAATGCGTGCGATATTTTGGCATGTAAACTGCGTGAAAAAGGTGTAGAAACAAAGGTGTTCGATGTTTCCGTTACTCATGTTTCGGAAGTTATTTCTGCCATTTTTGAGTACAGCCACATTGTTTTTGCATCAAACACATACAACAACGGTATTTTCATCAAAATGGAAGACCTGCTTCACGATGTTGTTGCCCACTCAGTTCAAAACAGAACGGTCGCTTTTGTTGAAAACGGCTCTTGGGCGCCTGTCAGCGCAAAGCAGATGCGCGCGGTGCTTGAGCCTCTTAAAAATATGACATATCTTGAAAATACGCTCACAATCAAATCGTCGCTCAAAGATTGTCAGACGGAGCAAATCGACGCTCTTGTTGACGAAATTGAAAAAAGTATGTAATTTTTAATTTTTTGCTTGAAAAATAAAATTGTTTTTGATAATATGAAGTTGTTGGTAAAACAATATAATAACATTTGTTGTTAAATAATTTACGGAGGTATTGCAAATGAAATATATCTGCGATGTATGCGGCTATGTTTATGACGAAGAACTCGGCGACGAAGAAAACGGAATTGCTCCCGGCACAAAATGGGAAGACCTTCCTGAAGATTTTCTTTGTCCTCTTTGCGGAGTAGGTAAAGACAGTTTTTCAGAAGAATAAGTCGAAATATATTCAATTTAAGAATTTATCGGAAACGGCATTTTGTTTTAAAATGCCGTTTTATTTTTTACAATTCATTAAACACGGTACAGTTTAAAACGATTACAACTTAGTTACAGTTTTTACAAAAAAGATACAAAATTCTATTGCGATTTTTCCTAAGTTGTGATATTATAATATTATGAAATTTGGGCAAAACAATATATGGATATTTTTCCAAATTGCGTTACAAAATATAGTATTTGTTAAAATAGAGGTAGTTTAAGTGATAGAATTTAAAGATGTTACGAAGGTCTATTCGACCAACGGTACAAAGGCGCTCAGCAATGTAAATATTAAGATTGAAGACGGCGAATTTGTATTTATTGTAGGTTCTTCGGGCGCAGGTAAAAGTACCTTTTTAAAACTTATAATGCACGAAGAAAAGCCGACAGAGGGCGAAGTTATAGTTAACAATTATTCTTCTGCACAAATGAAGAGAAAAGATGTTCCGTATTACAGACGAACAATGGGGATAGTTTTCCAAGACTTCAGACTCATTCCGAAAATGAGCGTGTACGACAATGTAGCGTTCGCTATGCGTGTAATCGGCGCAAAAGAAAAAGATATCAGAAAGCGTGTTCCGTATATTCTGGGACTTGTAGGACTTTCTAAAAAAGCCCGTTGTATGCCGAACGAACTTTCTGGTGGTGAACAACAGCGTGTTTCTCTTGCAAGAGCGCTTGTCAACAACCCCGATTTGATAGTTGCCGACGAGCCGACGGGAAATGTGGACCCCGAAATGAGCCGAGAGATTGTTGACCTTTTGACAAAAATCAACAACGACGGCAAAACCGTAGTTATGGTTACTCACGAACACGACCTTGTTAAAATGTATCAAAGGCGTGTAATAGTCATTAAAAACGGACAGGTTGTTTCCGATACTCCCGACCCGCTTAACGCTCGCTTTGCGAAAAAGAAAGAGGAAACGGAAGTCAAGGAAACAGATATGTACTATTTCAGCGAAAATACTGCACTCAACGACAGTTCGCTTGACGATGTTTTTGACAATCTTGAAGATGTTGTTGAAAGTTCGCAAACTTCCGCAGATGAAAATAAAGACGGAGGTGGTAACGAATGAGTTCTTCAAGCGTAAAATACCTTATAAAAGAGGGATTTAGAAATATTTGGTCAAACAGAATGATGAGTATCGCCTCTATCGCAGTTCTTATGAGTTGCCTTGTTATGATAGGCTCTGCATCAATGCTGTTTGTAAATATCGAGTCTTTGCTCGGTAAAATAGAAGAAGAAAATGTTGTCATGGCTTTTGTCGAAGACGGTACTTCCGATGCAGACCTTGAAACAATGAAAACAGAACTTGAAAACATTTCAAATGTTAAAGATGTAGATTTTCAGTCTAAAGAAGATGCGTGGGAAGAACAGCTCAACACTATGGAAGAGGCCCAGGCAGAGTTCTTTCAGGGTTTGAGCAAGGACATTCCGCTGCCCGACGCATATAAAGTTACAATAGACGATTTGTCAATTTTTGACGAAACTGTTGAAAAAGTCAAAGCCGTAAACCATGTTGAAACAGTTCGTGAAAACAAGGAACTTGCAGAAAAACTCGTAACAATCAGACAGGGCGTTACAGTCATTTCAATTGTCATTGTAGCAGTTCTTTTTGCAATCAGTATGTTTATCATTTCAAATACAATCAGACTTACGGTATATTCAAGGCGCCTTGAAATCAGCATTATGAAAAGCGTAGGCGCTACGAACGGTTTTGTAAGACTGCCGTTTGTCGTAGAAGGTATGATTTTGGGAATTTTGTCGGGCGTCATTTCGCTGTTCCTCGTGTTCGGCATATACCAACTTGTAGGAGTTCAGTTCAAAGACCTGTTCGACTCAATTCAACTGAAACTTGTAGATTTCTGGGATTACGCCGTTTATATGCTTCTCGCGTTTATCGGTATCGGTATTTTGAGCGGTGTAGGCGGTTCAATGATTACCATGCGTAAATATTTAAATAAGGAAGGCAGTGAAATTCGTGCGCTTTAATAATTTTACGAAAAGATTGATATGTGCTTTGTTGTCAATCTGTATGTTTTCTTGTTTTTTCTCAACTTCGATAGTTGCACAGGCAAAATCTGAAAGTCAGTTGAGAGATGAACTTGAAAATATTGACGACGCTATTGCAGATGCAGAGCAGAAGTTGAAAAATTACAAAGAAAAAAATGCAGATTATGTAAAAAGTCTTAACAATCAAATTGATGCTTACGAGCAAAAAATCAATTTAATTCAAAAAAATACAAAATCAATTAAAAGTGAAATCAGCAATTTGCAGTCAAAAATCAACAAAGTACAGGCTGAAATTGACGCTGCCGAAGTTGAGATTAACAAAATTGCAAAAGAGATTGAAGCAAAACAAAAAGAATTTGACGCTTCTTACAATGAATATTGTCAGAGATTGAGGGCAATGTATATATCAGGAAGCGTTACAAATCTTGAAGTGCTTTTGACCTGCAACGATATCGGTTCAATGCTTACCCGTTCGGAAATGCTCAAGTCTGTTTCGGAACAAGACTCCGAAAAACTTGAAGAGTTGATGAATGTAATGCAGGAAATCGAAAAGAGCAAACAGAAACTTGAAAAACAAAAAGCGGAACTTAAAACAAATCAAGAGTCTTTGGTAACAGAGAAAGAAAATCTCAATAAGAAAAAACAAGACCTTGAAAGCAGTTTGGCAGCGGAGCAGTCAAACAAGTCAAAACTTGACTCAAAGATGTCGGAGTATAACAGTGTTGTAAGCAAGTATGAGTCCGAAATCAGAATCAGTGAAAAAGAACGCGACAGAATAGAAAAAGAACTTCAGGAAGAAATCAAAAGAAAAGAAGAACAGTATCAAAACGGCGGTAACAGCGGTGGAGATTACACCCCCGGCTCAGGCCGTCTTGCATACCCTACATATTCAAGAAAATTGTCGGCAGGTTTCCCGAGATATCCGAGCGGTCGTTACCACAGCGGTGTTGACTTTGCGGTACCTTCAGGAACGGCAGTTCACGCGGCAGACAACGGTGTTGTAATCACTGTTAAGTATTTGGATTACAGTTACGGCTACCACATTATTATCAGCCACGGTAACGGAATGCAGACGGTTTACGCTCACAATTCACAACTTCTTGTAAAAGAGGGACAAAATGTTAAAAAAGGTCAGTTAATCGCAAAAAGCGGTTCAACGGGCAATTCAACAGGTCCTCACTGTCATTTTGAAGTGCGTGTGAACGGTAAAGCGGTTAACCCAATGAATTATCTTGGATAATCTTTTGTAAAGAAGGAATGCCAATGAAACGCAAAGAAAGAACAGAAAGATTTCTTGCCGTTTTGTTGGCATTTTTGTTTACCTTAAATTTCCAACTTTTCAATATTTACCCTCTTGCAAAAGAACAAAGTTTGGAAGAACAAAAAAAGGAATATCAGCAGAAAATAGACGATGCAGACGAAAGGCTTTCTGTTCTTGTCAATGACAGGGACAAAGAGCAGGAATATTGCGACTTGCTTGAAAATAAAATATCGTATCTTCAAAAAGAACTTGAAATTTGCGAAAAAGAGTCGGAAAAAGCCGAGAAAAGCATTAATAGTATAAATAATAATATTACAAATAGTGAAAATTATATAAAATCTATTGAAAAACGCTCAAAAAATGTTAAAATTCAATTAGACGGTCTTTATAAAGAATTTGACTCTGTCTATGATGAATGGAAAAACAGGGTGCGTTGTGAGTATATCAGCGGAACATATTCCGTTTTGGAAATTTTGCTCACTTCAGACGGCGTTGCTCAGTTTTTGACACGCCTTGAAATGATTAATGCCGTAAGTAAGCATGACGGCAAAATTATGATGACCGTAAATTCGTCTATCAAAAAAATAAGCGATTTGCAAAAAGAACTTGCAGATAACAAGGTCAAAACAGAGCAGGCGATTGAGGACTCTAAACAGGCTCAAATCGACCTTAAAGTAAAGCGCAGCGAGTATCTTCAAAAGCAAGAAGAACTCAGCGCAAAAAAACTTGCGATAGATGAAGAAAAAAGAAAAAACGATATTGTTTTAAAAAAACTTACAGAAAAAACAAAAATGTATTCCGAGTATCGCACGCAAAGTGAAGAGGAATTGCAAAAAATCGAAAATGAAATACGAAAGCAAATAGGCGAGGCAGAGCAAAAGTACGACGGCGAAGAACAGTCGAAACCGAACAGAGATATTTTAAACTTGATGTATCCCGTACCCGACCATACGGACATTTCGGCAGGGTACCCAAACTATTCAAGCGGAAAATATCACGGCGGTGTAGATTTCCCTTGTCCGACGGGTACAAATGTTGTTGCTTCACAGTCGGGTACTGTTTCGACAGTTAAAAAACTAAAGGACAGTTACGGCAAATATATTATGATTTATCACGGCAAAAATATCGCGGGAAAGAGCGTTGTAACACTATACGCTCACAACAGTGAACTGCTTGTCAGAGAAGGGCAGTATGTTCAAAAGGGCGAGGTCATTGCCAAAAGCGGTTCGACAGGCAATTCGACAGGTCCGCATTGCCATTTTGAAGTCAGAATTGACAAAAAAAGAGTCAATCCGCTTAAATATCTAAAGTAAACGGGGAATTGAATTGAAAAACAAAAAAACGGTGAAAGTGGTTTCAATATTTTTGTGTCTTGTTTTAATTTTAACGGCGGCAACATATTCGTTTGCCGCTGAAAACAGTTTGTCTTCGTCTTTGTCGGACGAAAACAGTCAGTCGGACAGCTCGCAAGAACAGCCGTCTGAGAGTACTACAAAGGATTTGAGACCTTTTGAAGACCAACTCAAGGACATACAAGACCACATTGCCGAGATGGAACAAAAAATCAAAGAGGCAGAAAAAAATCAAAAGGTTACTCTCGATTACATAAATCTTATTGACTCAAGAATAGGCTATCTCAACAAGGAACTTACCTTGTACGAGGACAGAATTACAGAACTTGAAACAAAAATAAGCGAACTGAACAAAAGAATTTCCGACAATCAAAAGGATATTGCCGTTGTTGAAGAAGAAGTCGGAAGTGCTCAGACACAAATTGACAAGTTGCAGAAAGATTTTGATTTAACTTACTCGGTTTATTGCCGTAGGGCAAGAGCGATGTATATTTCGGGCGACTTTTCAATCCTTTCCGTTTTGCTCACAAGCGACAGTCTGGCAACGCTTTTGACAAGACTTCAAATGATTTCCGAAGTGTCAACAAGCGACGCTGACTTGATGCAAAAAATAGAAAACCAAACAGATGAACTCATTTTGAGAAAAGACGGTTTGGCAGAAAAACAGGCTGTTTTGAACGAGAAAAGGACACAACTTGCAAACGACAGTAAAGTGCTTGAAAACTCACAGTCGGCGCTTGAAAGCAGTCAGCAGACTTTGGCAGTAAAAAAAGCGGAACTTTTCGATGAAAGAGTGAAAAGCGACGAGTTGCTTTACCAATATTCCGTTCAGACAGGCTACTATACAGAATATAAAAATATAGACGAAAAAGCAGAGGCTTCCGTTCAGGCAGACATAGACGCGATTATTGCAGGCGCAGACAGAGATTTGACGACATACGATTACGGCGATATAGATGTCGGAGATGTTACAAGACCTGACTACGGTGTAAGCGGTACAGACGCTGTTTTAAATATGACATATCCTGTGCCGAGCCACAAAAAGATTTCGGCAGGTTTTCCGAACTATTCAGACGGAACATATCACGGCGGAATAGATTTCCCTTGTCCGACAGGTACAAAGGTCGTTGCCGCTCAGTCGGGCACGGTAATTGCGGCTAAAAAGTTGAAAGACAGTTACGGATATTACATACTCATATATCACGGCAAGGATGCAAGCGGAAATTCTGTTGTAACTCTCTACGGACACAATTCAAAGTTTCTTGTGTCTGTCGGCGATACAGTAAAAAAAGGGCAGGCAATAGCGAAAAGCGGTTCGACGGGTAACTCGACAGGTCCGCATTGCCACTTTGAAGTCAGAATTAACAGTGAAAGGGTAAACCCAAAACATTATTTGAACTGATGAATAAAATTAACTATCATAAAAAAATGTTTGAAATAATAGAAAAAAAGCAAAAAGAGGGCGTCAAACCCTCTCTTTTGCTACATTCGTGTTGTGCGCCGTGTTCGTCGCACTGCATAGATTTACTTAAAGACTTTTTTGATGTAACTGTTTTCTATTATAATCCCAACATTTCAAGAGAAAATGAATATATAAAAAGAAAAAACGAGCAAATTCGATTTATAAAAGAATTTGCAGGAGACAGCGTTTCTTTTTTGGAAGGCGAACACGACAGCAGAGTGTTTTTTGACGCAGTAAAAGGGTTTGAAAAGTGCGAAGAGGGGCGTGAAAGGTGTTTCATTTGCTATGAACTTCGGCTTTTTGAAACGGCTGAAAAAGCAAAGGAACTCGGGTTTGACTATTTTTGCACCACGCTTACCGTTTCTCCGTTGAAAAATTCAGAAAAATTAAACGAAATCGGGCAAAAAGTTGCAAATGAAATCGGAGTAGAATTTTTGCCGTCGGATTTTAAAAAAGCAGAGGGCTATAAACACAGTATAGCCTTGTCAAAACAGTACAACCTTTACAGACAGAACTATTGCGGTTGTATTTTTTCCGAAAGAGGTGAACAATATGATTAGTCCGCTTGCTGACAGAATGCGTCCGCAGAGTATAGATGATGTTGTCGGTCAGCGTCATATTCTTGCACCGGGCAAACCGCTTCGGAATATGATTGACAGCGGTATCATCCCGAATTTGATTTTTTACGGACCGTCGGGTGTGGGAAAAACAACCGTTGCGTCGATTATTGCAAAAAAAACAAACAGGGCTTTAAGGAAATTAAACGGCACTACTGCCAAAACAGAAGATATAAAGCAGATTGTAGCAGAACTTGATACTTTTTCTGCACCGAACGGCGTTTTGCTGTATTTGGATGAAATTCAGTATTTCAACAAAAAACAGCAACAAAGTTTGCTTGAGTATATAGAAAACGGGAAAATCACGCTCATTGCCTCAACAACGGAAAATCCGTATTTTTACATATATAACGCAGTGCTTTCAAGAAGTACGGTTTTTGAGTTTAAAAGTGTAGAATGGCAGGACATTGAAGTTGCAGTCAGGCGTGGATTTGAGTTTTTGGAAAAAGAAAACTCTACAAAGATAACCGTTGAGGACGGCGTGTCAGAGTACCTTGCCAAAAAGGCGGGCGGCGATGTCAGACGGGCGCTTTTGAGCGTTGAAAACTGTGTAGTTGCGTCGGGCGGTAATGTTAAACTTGACTTTGCAAAAGAAATGGTACAGTCAGGCGGAATAAGTTTTGACAAAAAAGGCGACGAGATGTACGACACAATGTCGGCTTTTCAAAAATCTATGCGTGGCTCCGACCCTGACGCTGCAATTTTTTACCTTGCAAAATTATTGTCGGCAGGCGATTTAATTACTGCGTGCAGACGGCTTATGGTGTGTGCCTGCGAGGATGTGGGCCTTGCATATCCGCAAATCATTCCCATTGTGAAATCGGCGGTTGACACGGCTATGATGCTCGGACTTCCCGAGGCGAGAATACCTCTTGCAGACGCAGTTGTTCTTGTTGCGACAAGTCCGAAGTCAAACTCGGCATACAACGCAATAAACAACGCTATGGGAGATATTTCGGCAGGCAAAGGAAAAGTTTTTCCACGCGCGCTTCAAAATGTTCATTTTGACGGCGATGATGTAAAAGAAAAAGGGCAGTTTTATAAATATCCTCACGACTATCCGAATCATTGGGTAAATCAACAGTATCTGCCCGACGATTTGAAAAATAAAAAGTATTATGTTCCGTGCGAAAATAAAAATGAAACGGCATTCAATTCAAATCTTGAAAAAATGAGGGGCAAAAAATGAAAGTTGTAAATCTCGGAAATATTAAACCTACTCAACTTGTTTACGGTTGTATGAAACTCGGAAATTTCAGCGAGAAAGAGGCTGTAAAAGCCGTTTTGTGCGCCTATGAAAACGGTGTAACAATGTTTGACAATGCCGACATTTACTGTCAGGGTGAATCGGAAAAGTTTTTCGGCTCGGCACTCAGAGAAATCGGCAGAGGAAATGTTTTTGTTCAGTCAAAGTGCGGTATCAGAAATGGATACTACGACTTTTCGTTCAATCATATAGTTGAAAGCGCAAAGCAAAGCATTGAGCGTATGAACTGCGAGTATTTGGATGTTTTGTGTCTGCACCGTCCCGACACATTGATGGAGGGCGAGGAAGTTGCCAAAGCGTTCGATTTCCTGTATAAAAACGGTCTTGTAAAACAGTTCGGCGTATCGAACTTTAAACCCGCTCAAATTGAGTATTTGAAAAGATATACAGACTACCCGATTGTTGCAAATCAACTTCAGTTCGGTCTTGACCATACGGGTATGATTGACAGCGGAATTTGTGCAAATATGCAAAATGACGGCGCTCTAAATAAAGACGGCGACACACTTGAATATTCAAGAATAAATGACATTACTATTCAGGCGTGGGGACCTCTCAGAAAGAAAAATTCAAAGGGTACTTTTCTTGACGACAGTGAATATGCAGAACAAAACAAAGCAATAGAAAGTATGGCGGATAAGTACGGTGTTTCCAAGAGCGCTGTTTCTGTTGCGTGGATAATGCGTCATCCTGCAAAAATTCAGGTCATACTCGGCACAATAAACTGTGACAGAATAGAAGACTTGCTCACTGCCGATAATGTAGATATGAGCAGAGAAGATTGGTACAAACTGTATCGTGAAATGGGGAATTTGATACCGTGACGAAAAAGCAAAGAGCCGAAAGAGCGATAGAGATTTTAAAAGAAATGTATCCCGAAGCGGTTTGTTCGCTGACTGCCTCAAATCCGTTTGAACTGCTGGTCGCAGTTCGGCTGTCGGCGCAGTGCACAGACGCCAGGGTAAATATGGTTACTCCTGCGCTTTTTGAAAAGTATAAAACGCTCGATGACTATTGCAATGCAAATATTGAAGATGTGGAAGACATTATACGCTCGTGCGGATTTTTCAAAACAAAGGCAAAGTCTATTGTAGAAATGGCGCAAAAAGTAAAAAACGATTTTGACGGTATTGTCCCCGATACAATAGAAGAACTCATCACATTGCCCGGAGTAGGCAGAAAGACGGCAAATCTGATTGTCGGCGATGTTTACGGCAAAGAGTCGATTGTAGTTGATACACATTTTATACGCATTTCAAACCGTCTCGGACTGACAAAGGAAAAAGACCCTAAAAAGATTGAGTTTGAAATGAAAAAAATTATAGATAAAAATGAGGGCAGTGATTTTTGTCACAGAATAGTGCTTTTCGGCAGAGATATTTGTTCTGCGAGAAAGCCGAAGTGCGATATTTGTCCTCTCAAAGAAATTTGTAAACAAACAGGGGTGAAAAAGTGAACAGTTCTGCAAGCAATGTAGTTTTGATAGGTATGCCGGGCTGCGGTAAATCTACCTGCGGAGTTCTTGCCGCAAAATATTTGCTCAAAAATTTTTATGATACCGATTTGCTCATTCAAAACAGAGAGGGCAAAAGCCTTCAGGATATTATAAACGAAAAAGGCTGCGAATATTTTGAAAAGGCAGAGGAAAACGCGATTTTGTCGCTCGATATTTTCGGTACTGTAATTGCGACGGGCGGAAGCGTTGTTTACAGTGAAAAGTCAATGAAACATTTAAAAGAACTCGGCAAAGTCATCTATCTGCACATAGACTATGAAACAATGCTCAAAAGAATAGATAACCTGTCCGTAAGAGGCGTGGTGCTGAAAAACGGCAGAAGTCTGAAGGATATGTACGAAGAAAGACTCGGTCTTTACAGTAAATATGCCGACGAAATCATAGTTTGCGACAACAACACTACCGAACAAACGGCAAAAGCTATTGTAAAATGTGCAAATAGTTAAAAAATAATACACATTTTGCTATAAATCTTTAGAGATAAAAACTCTTGAAGATAGTATAAAAAAGTGTTATTATAGTAAAAATTAATGAAAGCGGAGGAAGTTATATGAAAAGTTATGAAGAAAAATTCGTAAAAGAAGGACTGACATTTGACGATGTTTTGCTTATCCCTGCCGAATCAGATGTATTGCCTAACGAAGTAAGTATTCAAACTCATCTTACAAAAGATATTGTGCTCAATACACCTATTTTGACTGCGGCTATGGACACTGTTACAGAGTCTCAGATGGCTATTGCAATAGCGCGTGAAGGCGGTATAGGCGTTGTTCATAAAAATATGCCTATCGAACAGCAGGCAGAAGAAGTTGACAAAGTTAAAAGGTCTGAAAACGGCGTCATCTCAAACCCGTTTTTCCTTTCGCCCGAACATACTGCAAAAGACGCCGACGAACTTATGGCAAAGTACAAGATTTCAGGTGTGCCGATTTGTGAATCGGACGGAACTCTCGTAGGCATTCTCACAAACAGAGACCTTCGCTTTATGCAAAACTACAATGTTAAAATTAAAGAGGTAATGACACCTAAAGACAAACTTGTTACTGCTGTTGCAGGTACAACTCTTGAAGAAGCAAAAGCAATACTTATGCAATACAAAGTAGAGAAACTTCCTCTCATTGACGCAAACGGCAAACTCACAGGTCTTGTTACAATAAAAGATATTGAAAAAAGCGTGAAATATCCTAATACTGCAAGAGATAATAACGGCAGACTTCTCTGCGCAGCCGCTCTCGGCGTTACGGCAGATGTTCTTGACCGTGCAAGCGCTCTGGCAGAAAAGCAGGTTGACGCATTTGTTCTCGACTCTGCTCACGGACATTCAAAAAATATTCTTAAAAACATTGCAAAAGTTAAAGCAACATTCCCTAACATTTCTCTCATTGCAGGCAATATTGCAACTGCTGAGGGTGCAAAAGCACTTATCGACGCAGGCGCTGACGCAGTAAAAGTAGGTATCGGCCCAGGCTCAATCTGTACAACTCGTGTAGTTGCAGGTATCGGCGTGCCTCAGATTACGGCAATTTATGACGCTGCAAACGAAGCAGATAAATACGGTATTCCTGTTATTGCCGACGGCGGTATCAAGTATTCGGGCGATATTGTTAAGGCTATTGCGGCAGGTGCTTCTTGCGTAATGGTCGGCTCACTCGTTGCAGGTTGTGAAGAGTCTCCCGGAGATACAGAAATTTGGCAGGGCAGACAGTTCAAAGTTTATCGCGGTATGGGTTCTCTCGGCGCAATGAACAAAGGCTCTGCAGACAGATATTTCCAAAACGGCACAAAGAAATTTGTTCCGGAGGGTGTTGAGGGCCGTGTTCCTTACAAGGGTCTTGTAGGCGATACTATCTATCAAATGATGGGCGGTCTTCGTTCAGGTATGGGTTACTGCGGCTGTAACAATATTCAGGAACTTCGTGAAAAAGCGCAGTTCATCAGAATTACAAGCGCAGGTCTTATTGAAAGCCACCCTCACGATGTTAATATCACTAAAGAAGCACCGAACTATTCGGGCGCTCATCAACAAGATTGATTTAATTTTTTGAGGTGATTTCTTGCCCCGTAAAAAATCAAAGTTTCAGGAATTCAAAAGGTTTTTGAAACGAAATATGACTCGTGAGTGGGCCGCCCACTTCACATATCAGGTCGTAAGTTTTATAGTTTCGGTATGTCTTGTTATCGGCGTTGCAACCTATGCCGTAAACAAGACGTATGAAGAAAGAGAATTGAAGTTTACGGACGATTTCACGATAACTGCTCAGACAGGCAGTTACGGTACCGAAAACAACTCTCTTGAAAGTATAAAGACCGCTGTTGAAAACGACGCTGAGTCAGTTGAGTTTGACTTGCGGCAGAGCTTTGACAAAACACTTGTTTTGAGCAATGACATAGTTGTGTCGGAAACAAGTTGTGAAAAACTTGAAGATGTTTTCAAGTATCTTCAAGACAAAAAAGTTTTTGTCTATATAGATGTGAAAGAAACAAGAACGCTGTCCTCACTTTACGAAATGATTTTGAAGTACGACTTGACAGACAGGGTACTTCTTACGGGAATTTCTCTCGGCGATGTTCAGGAAGTTCAGACAAATTGTCCGAACATTCAGTACTATCTCAACTATATGCCGAACAGAATAAAAATTTATTTTGACGACTATCAGGAAAAACTTATTGAAACGCTGAAAGAGAGCGGTGCGATAGGTATCAACTGCAACTATAATTACGCTTGTGAAAAGTTGTCAAAAGTTTTGCACGAAAACGATTTCAAACTTTGTGTTACAGGTGTTGAAAAAGACAGAGATATTAAAAGAATTCTTGTTGCAAAACCAAACAATATCATTACAAGAAATCCCGATTCTGTTCAAAAAATAATATATAATTGGTATAAGTAATTTTTTAATTAAGTCAACATAAAAACACAAAAGCCTTAGGAAAATTTTCCTAAGGCTTTTTAACTTTTGAGTAACTTAACACTAAATAAACGGTAAAGCAACGGTTTTGCAGAATTATGACTGCAATTTTCTGTCGGCTCCTATTTCAAAATGATATTTTGCAATTCCGAAATCCATTTTTGTATAAAAACCTTTGCCGCAAACCGCGTTGATTTTGTTGTCGGGAAGTAATTCAAAGAAAAATTTTTGCTGGTTCATTGAAGTCGGCGCGAAAAGTGCTGCCTGTACACCGTTCAAAAACCATTCGGGCATATTTTCAGTATAATTGCAGACTTCCCGAAGAGGCTTGCTTTTATGCGGTACACCTTGTGTTTCGCCGTAACCGAACGCAATCAAACATATTTGTTTTTCCCCTCTGCAAATATCCGCTTTGCTTTTACCGTGAGTCATTGCTGTCCAACAACTGTTTAAACCGAGTTCCTGTATTTTCAAAACAATTCTTTCTCCGTAGTATCCTAATTCCTCTTGAAGTTTAGGAGATTTTTTGCCTACAAGAGCAATATAGTTTTTTACGCCTGTAAATTTGCCGTAGTGCGCCATCATTGAATTGAAACATTGAGGTTCGTCATAAAAAATCTGAATGTGCAGTTTTGTCTCGGTATTGATTTCTTCAATCAGTTTGTTTAGTACGACTCTGTGTTTCGGTTCGATTGCAATATTTTTGTATTGGCGTACACTGTGTCTTTGTTTTATAAGTTCCGATATTTCCATTGTGATATTCCTCCGATTTTATTTTGTCATTCTCCGCTTCTGTCAGGCAACTCTTTTTTGATTTTCATTGCAAGATACAATGTGAAAATAAGTTGTTCAAAAGCTTCCATTTCAGGGTCAAAATAATAATAGTTCTTTGTCCCTTCTTTACGCACTTTAATAATTCCGGCGTTTTTCATGATTTGTAAGTGATGTGAAACTGCAGGGCGGGAAAGATTTGTTTTTTCTGTAATATCACCTACTCGCACGCCCATACAATTTCCCATTTTCAACATTTCTAAAATGATGTGTTGTCTTGTTTCATCACCAAGGGCTGTCAATATTTTTGTTGAGGCAGAAAAATTTTTTGCCAAATCGCAAATTTCTTTGTTCAGTTCCATCAGCACTTTCCTTTCGTTTAAATGTTTAAACCATAAACAGTATAGCATAAAAAACAGAAAAATGTTCATTGGTAAAGAAAATCAAGATGAAAGAAATTTTCGGTAAGAGCAGTGCTTTTATTTGTCGGCACAGCGGGGAGATTTAGAAAAAAACAAATAAATATGAAAAAACGGCACAGTATTTATAATTACTGCGCCATTTTTATTGAAAATTAAATTTCAGTTAATTTTGTACATTTATTGAACTATGATTTGGTTTTTTGTCGGGTCTTCTGTTGTTTCTTCTGTTGAAGGTTCGGTTGTCGAAGGAGCGGTTGTTGCTTTTTCGAAAACCTGAATAATTACTTCTTTGCCTACTTCATACTCAGAGCCTGCCGACGGAGACATACCAAAATTCTTTTTGACGGTGTTTTCTGCATTTGTTCCGTCGTTTGCTATCGGAACAACTTTAACTTTGAAACCGAGTTTTTCAAGTGTTTCAATCGCGTCTTCTTCGGCTAAACCGCCGACATCAGGCAGTTTTTCTGTATGGGTACCCTTGCTGACTGTCAGCACGATAGATGTGCCTTCGCTTACAGTTTGACCGGGAGAAACGCTTTGACCGAAAATCACGCCTTCTTCAAAGTCAGACGAGTATTCTTCTGTATATGTGAGTTTGAACTGTTTGTTCCAAACTGCATTTTGCTCAATATCGCTTTTTGAATAGCCTGCGCTTGAAAAGTCCGGCACTTCGTACTGCTGAAGAGAAACGGTTTGCTCTTCTTCTTTTTTCAGCAGGTTAGAATATTTTGCGGCAACAACTGTGCCGACAACAGCCAAAACAAGTACAACTGCAACAATCGAAACGATAATTGCCGTTTTCTTCTTTTTCTTTTTGTCTTCGTCTTCTTTTTGCTTTTTATTGTCATCCGTTCTGACAGTTTTGACTTCTTCGGTGTTTTGCGAAACAACATTTGACGGCTGAGCAACCGCAGGCTTTATAGCCTCTGCCGTTGCAGTTGCAGAAACAGACGGGTTTGCATTGAGCCTGTCGCGCAGTTCTTCTGCGGTTTTTGTTCTGCGTTCTGGTTTAATCTGAAGACCGCTGCCGAGCGCTTTAATAACATATACGGGAATTTTTTCTGCAACCGTGTTCGGAATCATCAACTTGTCGTTAGCCTCGCGAGACGGAGCGTCGGGCGGATTGTTGCCGACAAGCGAACGATAAATGCAGGCTGTAAAAGCGTACAAGTCAGTATATGTTCCTATTTTGTACGAGTTTTGATATTGCTCAATCGCAGTGTATCCGTTCTTGACATCGAACTCAAGGTCTGTTCCCTGCTTTGTTGCGTCGGGTACTTCAAAGCCTACGAGTCTGACTTTGCCGTCTCGGCATAAAACCAAATTTTCGGGACAGATAGCGCCGTGAATAATTCCGTTTGCGTGCAAAGTTTCGATAGTTGTCAAAACAGGCATAAACATGATGCGCGCTTTTTCCCAATCTGTCATACCGTCGGGCTGATGCAAAAGATAGTCTCTTAAAGTAACGCTTTCAAAGTATTCAGAAACAGAGTACGCCGTTTCGTTTGCCTCAAAAACATCATATACAGGGATGATAGCGCTTAAATTTCTGATTTTTTGGAGAGTTTGCCAAAGTTTTATGAACTCTCTTTTTTCTTTTTCGTACTGTTCACGGTATCTTTCCCTGATATGTACATCAGTATTGCCTTCAAGTCTGTTTGCAAGGTTTTGAGGCAAATATTCTTTTACGGTAATGCGGGAACCGATTATTTTGTCGTAAGCAGAATAAATCACACCGTCGCTGTAGGTTTCGATAACCCTGCCTATGACATATCTTTCGCAAAGCAAGTACCCTGTCGGTAAAAATTGAGTATCGTTTTGCGTGCTGTTGTCAAAATTGCAATGTGGACATACAAAACTGTTATTTAGTTGTTCAAAGCAGTTTTTACAGTAGTTTTCAAAATTGTCCAAAAAAATCACTCCATATTATTTTAGATATTTATAATATCAGTATAAAAGATTTTTGTCAAGAAAACAGAAATTTATTAACAGCGTATTTAAATGTGCTTTAATAATTTAATAATTGATTAAAAATCTTATTTATTATATAATGTTAAAAGGCGAAAAAGTCAGACACGCTTTTGTGTTCGGCTCACATCGCCTTAAGCAAGGAGTTGAAACAATGAAATTTAAAACTTTACCGAACGGTATGATGGACGGCTTTGCCATCCTTAAAAAATGCGATATAAAAACAGCAAAAAACGGCTCGCAGTATGTTGACCTTGTTCTTGCCGACAAAGAGGGCGAACTTCCCGCAAAATTGTGGGACGCCGAACAGGGAGCGCTTTTCCAAAGCGATATGGTAGTGAAAGTGCGGGGAACGATAGAACAGTACAACGGAAAAGACCAGTTTAGAATTTCTCAAATCAGAGCGGCGGTTTCGGGCGATAACTATAATCTGGAAGACCTTGTGCCTGCGTCAAAAGTCGGCGGAGAAACACTTTATAATATGCTTTTCAGAAAAGTGAACGCTTTTAATGACGACGATTTCAAAAAAATTGTTTGCGATATTATGGAAAAAAACAAAGAAAAAATGGTTGTCTATCCTGCCGCTTTAAAATTGCATCACGCAATGGTGGGGGGACTGATGCTCCATGTCAGCGCCATTGTTGAAATGGCTGAAAGCGTTTGCAAAATTTACAAAAATGTTGACAGAGAATTGTTGCTTTCAGGCGCAATTTTGCACGATGTTGCAAAGGTGTGGGAACTTGAAACAAGTCAGACAGGGCTTGCAAAAGGCTATTCGGCAGAGGGGGAACTTGTCGGACACCTTGTAAAAGGCGCAATGTATATTGAAGAAACTGCTAAAAAGTTAGGAGTTGACAGTAAAAAAGCGACTTTGCTCGAACATATGGTATTGTCACACCACGGCGTACCCGAATACGGCTCGCCTGTTCGACCAATGTTTTTGGAGGCTGTCATTTTGTCAAGTCTTGACAATTTGGACGCAAACATTTTTGAAATTTCAAACGCTGTTTCTGCAACGAAAACAGGCGAGTTTACAGACAGAATATGGGCGCTTGACAACAGAAAACTTTATAATCACGGCAGAACAAATAACACAGAATATACTGTAGATTTCGGAGATAAAATATGAACGATACATGGAATGAAATAAAAATTACGGTAAGCGTAGATGATGTTGAAACAGCGTCAAACATTACAAATATGGTGGTACCGTACGGAATTTATATTGAAGACTATTCAAATTTGGAAGATGAAACGATGGAGATTGCTCATATCGACTTGATTGAAGAGTCGCTTCTTCAAAAAGACAGAACCAAAGCAATCATTCATGTTTTCATCAGTCCCGAAGAAAACCCGAGCGAATCGGTATCATTTATTGAAGAAAGACTCGGCGCTTGCAATATTGAATATGAAATAGATACGGCGTTGTGCGAAACTAAGGATTGGGCAAGCAATTGGAAAAAGTATTTTCATCCTATGCCGATAGGCGAAAAACTTCTCATTCGTCCTGTTTGGAGAGACGATTTTGAGGCAAACGGAAGAAAAGTTTTAAATATTGAACCGGGTCTTGCATTTGGTACGGGAAGTCATCCTACAACAAAACTTTGTCTTGAAACACTTGAAAGATATGTAAGTGAAGAAAGTTCTGTTCTTGACATCGGCTGCGGCAGCGGTATTTTGTCTGTTGCCTCTTTGCTTTTGGGCGCAAAAAAAGCGTTTGGCGTTGACATTGACGCACTTGCAGTTAAGACTGCCGTTCAAAACGCGAAAGAAAACGGTTTTGAAAGTCCGAAGTTTGAGGCTGTTCAGGGCAATTTGTCCGACAAAGTAAACGGCAAATACAGTGTTGTTGTTGCAAATATTGTGGCAGATATTATAATGCAGTTCAATACAGAGGTCGGAAATTTCCTTGAAGACGACGGTGTCTATATCACAGGCGGAATCATTGATGCAAGAGAAGACGAAGTTCTTTGTTCTTTTGCCGAAAACGGCTTTAAAGTTGTTGAAAGAAACGAATCTGACGGTTGGCTTGTGTTTGTTTGTAAAAAAGCATAAATTGTTTTTAATTAAAATTTGTATGTGAATATTTTATAAAAAAGGGCGTAATCAACGCTCTTTTTTTGTTGAAAAGCAGGATTTCTAAACTTTTTGATTGAATTTAATATTTTATCATCAGTTTAATTTTATATAATAGCAATTATGGAGATATAATGCATTGTTTAAGGTATTGTTTTTCACATATAAAACATATAAAGATTTCGGAGGATAATTATTTATGAAAAAAACAAAACTTTGTGTTTTCAACTTTTCTGTAAACGGAGATAAAGGCAATATGCTTTTGAACGGAACAAAAGGCGAAGTTGTGAGTGTTCCTCATACATGGAATGTTCAAAGCGGATATGAAGAATATTGCGGAACGGCGTGGTACAGTACAGAGTTTGAAATTGAAAAGCCGAGTTTTAAAACAATTCTGTTTTTCCACGCTGTTTACAGAGACTGTATTGTTTATTTGAACGGCAAAGAGGTTGCAAAGCACTTTAACAGTGGGTACACTCCGTTTCGCGCAGATATAACAAACGAATTGAAAGTCGGCAAAAATTTGCTGTTAATAGAGTGCAGCAATGCGTACTCAAAAACTGCCTTGCCCCATCTTAAAGATTTTGACTGGGCAAACGACGGCGGAATTATCCGTCCTGTTGAATTGACAGAGTACAGTGAAAATGACATTTTGAATTTTAAGACAGAAAACACGGTGCTTGACTTTCTTGAAAACGGAAAAGCAAATGCCGAAGTTGTATGTGATTTTGAATTTTGCAGTGAAAAACACGGTAATTTTGATTTTTGTGTAAAAGAAACGAAAAGTCAAAATATTGTTTTTGAAGAAAAAGATTTGGCAAATGAAACTCATATCAAATTCAATTTGGAAAATGCAAATTTGTGGAGTACGGATTCGCCTTTTCTTTACACTGCTCAAATTGTTTGCGATAAAGAAGTTTATGAATGCAATTTCGGTATCAGAAAAATAGAAACAAAAGGCGATAAAGTGTATTTAAACAACAAACTCGTGAAACTTGTCGGAGTCGAATGGATGCCCGGAAGCAATCCGAATTTTGGTATGGCAGAGCCTGAAGACGAACTCGAAAAAAATTTGCAAATGTTAAAAGATTTGAATTGCAATTTTACTCGTTTCCATTGGCAGCAGGACGATTTTGTTTACGATTGGTGCGACAGACACGGCTTGATGGTGCAAGAGGAAATTCCGTATTGGGGTGCTCCTAAAAATGCAGGCGAAATCCAACTTGAAGTTGCAAAAAAACAAGCAGATGATATGCTTTTGTATCACCGCAACCATCCGTCGATTGTATGCTGGGGCGTCGGCAATGAATTGGGCGGAAGAAAAAAAGGTACAATTTCATATGTAAAGCAAATGGTTCATTATTTTAAAAGTAAAGACAAATCACGCCTTGTAAACTATGTGTCAAATACACTTGGGTATATGTCATTTATTCAAAAATTGCAAAAGAAAGAAGACGCGACTGTTTTTGGCGATATTTGTATGTGGAATGAATATCTCGGCACATGGTTTCCGATGAAGAATTTTGATAAAGTTTTTTGTCTTGTAAAGAGGCAAACTGTTTCAAAACCCGTTGTTATAACCGAATTCGGACTTTGCGAGCCTCACTTCAAGGGCGGAGATGAGCGCAGAATAAGTATATATGAAGACAAATTGCGCTATTACAAGAAATATGATTTTGCAGGCTGGGTGTATTTTTCTCTCAACGATTACAGAACTCATGTCGGAGAGTCGGGCAAAGGTAAATTAAAGCAGAGAATTCACGGCTCAACAGACTTGTACGGAAATAAAAAGCCGTCTTACGATTTTATAAAAAATGCAAATAAAGAAATAACTGAAAAATAAGAGGGTGCACAACTGTATTCTTGTCGGTGAAGATTTAATCGGTGCAAAAAGTTGCAATCGGTTCGACGGTATTTTGATTTCAATGTCAAGGCGCGGTAATCAATACGGTAACACTTTAGCCGACAATTTCTTTTCAATTCTAAAGACAGAGTGCATACCTTGAGTAAAATTTGTCGGATATGGGGAGTAAGTATCCTCATATCCGAATAAATAAATTTCTACAGCAATGAGCTTATTCAAACTAAAAAAACTGACCTCGTTAGAAAAAACGAAATCAGTTTTTTGTCTGAAATTTAAATTTTATATAATTTTCTATACTAATCAAACTTTTGTGCCGTTTGCACAACTCGGCGCTGTTCAATTCCTTATCGTTTTAAACAGCAAGACAATAATATATTTAAACAACAGAATATTTTTTTCTAAATGTTCTCGGCGAAATTTTTTCTGCCGAAATGAAAAAAGCAGAAAACTTTGCACAATTATCAAAACCTGTTTGCCGTGCGATTTCGACAATCGGAAATGAGGAGTTCAGTAACAGATACTTTGCTTTATTAAGCCGTGCAATTATTACAAACTCGTATGGTGAGTAACCCGTCTCCTCTTTGAACCTTTTTGAAAATTGTGACGAACTTAAATAGACAGTTTCTGCAATCGCGGATACTGTTATTTTTTTGTCCAGGTTTGAATTTATATATTCTATTGCTGTTTTTGAAATCTTATCATTTTCATGATATTGATAACACAGGCAGTCACACAGCAAATCATAGATATATGAAGAATGCTTTGGCTGAGGGCAAAATTTATTGTCTGAAAAAAGGTTGTAAAACTCAAACAATTTCATTGTAAACTGTTTTGTGTCGGCAGGATGAAAAACATTGCCGTTTTGCGACACAATTTCATTGCACATTTTTTTGCAGTTTCCGCCGTCAAAATGCAGCCATATTGTTTCAAGATTGTTACCGAGTGCGTAATAGCAATGCGGTTTACAGCAATCAATAACGACAATGTCACCTGCTTTCGCTTCTGTATTTGTAAATTCGGTTTCTACCTTGCATTTTCCGTTAAGTATCTGCATTATAAGAATTGAGTAATGTTTTTTGCGCTTTACATGATAATCGGTATTGCAATAATAATGTCCTGTACATATAGGATAAAACAGCAGACTTTCAACAGAATCTGTTTGTGACGAGAAAAAAATTTCAGATTTTTCATCTATTCCCGATTCCGTATTTATATACATATCAGATTAACCTCATTTAAAAACTTTTTTAACTATTTTACATTATAGAAATACTTTTTTCAATAGAAATGATAAGCGGATTTCATAACTTTTCAATCGAATTTTATATTTTATAAAGAAAATCAATAGTATATAATTAAATTAAAATAAGCAAAAAAGGTGTTGCTATGAACAAGGTTTCTGCTTTTTATCAGGCAAATCATAAATAACACAGTAACATTTTTAAAAATTATTTATTTTTTAAATTCAGCCGGTTTTTTCTATAAAGAACCAAAAAAGATATTAAGGAGTAACTATGGATAAAGTTGTAAATGGATTTTTACAAAGAAATCTGCCTGATTTTAAAGACAGTTTTATCATTGAATTTGAAAGCAATGACAAAGATTTTTTCAGAATAATCTCAAAGAACAGAAAAATATTTGTTACGGCGAATAATTACATTTCAGCCTTTCACGGAATTTACTGCTATCTAAAAGAATTTTGCAATGTTCAGTTGTCATGGTGCGGTAATCAGAAAATACATATTGACAGTCTTGTAATGTTTGACGGCGAATTTTCTAAAGTCATCGAGCAGAAATATAGGGTTTATATGAACTACTGCACGCTTGATTATTCAATGTGCCGGTGGGACTTTGCGCGTTGGGAAATCTTTTATCCTGAAGCTATAAAGATTCTTGAAAACAACAGTAAAATAAATCTAATAAAAGGCAACGGATATACAAAATCAGTCAGGTCGTTTTTTGATAAACTTGATAAGAAAATCCGCGACTTTGAACTCGAATGGTGTAAGACTTATTCAGAGTATGAGATTGTTGCTGACAGTGATGTAATTCCGTCTGCAGGAATTAATATAAGAAAATGGGGGATATAAATGTTAGATATAAATTTTAGTTCAATGTATTTGATTGATGAAAACGGCAATAAAACGCCGTGTGAATACAGTGTTGTTAATGATGATGCAAGTTTTAAAATTGAATCAACTGTAAAACAAAATGTAAGGCTTAAAGAGGCAGTTCTTTTTAGCGGTAAGCATGGTTTATCTGACGATACTGCCTTCTACGGCGACGGCTATCAAAAACTGTCTCAATATAAAGGCACAGTAGGAAATTTAAAAACAATAACGGGTTATACGGACGAAAAGCATTATCGAATGCCGCAAACTGACGGATATAAAACGGTGTACAACTATATTCTTGTCGGCGAAGGTGAAAACACCGTTTTAATAGGCGCGTCAAGCTGTAATCGTTTCCGAACGGAATTTCGCATCAATTCTTCGGAAATTCAAATTGTACAGTGTCTTGAAAACACAGAATACAGTGAAAATGACAGAATTGATTTTGAAGAAATGATTGTTTTAAAGGGAAAAAGAAACGAGATTTTAAGTCGCTTTGCAAAAGCGATAGCAAAAAACCACCCTACTCAGAAATATTTTGAAATGCCTGTCGGTTGGTGCTCGTGGTACTGTATCGGTCCCGATATTTCCGAAAACGATATTTTTGAAAATTTGAAGATAATAAAAGAAAAAACGCCCGATCTCAAATATATTCAAATCGACGACGGTTTTCAGCCGTATATGGGCGACTGGCTTGAAACGAGCGACAAGTTTAACCGTCCTATGAAAGAAATCTGCCACGATATAAGAAATGCAGGTTTTGAGCCTGCAATATGGCTTGCTCCGTTCATTGCATCGCCGAAAAGCAGATTGCTCAGAGAACACCCCGAATATTTTGTGAAAGACGGACAGGGAAAACCGCTTTGTTCATCTGAAGTTACATTTAAAGGCTGGCGCGACGGACCGTGGTATATGCTTGACGGAACAAACCCCGACTCCCAAAAATTTATATACGATACCGTTCGTGAAATTTATAAAGAGTGGGGAGTACGCTATTTCAAACTTGACGCAAATGTTTGGGGAGCTTTGCCGTTTGGCGAAAGGTACGACAAAAGTAAAACTTCCGTCGAGGCTTACAGAATGGGTATGCAGGCAATTTTGGACGCAACAGACCGCAAAGCCTTCATACTCGGCTGCAACGCGCCTATGTGGGCGTCTTTGGGTGTTGTTTCGGGAATGCGTGTTACAAACGATGTTATCAGAAATGTTTACCATATGGCTAACCTTTCGGAGCAGTGCTTTAACCGTAATTGGATGCACGGCAAACTTTGGGTAAACGACCCCGACTGTCTTATTATGTCGAACACTGTTTCTCCCGTGATGGACCCGTCGGGCATTGTCAATAAGTCTGTTGTAAACAGAAAGTTTTACAGACTTAACAATATTTATGTAAGAGCAAGCGGCGGAATGGTTCTGTCGGGCGACTATGTCAGCAAATATTCGGAAAAAGATGTTGAGCGACTGAAAAAAATTCTTGATACAGACTATGTTCCTGCCCTTTTCGACGATTCACTCGAAGTGGGCAGAAAAAAGTCAAAAAATGCAACGGAATTTTTCATATTCAACAGAAAAAGTCTTTTGAAAAAGTATGAGATAGAAGTACCGTTCGGATACACGGCAGTTGATTTGTATAAAAACACATCTCTTTGTGTAAAGAACGGAAAAGTTACACTGTATCTTACACTAAACGACTGTGCGTGGATTGAGATAAAAAAACTATAAAAAGGAAACAGCGTTATGAACATAGAAATTACACCGGGAAAGTTTACAAACACTTGGGAAAGTTTGCAGGAATTTGAATGTCCTCAGTGGTTTAAAGATGCTAAATTCGGCGTTTGGGCACACTGGGGCGCGCAATGTGTTCCTGAAGGCGGCGGCTGTTGGTATGCCCGAGATATGTATCGCCAGGGGTCAAAAGATTATAAATATCATTTAAAGCATTACGGTCATCCGTCTGAATTTGGCTATAAAGATATTATTGAATTGTGGAAAGCAGAAAACTTTGACGCAGACGCATTGATTAAAATGTATAAAGATATGGGCGCAAAGTTTTTTGTAACTATGGGCGTTCACCATGATAATGTTGATTTATGGGACAGTACATACAACAGTTGGAATACGGTAAACCACGGTCCGCATATGGACATTGTAGGCGAGTGGAAAAATGCCTGTGAAAAGTATGATATGCGTTTTGGTATATCTGAGCATTTAGAAAGAGCTTACAGTTGGTTTTCAACAAATAAAGGTGCTGATAAGTACGGTAAATATAAAGGTGTTGCGTATGACGGCAACGATAAAAGGTACGAAGAACTTTATCTTGAGGGCAGTTTGGAAGATACAAGTTTTGGCTATCCTGCAAATCCGAGCGACCGTTTTGTTGAAAACTTTTATCTTCGTATAAAAGAAGCAGTTGAAAAATATAAACCCGATTTTCTTTATACGGACGGAGGAGTGCCGTTCGGTGCAATCGGCCGTGCAATGATTGCAAATTTTTATAATTTTAATATTCAGCAACACGGAGGAAAATTAGAGGGCGTTTATGCAGTTAAAAATTTAGACAGAAACATACATCCTTATCACGGCGCATACCGTGACGGAATAGGTGTTCTTGATTTAGAACGCGAAATGATGAACGCCCCGAGAAAAGATACTTGGGAAACAGATACCTGTATAGGCGATTGGTTCTACAATAAAAATTTCAAATACAAAACTGCCAATGAGGTTTTACAGCAGTTAACAGATGTTGTAAGCAAAAACGGTGTGTATTTGCTCAGTGTTCCGCTTAAAGCAGACGGAACTATTGATGAGGAAGAGAAAAAAATCGTCAGCACTATCGGCAGATGGTTTAAAATCAACGGCGAAGCCATCTACGGAACTGTTCCTTATAAAATTTATGGGGAAGGTCCGTCAACAAAGAAAAGCAGAAAAAAGAATTTGCAAAAAATAAAATGCACAAATAAAGATATTCGTTTTACACAAAAAGATAATACAGTTTATGCGCTGTGCTTAAATTCAAAACGAGGAACAATAAGAATAAAAACTTTTGCCGACAAGAAAAATCAGATAAAAAGTATTTCGGTACTCGGTGTACCGAAGTGCAGTTATAACTTTGGAGAAAAATATCTTACCGTAAAATACGACAGCGCTTCTCTTTCCGATTTTGCTGTTCAAGTTGTAAAAATAGAGTTAAAGGACAATTAAAATATGAATAAAGTAAAATCAGAAATTTTAAATAGAAAATCAATTTTTCTTTTATTTCAAATAGCAGTAATTATCGGCGTCGGAATTGCAGTAAATGATGTATGGTACAAGATAGTTATTTCTCTGCTCGGGCTGGGATTCAACTTTTTCACATCGGCGGGCAAACGCTTTGGATTTCTGTTCGGCTGTGCGTATGCCGTTACATATTCTGCAATGGCATTTTCAGAGAATATATATGCGTCGGCAGTGTTTATGCTTTTTGTACAACTGCCTTTGGCATTTTATTCATACATAAAATGGAAAAGCAATCAGAGTAAAAGCAACACCGTGCTGAAGAAGTTAAATAAAAAACAATCATTCGCAACAGGAATTTCATTTCCTGTTTCCGTCGCAGTAATTTATTGTATTCTCAACGCACTTAACAGTAACGGACCGTTTTTAGATGCCGTTTTCTTTTCAATTACACTTGTTTCTTGTGTTTTGCTTGCACTTTATTACCGCAGTGCTTACTTGTTTGTGGCGCTTTCGGGAGTTGCGGGAACAGCGTTTTGGGGATACCAACTTGTAGTTAATCACACCGGGGCATCTGTTTTAACTCTGTATTTCTTCGTTTTTCTTAACGCGTTAACGGCAATTAAACAGCAATATTTTAATAAGGAGAATTAATTATGACAAGCATTGACGAATATTTAGAAAATGTTGATGAAGTAATCAAGTCAGGACCTTATTTTGATGACTGGGACAGCCTGAAGAAAAGAAAAATTCCCGAATGGTTTTCAAAAGGTAAATTTGGACTATTCATTCACTGGGGCGCGTTTACCGTGCCCGAATGTGAAAGCGAGTGGTATCCGAGACAGATGTACTTTAAAGGTACAAAAAGCTGTAAGCACAAAGAAGAACACTACGGCAAAAATGCAGATTACAGACAGATTGCAGAGCAATTCAATCCGCAGAAATTTAATGCTGATGAATGGCTTTCGATTTTCAAAAAATCCGGCGCAAAATATATTATGCCTGTCGGCGAACATCATGACGGAATTAAAATGTATCAAAGCGATTTAAACCGATGGAATACCGTACAAATGACGCCGAAAAGAGATTTTATGCAGGAATTACATACTGCCTGCGACAAATCCGATATGGGTTTTCTGATTTCAAACCACCGTGCCGAACACTATTGGTTTATAAACGGCGCAAGAAAAAATTTTCCGCAGTCAGAGGCACTCAAAGAAGAATACAGAGATTTATACGGAGATTGCGCGCTTGAGTCAAACGGCGGAATTGTGCACGACAGCGGAAGGTTAGTACCGACAGAAGAATGGCTCAAAGACTGGCTTGCCTCTGCTTGTGAAATGGTAGATAAAAATAAACCTTGCGGTGTATTTTTTGACTGGTGGATTCAGCAGTTACCTTTTAAGCCGTATCTGAAAAAATTTCTTGCTTACTACTACAACAGAGCAAATGAATGGGGAATTGAACCTGTTGTGTTTTATAAATACAATGCGATAATGCAGGGCTGCGCCGTATTTGATGTTGAGAGAGGGCAGGTAAACGGTATCGCAAGAGAGCCATGGCAGTGCGATACGGCTATCGCAAAGAATTCGTGGAGTTACACTAAAAACAACGATTACAAAACGGCGTATAACTGCGTTACAAATCTTATTGATGTTGTTTCAAAAAACGGATGTCTTATGCTGAATGTCGGACCGAAAGCTGACGGAACAATTTGTGAAGAGGAAAAAGATGTGCTTCTTAAAATGGGCAAATGGCTTCAGACAAACGGAGAGGCAATATATGAAACAGAGCCGTTTACCGTATTTGGTGAAGGCAAAAAGCAGTCGTCGGGGGCATTTAAGGAAAATCTTAAATATACAACTCACGATTACCGATTTACATTTAAAACGGGAGCGATATATGTTTTTCCGCTTTCGACAAAAGCAAGAAAAAATTTCTATATAAAAAGCCTCAGAAAAGATAACAATAAAGGAATTACTTATAAAATAAAAAATGTTTCTGTTTTAGGAAACAGTCAAAAAGTTAAATGGACACAAAACCTGTTCAATTTCAAAATATCATTAAATCAAAAAATTGAAAGCGAACTTCCGCTGTGTTTTAAAATTGAAATAGATTAGGAGAAACTATGGGATATTCATTAAAGAAAAGTGATTTTGACAAATCAAAACAAGGCGCTGAGTTTACATATTTCTCAGATGAAGAATGGAATTCGTATCCGTTTGCAGGCAAGGAAGATGCAAAGTGGTTTAAAGAGGCAAAATACGGACTTTTTCTCCATGTCGGAATTTCTGCCGTCGGTATGGTAGATATAAGTTGGCCGAGAAAAACTCACAAGTTGCCCGACCCGCAGTATTGGGGAAAAACAGTTGATGACAATGTGTACGACAGTTGGGCAAATCAACTTGCATTTTCTGATTTCAATGCAAAAGAATGGGCAGATATTGCTAAGAAAAGCGGGTTCAAGTATGTTGTGATTATTGCAAAACATCACGACGGTTTTCATATGTGGGATACGGCGTATTCAGAGTATAAAATCACAAATTCGCCGTACGGAAAAGACTATTTGAAAGAACTTACAGACGCTTTTCGTTCGGCGGGTCTTAAAATAGGAATTTACTATTCAAAACGAGATTGGACACACCCCGACTATGAGCCTGTTCCTGTTGCAGACGCAGTTGCGACAAAAACCAACCCGTTTTTTAAAATGAAAGACGGCAAAGAGTGGTATCTTACGGAAAAGCACAAACGCTATCAGGAATATATGTTCAATACCGTTCGTGAACTTATGACTAATTACGGTAAAATAGACTTGTTATGGTGGGACGCCGAGTATAATAACGGAATGTTTACGAAAGAAATGTGGAATTCCGAAGAACTTGAAAAAATGATTCGTGAACTTCAACCGCATATAATCATAAACAACCGCGCAGGTTTACCTGGCGATTTTGATACGCCTGAAGGTCATACGGGCTTTTTCCAAAACAACAGAATGTGGGAAACCTGTATGCCTCTCGGTAAAGACTGGGCATATTCTCAAAGCAAAATCAAAAGCGTGAAAAAAGTTCTTGCGCAGTTGCTTAACTGTACAGGCGGAGACGGAAACTATCTTTTGAGTATCGGCTGCAAGTCGGACGGAAGTATTGCCGAAAATGAGGCAATGCGAATGAAAGAAGTCGGCGCTTGGCTCAAAAATTACGGCGAAAGCGTTTACAAAACAAACGGCGGTGTGTGGAAGCCTACAAAAAGATATGCTTCCTGTTTTAAGGGCAATACATTGTATCTGCACTTGCTGAAATGCCTTCCCATTGCATATTTTTCGCTTCCGTTTAAAAACAATACTTTAAAATCATTTTCCTGTTTGACGGGGGAAAAAGTTAAAATAAAAAATAAAAACGGCAGACTTCATATTCTTGTTGCAGGAAGAAAATTCAATACACCCGATACAATCATTAAAATAAAATTGGAAAATAAACCTAAGGAAGAGAATTGACTATGTTGTTTTTTAAGAAAAATAAAACAGCACCGTTAAAATCTGCAATAGGGAAAAAGGTTAAAATGCCGTTTTCCCGTATGGCGCTGAATTTGGAGTACAAAGGAATTTCCGTAACAGACGACGAACACTGGTATTGGTGTGTTTCTCCTATATATGACGAAGAAAACAGAGTGCATCTTTTTTGTTCTCGCTGGCCGAGAACTAAAAAGGAAATGGCGCTTTGGTTTACCCAAAGCGAAATTGTTCATTTTGTCGGCGACAGTCCCGAAGGTCCTTTTGAATATGTTGAAACGGTGCTTTCAAACAAAAATCTGCCTTGTCCCGAGTGGCAGGCTTCACCTCACAATCCTCAAATCTATAAGTTTGACAATGTGTACGCTCTTGTTTATATCGTTCAAGACAAAAGAGTGAAAAAAGGCGGAATGAAAACGGGTCTGATGTTGTCAGATTCTCTGAACGGTCCGTGGCATTTTGCGACAGAAGACGGAATTGTCGTAAGAGAGTCGCAGGTGCAGAGTCATTGGACATATCACAGCATAACGGGAACGGAAAACCCTGCCATGACTAAAACAGACGATACATACTACATATTTTTTAAAGCAGGTAAAGCGCAAAATAAAAAGATGCACTATGGCTATGCAACTTCAAAAAATATTGAGGGACCGTATATAATTTGCGACGAGCCGAAAATGGATAATATTCACTATATTGAAGACGCAACGGCTTTTCGGCAAGACGACAAAACCTATCTGCTTACAACCGACAACTTCGGAAAAAACACGGGTATTTTCGGCGCAGGAATACTGTGGGAAATGAAAGACGGATATTTCAAAAGAGAAAATGCGAAAATAGGTTTCGGCGTGCTTTCTGACTATATCAATTTGCCGAAAAGTACAACATTTTACGACAATGACCGTTCAACAAAACTTGAAAGACCCGGTGTGCTGATGAAAAACGGAAAACCTGAATATTTTTACGGCTGTACAAGAGCAGATATTTACGCAAGCGGGAAAAGTCAATGCTATGTGTTTAAAATAAATGAAGACAAGGAGAGAGTTTAATAATTATGCTGTTTTTTAAAAAGAAAATGAAACCGTACCCATTTAAAGAGTATCCGATAATGCAAAAACCGTCTTTGGAGGCGACAGAGGGGCAAAAGGCGCAGATTGAGCGCGGGTTCGGAATGTTTTTGCACTTTGGCATCAATACATTTAACAATACGGAGTGGTCAAACGGCAAACTGCCTATTGAAAGTTACAGACCGACTGACATAGACGCTGAAAATTGGGTGAAAACCGCTTATGAGGCAGGAATGAACTATGTTGTGCTGATAACGAAACATCACGACGGTTTTTGTCTGTGGGACACCGACACAACAACCTATTCAGTCAACTATTCGCCGAATAAAACAGATGTTGTAAACGCCGTTTATAAAGCCTGCCAAAAGTACGGCATCAAACTCGGTTTGTACTATTCTCTGTGGGACAGACACGAAAAGTGCTACAAAAATGACGAGGCGTATGTACAGTATATGGAAAAGCAACTGACTGAATTGATGGACGGCAGATACGGAGAGATTGTCGAACTTTGGCTCGACGGCGGATGGGATAAACCTTGCAGAGCGTGGCAGTTGGACAGAATTTACAGTCTTGTAAAAACACTTCAGCCTATGTGTCAAATGGGGGTCAATCACACTGTAGGTAAATACAGCGAAAAAAAGGGTTTCCCAAAAAAGCGATACGAACCGAAAAATTACAAACTGTACGACCCGCTTAGAATGTTTCCGTCAGATTTCAGACTTTGGGACCCCAATATGTGCCGAGAAGACGACCCGAAAATATACACTTTTAACGGCGAAGAATACTATCTTCCTTTTGAGCAGACAATCTGTTCAAGAAAAGAATTCAGTTGGTTTTATTGCGACGGTTATGAAAACAAGCAGTTGACCGACGCCGACGAAATTGTGAAAAACTACCGCATTTTACAGAAAACGCAGAATGTGATGGTTATAAATCTTCCGCCGAACAAAAACGGCAAATTGGTACAAAGCGATGTCGATAACTTGATGAAAGTTTCAAAAACTTTGGGAATAAACAGAAGTCAGATTTAGTTTGCTGTATAACAAGCATAGAAAAAAGCGACGCAATTTAAAAACTGCGTCGCTTTTTCTATGTTATTATTAAATTTGTCTCATACGATTAAATCATATAATAGTGTATGTGAAATTTTTAAATAAAAGTTTTGTGTCGATGTCCGTGTTAAACGGCAGGAGCGAAAGCGCAATAAATATCTCGCTTTTGTCGTTGCAGTCTATTAGTGTCGCATATTCGCCCTCTATTTTTGACACTGTATAAATTCTTTCTTCCATATCAGTGGTGGAAAAGACGAATACCTGTCATAGCCATGGCAATTTTGTTGTTGTCGCAGCATTTGATAACTGTTTCGTCGTTCACAGAACCGCCCGGCTGAGCGATATATTTTACACCGCTTTTAACTGCTCTTTCGATATTGTCTTCAAACGGGAAGAAAGCGTCTGAACCGAGTGCAACATTTGTCATATTTTTGTGCCATTCTTCTTTTTCTTCTTTTGTAAATACAGCGGGCTTTTCAGTGAAGTATCTCTGCCATACGCCGTCTTTGAGCAATTCTTCGCAGTCGTCGGAAATGTAAAGGTCGATTGCGTTGTCTGCCTCACATTTTCTGATGCCTTCTATGAACGGCAAAGAAGTTACTTTTTCATGTGTTCGAAGGAAGTAGTTGTCTGCTTTTGTACCTGCAAGACGGGTGCAGGCAATTCTTGACTGCTGACCTGCGCCTACGCCGATTGTCTGTCCGCCCATACAGTAGCAAACAGAGTTTGATTGAGTGTATTTTAATGTTATCATAGAAATGAGAAGGTCAATTTTAGCGATTTCGGGCAACTCTTTGATTTGAGTGGGCAATTCGTCAAAAAGTTCGGGTGTGATTTGACAATTGTTTCTTTTCTGTTCAAACTTCATACCGAAAACCTGTTTTGTTTCGATTTCTTCAGGTTCATAGTCTGGGTCGATTTGAATGATGAGGTAATTGCCTCTTCTTTTGCTTTTCAATATTTCAAGCGCTTTTTCAGAGTATGAAGGAGCGATGATACCGTCGGAAACTTCTTTTACAAGAAATTGAGCAACAGATTCGTCGCATTCGTCAGAAAGCGCCGCAAAGTCGCCGAACGAAGAAACTCTGTCGCAGCCTCTTGCACGAACATAAGCGCTCGCAATAGGAGAAAGTTCAAGTCCTTCAGGGACAAAACAAACTTTTCTGTCTGTTTCTGTAAGCGGGTGCGCAACTGCTGCGCCTGCGGGACTTACATGTTTGAAAGAAGCCGCACTTGCAAGACCTGTTGCCGCTTTCAGTTCTTTAACAAGCTGCCAAGCGTTGAAAGCGTCAAGCAGATTGATGTAACCTGCGCTGCCGTTTAAAACCGTGAAAGGCATTTCTTTGCCGTCCATATGAATTCTGGCAGGACTTTGATTTGGATTGCAACCGTATTTGAGTTTGTATTCTGTCATAAAATCACCCTTTTTCATTTATTGTATTTACTTTAAAGATAGATATTATAATATATCATTTAATTGAAAAAAGCAAGGCAAAATGTTATAATCAATCGGTAGGGGGCGGATAAATGAACGGAATTTTAGTGTGCAACCATTTTTTAAATACCGATAAATTCACGAAACTCAACGAACACTTGGTGAATTCTGCAAAAATGTGCGGAATTTCTTTAGAAGTAATGACAAATTCAGAGGTAATATGTTCAAAAGGCTTAAAAACAGACTTTGTTCTTTTTTGGGACAAAGATGTAAATTTGGCTCGCTTGCTTGAAAAAAAATGTTTTCGTGTGTTCAACTCGGCAAAGTCAATCGAGTTGTGCGACGACAAAGCAAAAACATATATTGAACTTTTGGGAGAGGTAAAACAACCCGAAACTCTGTTTGCACCAAAGTCATTTTTCAAGTCGGACTACAAAGAGTTTTTAGATTTTGCCGTTCGGAAACTGTCATTGCCCATTGTTTTCAAAGAGTGTTTCGGTTCATTCGGAGAGCAGGTGTACCTTTGCAGAAACAGGGCGGAAATTGAGTCGCACATTTCGGAAAAACCGTTTTTACTTCAAAAGTTCATAGCGTCTTCACAAGGAAAAGATTGCAGAATAGAAGTTATAGGGAAAAAAGCAGTCTGCAAGATGGTCAGAACAAATGAAAACGACTTTCGTGCAAATGTTACAAACGGAGGAAGCGCTGCTTGTTCGGAAATTACCGAATATGAAAAGGAAACGGCTGAAAAGTGCGCCGAAGTTTTGGGACTTGATTTTTGCGGAGTAGATATTTTGACTGACGGAAGCGTGTGTGAAGTGAACTCAAACGCCCATATTTTAAATTTGTACAACGCAACGGGAATTGACTGCGGAAAACTTATTTTTGAGTATATAAAAAAGGAATTGGCACAATGAAAGGCATTTTGATATATTCTTCTTTTGAAGCGAAAAGAAACGAATTTTCCGTAAAAAAGTACAGGGAAAATCTCGGTGTTTCACTTTTTTTGGAAGAAGATTTTGAAGAAAACAAAGAAAAAATAGTTGCCGATTATGTAATTAACAGAACGAACGACTTTAAAATAGCAGAGTATTTTGAAAACAAAGGAGTTCGTGTTTTCAACAATTCTTATGTCAGCAAAATTGCGAACAACAAGACGCTTGCTTATGAATTGATGCAGAAAAACAAAATTGATATTTTGCCGATAAATTACAATAAATTTCCCGCAGTAGTCAAAAAGAATTTTTCTAAAGGCGGAAAAGATGTTTTTCTTGTAAAAAATAAAAAAGAACTTGAAAGTATAGAAGATATTGAAAAAGAAAACGAGTACCTTTTTCAAAAACCCTGCGATACACTCGGCAAAGATGTGCGCGTCTATGTCATAGGAAATGAAATAGTTTGCGCCTGTCTGAGAAGTCAGGAAAACGATTTTCGTTCAAATTTTTGTATGGGCGGAAAAGCAGAGGTCTATAATTTGAGTGAAGAAGAGAAAAGTGTTGTGAACAAAGTCATTTCTTTGTTTGAATTCGACTTTGTAGGAATAGACTTTTTGTTTGACAAAAACAAGTTTGTCTTCAACGAAATAGAAGATTCCGTCGGCGCAAGAATGGTATATTCGCTTTGTGAAAAAGACATCATTTCCGACTATTGCGAGTACATTAAAAGTGTGCTCGGATAGTTTTAAATTTTGGTTTGGTACAGTATGAAAGATTTAAAAAAATTGGTTGAAAAGTTGTGCGAAAAGCACATTTTGACAAAAGACGAGTTTGTTTTTTTGCTTGAAAACAGAAACGGTATCAGAGACTTTTTGTTTGAAAAAAGCAGAGAAGTCTGCGAAAAAAATTTTAAAAACGGTGTGTATATCAGAGGCTTGATAGAAATATCGTCGTATTGCAAAAACGATTGCTTATATTGCGGAATTCGTCGCAGTTCAAAATCGGCACAGAGGTACAGGCTCGGTTTTGAAGAAATCATTAATTGTTGTAAAAACGGGTATGAACTCGGTTTTCGCACTTTTGTTTTTCAGGGCGGAGAAGACTTGTTTTATACAGACGACTTCCTTTGCCGACTGATTTCAACAGTGAAAAGAATGTTTCCCGACTGTGCAGTAACGCTGTCTTTGGGCGAGAGAAGTTACGAAAGCTATCTCAAACTTTTTGAGTCGGGCGCAGACAGATATTTGTTAAGACACGAAACGGCGGACAAAAGTCTGTACTCGAAAATTCATCCGAAAGAAATGAGTTTTGAAAACAGAATGAAGTGTTTGCAAAACCTTAAAAAAATCGGCTACCAAACGGGCGCAGGCTTTATGGTGGGCGTACCTTTTCAAACACTTGAAAATATAGCGGACGATTTGCTTTTTTTGGCAAATTTCAAACCCGAAATGGTGGGTATAGGCCCGTTTATGCCGGCAAAAGACACGCCGTTTGAAAACGAAAAAGGGGCAAATACAGAACTTACACTTTTTGTGATTGCTCTTGTTCGTTTGATTTTGCCGTTTGCAAACATACCGTCAACAACGGCGCTTGCCACGGCAGATAAAAACGGTTCGGCACAAGGTTTTCTGGTCGGTGCAAATGTAACTATGCCGAACCTTTCTCCGCAAAATGTCAGAAAAAAATACGCGCTTTATGACAATAAAAAATCAACTTTTACGCAGTCGGCAGACGGCTTGCGGATTTTGCAAAAAGAACTTGAAAAAATAGGCAGAACAATAAATTATTCAAAAGGCGATTATAGGGAATTTTGAAAGAAGGAATTTATATGTACAACCCAAAATCACTAAAGGCAGAAGAATTCATCAGCGACGAAGAAATACGAGAAACGCTTGCGTATGCCGAAGAAAACAAAGACAATCTTAAACTTGTAGATGAAATCATAGAAAAAGCAAAATTAAGAAAAGGACTTAATCACAGAGAAGCGTCTGTTTTGCTTGCTTGTGAAAATCAGGAAAAAATAAATGAAGTCTATGAACTTGCAAGTCAGATTAAGAAAGATTTTTACGGCAACCGTATTGTAATGTTTGCACCGCTTTATCTGTCAAACTACTGCGTCAACGGTTGTACCTATTGTCCGTATCATTTGAAAAACAAGCATATTGCAAGAAAAAAACTCACTCAGGAAGAAGTGAAAAACGAGGTTATTGCACTTCAGGATATGGGGCACAAGCGACTTGCAATCGAGGCAGGCGAAGACCCTGTAAACAACCCGATTGAGTATATTTTGGAGTGTATTAAAACAATTTACTCAATTAAGCATAAAAACGGAGCAATCAGAAGAGTAAATGTAAATATTGCCGCAACGACAGAGGAAAATTATAAAAAACTCAAAGACGCGGGAATCGGAACATATATTCTTTTTCAGGAAACATATCACAAAGAAAGCTATGAAAAACTTCACCCGACAGGACCGAAGCACAACTATGCATATCATACAGAGGCTATGGACAGGGCAATGAATACGGGTATTGACGATGTAGGTCTGGGCGTTTTGTTCGGTCTGGAACTTTATAAGTACGAGTTTGCAGGTCTTTTGATGCACGCCGAACACTTGGAGGCTGTTCACGGAGTAGGACCTCACACAATTTCCGTACCGAGAATAAAACACGCAGACGATATTGACCCGTCGGCGTTTGACAACTCGATTTCGGACGATATTTTTGCTAAAATCTGTGCCTGCATTCGTGTTTCCGTTCCTTATACGGGTATGATTATTTCCACAAGAGAGAGTAAAGAGTGCCGAGAAAAAGTCATCAAACTCGGTGTTTCTCAAATCAGCGGAGCGTCAAAAACTTCTGTCGGAGGGTATGCCGAGGAAGAGGCAGAAGAAGAAAATTCGGAACAGTTTGATGTTTCCGACAAAAGAACTCTTGACGAGGTTGTACAGTGGCTGATGAGTTTCGGATATATTCCGTCTTTTTGCACAGCGTGTTACAGAGAGGGCAGAACGGGCGACCGTTTTATGAGCCTTTGCAAGTCGGGACAAATTCAAAATTGTTGCCATCCAAATGCATTGATGACGCTTAAAGAGTATCTTACGGACTACGCGAGCGACAAGACAAAAGAAATCGGCGAAAAACTTATTGAAAAAGAAATAGAAAATATCGGCAAAGAAAAAGTAAAAGAAATTGTGAGTGAGCGCCTTCAAAAAATAGAAAACGGAGAAAGGGACTTTAGATTTTAATGAGCCTTAATGATACACCGAACTCTCAAAGAGTGAATATAGGATTTTTCGGTTGCAGAAATGCAGGAAAATCGAGCCTTGTAAATAAAATTACAAATCAAAATCTGTCCGTTGTTTCCGATTTTGCAGGCACAACTACCGACATTGTATCAAAGGCAATGGAACTTTTGCCGTTGGGTGCGGTTTTGGTTGTCGATACACCCGGAATAGACGATAACGGAGAACTCGGTCAAAAGCGTGTTGAAAAAACAAAAGAGGCGCTCAGACGGTGCGACATTGCAGTCCTTGTAACCGACTGTACAAGAGAGTTGAATAAATTTGAAAAAAATCTCATAAATGAATTTGAAAACAGAAAAGTACCGTATTTAGTTGTAAAAAACAAGTGCGATTTATTAAGCGAACCTGTTTCAGACGGAATTTTTGTAAGCGCCCAAACAGGTTTTGGTGTCGAAGAATTAAAAAACAGGATTTCAGCAGTTGTCAAAACCGAAAACTCAAATTTTATATTGGAAGACATTGTTGAAAAAGGCGATATTGTTGTGCTTGTAACACCTATTGATGAGTCGGCTCCGAAAGGCAGGCTTATTTTACCTCAGCAACAGGTTGTCAGAAATGTGCTTGACTGTGGCGGAATAAATATAGTTGTCAAAGAAGATGAACTCGAAATAACACTTTCCGTTTTAAGCGTGAAACCGAAAATTGTAGTTACAGACTCTCAGGTTTTCGACTTTGTCGCAAATATTTTGGATGAAAGTATAAATTTGACTTCGTTTTCAATTTTGATGGCTCGTAAAAAAGGCTTTTTGAAAACAGCCGTAGAGGGCGCAGTCGGTATAGACGCTTTAAAAGACGGCGATACCGTACTCATAAGCGAGGGCTGTACTCATCACAGACAGTGCAAAGATATCGGCACTGTCAAATTACCGAAAGTGCTTGAAAAATTTACAGGTAAAAAACTCAACTTTGAGTTCACAAGCGGAAATTCTTTCAAAGAAAATTTAGACGGTGTGTCGCTTGTTGTTCACTGTGGCGGTTGTATGCTCAATGAAAAAGAAATGCAGTACCGACAGGAAGTTGCAGAAAAAAACGGCGTCGCTTTCACAAACTACGGCACGGCGATAGCCTATATGAACTCAATTTTAAAAAGAAGTACAAAAATGCTTTCGGAAATATCCGATATTTTTAAATGAGAAAGGCACGGTTTTAAACCGTGCCTTAATTTTTTAGTTTATACTTTTTATACTTGATATTAATTGAACTTAATTATTAATTGAAAATCTAAACTTACACGCCCGAGTATGCGTTAAACCCGCCGTCAACGGGAATTGAAACGCCTGTTACAAATCCGCTGTATTTTTCGTCGCAAAGGAAAAGCAGTGTGCCGTCAAGTTCACTCGGCTCGCCGAATCTGTTCATAGGTGTTGCGGCTAAAATTTTGCCTGTTCTTTCGGTCGGCGTGCCGTCTTCGTTCCACAACAGAGTTTTGTTCTGCTTCGTTGAGAAAAATCCGGGTGCAATCGCATTTACTCTTATTCCGAGAGGCGCAAAGTGAACTGCCATCCATTCAGTGAAGTTCTTTACTGCCGCTTTTGCCGCAGAGTATGCAGGTATTCTTGTGAGCGGTCTGTAAGCGTTCATTGAAGATACCATAATGATACAGGCGTGCTCTTTTTCAGCCATATCTTTTGCAAAAACCTGCGTCGGAATGAGTGTCCCCAAAAAGTTCAAGTTGAACACAAAACTGATTCCGTCAGGGTCAAGGTCAAAAAATGTCTTGATATTTTCGTCGTTGTTCACAAGGTCGATTTTTTCAAGAGTGTCTTTTGTTGTAGTGCCTTTCGGATTGTTTCCGCCTGCGCCGTTGAGTAAAATATCGCACTTGCCGAGTTTTGCGTTGACTTCTTCTCTTGCGTTTTCAACAGACGACTTGTCGAGCACATTGCACGCAACCGCTATCGCAATTCCGCCGTCTTTTTGTATTTCGTTTGCGCACTTTTCGGCAGCCTCTTTGTTGAGGTCAAGTACGGCAACTTTGCATCCTTGTTTTGCAAGCGTTTTTGCAAAATCTCCGCAGAGTACACCGCCTCCGCCTGTTACAACTGCAACTCTGCCTTTAAGATTTTCGTGAAGAAACATAAAAAATCATCCTTTCAAATCAGTTTCCTTTTCTGCTTTTTTCAACTGCTTCCCACAGACCGTTCAAATAGCAAACTCCGAGCGCACGGTCGAAAAGTCCGTAACCGGGTCTTGCGACTTCGCCCCAAATCATTCTTCCGTGGTCGGGACGAATATATCCGTCAAAACCGTTTTCCTGCAAAGCCTTGACAATTTCGTACATATCTAGACTTCCGCAGTTGCTTTCGTGAGCCGTTTCGTTGAACCAACTGTCGTTGATTGCAACATTTCTCAAGTGTGCAAAATAAATTCTGCCTTTTGCCGTTTTAATGATTTCTTTAATATCGTTTTTTGCGCTCGCACCGAGAGAACCTGTGCAGAGGGTAATTCCGTTGTATTTGCTGTCAACAGATGTCAGCAATTTTTTTACGGCGTCTTTTCCTGTGATAATTCTCGGCAGACCGAAAATATTCCACGGCGGGTCGTCGGGATGAATAGCCATTTTAACATCGTACTGTTCGCATACGGGTATAATCTGATTTAGAAAATAAATTAAATTTTCCCACAAATCATCTTCTGTAATGCCTTTGTATTTTTCAAACAGTTCCTTGATTTCGCCCATCCTTTCCGTTTCCCAGCCGGGCATTGCGTAGCCGTTTGAGTTTTCGTCAATCTCTTTGAACATATCTTCGGGCGATTTTCCCTCCACCTGTTTTCCGTCGTAGCACAGACAGGTTGAGCCGTCGGGCAGAGGCATATACAAATCGGTCCTTGTCCAGTCAAAAACGGGCATAAAGTTGTAGCAAATCACTTTTACACCGACTTTTGAAAGATTGATGATTGACTGTTTGTAGTTTTCAATGTATTTTTCTCTGCTCGGCAAACCGAGTTTGATGTCCTCGTGAACATTTACGCTCTCAATACACTCCATTGTAAGTCCTGCAGAAGTAATTTCGTCGTACATTTTCTGCACTCTTTCCATAGTCCACAATTCACCTGCGGGCAGGTCGTGGAGTGCAGGTACAACTCCCGTAACATTCGGTATCTGTTTAATCTGTTCCAAAGTTACGGTGTCTTTTTCTTTGCCAAACCACCTGAAAGTCATTTGCATACTCAAAACCCCTTTTTAAGTAATTTTAAACAAAAATTTGTTTTATTAAATTTATAATATCATATAATATTATGCGTTTCAAGGATGTAAAATATAATTTTGTTTTTTTGTTTTGCTTGATTTTTTTGTTCTGACGGTTTATGATAAAATTAAGCAAAATAATATACATTTGTATTAATTTCTTTAAATATGGGGGATAACTATGAGAAATCACGAAGTAACAAAAAATGCTAAACTTTTAAGCGAAGACGGTTCGCTGAGGGAACCCGGCTGGTCAAAGCAACTCGTTCAGGTCTATGACAGAAACGATATTAAAGCGCCGAAACACAGAATTAAAGAGTGGGACTACTATCTTGTCCTTGCTAAAGACTACGGTGTTGCGTTCACTATTTCGGACGATGGGTATATCGGCTTGCAGTCCGTTTCTCTGCTCAATTTTAAAGAGGCGTGGGAGCATACCGAAACTATTTTGAACGCTTTTCCTATGGGCAAACTTCAATTGCCGTCAACTTCCGAAAGCGGATTGACTGCGTACAGAGATAAAAGACTTCGTATGAATTTCAGAGCCGAAAACGGCAAAAGACACATCAAGTGTCATTTCAGTAAATTTTATAAAAATAAACCGTTTTCCTGCGATATTGTTCTTGAACAACCCGATATGGATACTATGGTTATAGCAACTCCGTGGCAAGAGGACAAAACGGCATTCTATTACAATCAAAAAATCAACTGTATGCGTGCGTCGGGCTGGGCTTTGTATGACGGGGTAAAGTATGAGTTCAATCCCGAAACAGACTTCGGAACTCTTGACTGGGGCAGAGGTGTTTGGACTTACGACAATCGTTGGTATTGGGGCAACGGCAACGCAGTCATCAACGGTAAGCCGTTTGGTTTCAATATCGGCTACGGTTTCGGAGACACTTCGGCAGCAAGTGAAAATATGCTTTTCTATGACGGCGTGTGCCATAAACTTGACGATGTAGAGTTCCACATTCCAAAGCCGTACTATACTGCGCCGTGGAGATTTTCTTCGTCGGACGGCAGGTTTGAGGCAGATTTTTATCCGATTTTGGACAGAAATGCAAAGTTGGATGTAAAAGCAATTTGTACAGACCAGCACCAAGTTTTCGGCAAAATGAACGGCAAGGCAATTTTAGATGACGGCACTGTTCTTGAAATGAAAGATATGCTTTGTTTCGCCGAAGATGTGCATAACAAATATTGATTTAGGAGATTCGTATGGAAAAAAGAAAAATACGAACAGCCACAAAAGAACTGTCGCTTGAGTACGCAAAAACGGTTGCAGAAAAACATTTTGACTGCAAAGTTACACAGGCTGAGTATATAGGCGGCGGCTCGTACGGTTTTGTGTACAGGGTGCAAATTGAAAAAGAGCCGTACACACTTGTTGCGAAAGTTTTCAGAACAGAGGCAATGCATATTTCAGAGGCTGAAAGTATAAAACTTTTGTCTGCGAATAATTTGGTGAAGATGCCTGAAATTTACGGCGTTTTCAGTGCAACACAGGAAATTCCCGTTGATATTGTACTTATGGAATTTATGTCGGGTACAGACTGCTTTACAGATTTTAAAAAATTTTTAAAATCCCGCAGAAAAAAAGACAAATTTGCCGACAGCATATCTGAGATACTGAATGTTTGGCACAACACGACAAACGACAAATTCGGACTTGTTACAAATGCTGTTTTTGATGATTGGAACGATTATTACTATCCGTTTGCAAAAGATGTTTTGTTGTCAGCCCGCAAGTTGAACAAAGAGAAAAAACTTGCGAACAGTACACTCGGTGTAATGGAAAAGGCGTTTGCGCAATATGAATTTATTTTCAGCGAGCCCGTAAAAGAAGCGTCTTTAGTTCACGGCGACCTTAATATAATGAATATTATGACAGACAACAATCTTGAAAACATTTCTGTCATTGACCCTCTTGAAAGCAAGTGGGCAGACAAAGAGTACGATTTGTTTCAACTTAGAAATATCGGCGGAGACAGTTTTCATTTGTATGAAACATACAAGAAAAAGTTTCAGGTGTCGGAAAAGTGCGATATGAAGTGCGATTTCTATGCGCTGTTCAACGAAGTGTATTGTTATATCACTTCCGGAATAAAAGTCGATTTCATCTTGACACCCCTTGTTTTAAGAATGAAAAAAGATTTGAAAAACATATAAAATAAATAAAACCACGCATCGAAATTTTTTGATGCGTGGTTTTGTACATTATACTATATTTTATTTTTCTTTTCCGGGAGCACCGCAGCACTTTTTGTACTTTTTACCGCTTCCGCATGGACAAGGGTCGTTAGGACCTACTTTTTTGCCCTTTCGTACAGGCTCTTTTTTAACACTGTCGTCTCCGCCTGCGTTTGTGCCTGTTTCTTTAACTACTGCTTTTCTTTCAACATCCTGTCGTCTTCTCGGAATGATGAGTAAGAGGTCTCTTACGGTGTTTTCACGAATTGAAGCAACCATTTCTTCAAACATATCGTAACTTTCCATTCTGAACTCAACAACAGGGTCTCTTTGAGCGAAAGAACGAAGGTGAATACCTTGTTTGAGGTCTTCCATAGCGTCTATATGGTCCATCCACAAAGAGTCAACATTGCGAAGAAGTACCATTCTCTCAAAATCGTCAAATGTGAACTCGCCGTCAAATTCATTGTCTATTGCAAGTTCTTTTGCTTCAAGACGCTCGTGTCCTCTTTCTTTCAAGGTTTCAATGATTGAGTCAACCGTCAAATCTTCGGGGTGTTCAAAGTCGTTTTCGTCGATAAGCCAGCCTCTGTATTTTTCACGAAGACCGTCAATGTTCCAATCGGTTTGCTTTGAGTCTTTGTTGCAGTAAACCTCAACATTTTCTTCTGTGTTTTTGTCGAGCATACCGAGTATGGTAGAGTCAAGGTTTACGCCGTTGAGCACCATATCTCTTTGTTTGTAGATGAGTTCTCTCTGACGGTTCATAACATCGTCGTACTGAACTGTATTTTTACGAATGCCGAAGTTCTGTCCTTCGATTTTCTTTTGCGCGCTTTCGATTGTTTTTGAAAGTGTTTTTGAAACAAGAGGAGCGTTTTCGTCTGCTTCAACACGGTTTACGAAAGCCTGCATTCTTTCTCCGCCGAAAAGACGCATTAAATCGTCTTCAAGTGAAAGGAAGAAACAGCTTGTACCCGGGTCTCCCTGACGGCCCGAACGACCTCTCAACTGGTTGTCAATTCGTCTTGAATCGTGGCGTTCTGTACCGAGAATATAAAGTCCGCCTGCGTTTCGTACTTCTTCTGCTTCGGCAGAGATTTCTTCTTTGTACTTTTTCTCGAGTTTTCTGAAAGTTTCTCTTGCTTCAAGAATTTCCTCGTTGTCTGTTTCTGCAAAACCTGTTGCCTCTGCAATGAGTTCGTCGGTGTACTGCATTTTTTTCATTTCGCTTTTTGCGAGAAATTCTGAGTTACCGCCGAGCATAATATCTGTACCACGACCTGCCATATTTGTGGCGATTGTAACAGCGCCGAGTTTACCTGCCTGGGCGATAATCTCTGCTTCTTTTTCGTGGTTTTTAGCGTTGAGTACATTGTGTGGAATACGCTCTCTTTTAAGAAGTTTGCTGACATATTCGCTCTTTTCGATTGAAACGGTACCTACAAGGATAGGCTGTTTTCTCTCGTGGCACTCTTTGATTTGCGCTATAACATTTGAAAATTTTGCTCTTTCGGTGCTGAAAACAGAGTCAGGCAGGTCTTTTCTGATTAGAGGTTTGTTTGTCGGAATTTCAACAACATCAAGTCTGTAGATTTCGTTGAATTCGTTTGCCTCTGTCATTGCAGTACCCGTCATACCCGAAAGTTTTTTGTAAAGACGGAAGTAGTTTTGGAAAGTGATGGTTGCAAGAGTTTTGCTCTCGTGCTCAACCTTAACATTTTCTTTTGCCTCAATAGCCTGGTGGAGACCTTCGTTGTATCGTCTTCCGAGCATGATACGCCCTGTAAATTCGTCAACAATGAGAACCTGACCGTCTTTTACAACATAGTCAATATCTTTTCTCATTACGCCGTTTGCCTTGATTGCCTGGTCAATGTGGTGCAACAGAGTTGTATTTTCCATTTCCATCAGGTTTTCTACATTGAAATATGCTTCTGCTTTTTTCACACCGTTTTGTGTGAGTGTAGCAGTTCTTGCTTTTTCGTCAACAATGTAGTCTGCGTCCTGATATGCTTCTTCTGTATCTTGCTTTTCGTCAAGTTTTGCAACCTTTTGCAATGTGAGTGTTTTTACAAACTCGTTTGCTCTTGTGTAAAGGTCTGTTGAACGCTCGCCTTTACCGCTGATGATGAGCGGTGTTCTTGCCTCGTCTATAAGGATTGAGTCAACCTCATCGACAATGGCAAATGCGTGCGCTCTTTGTACTTTTTGCTCTGCGTAAAGCACCATATTGTCTCTGAGGTAGTCAAAGCCCATTTCGTTGTTTGTGCCGTAGGTAATGTCGGCGTTGTATGCTTCTTTTCTCTCAATATTGCTTTTGTCGTGAATGATAAGACCGACTGAAAGACCGAGAAAACGGTAAAGTTTGCCCATCCATTCAGAGTCACGCTTTGCAAGGTAGTCGTTTACTGTAACAATGTGAACGCCTTCGCCCGTAAGTGCGTTGAGGTAAGCAGGAAGTGTTGCAACAAGTGTTTTACCTTCACCTGTTTTCATTTCTGCAATTCTGCCTTGGTGCAGAATGATGCCGCCGATTATTTGAACGGGGAAGTGTTTCATTCCGAGAACACGCCAAGACGCTTCTCGGCAGACAGCGAAAGCGTCAGGCAAAATATCGTCTGTTGTTTCGCCGTTTGCAAGTCTGTCTTTAAGAACCTGTGTTTGAGCAGTAAGTTCTTTATCGCTTAATTTTTCGTATTTAGATTCAAGTTCAAGAACTTTTTGCTGAAGCGGTTTAATTCTTTTAAGTTCTCTCGTTGAATAATCTCCGAAAAAGAGTTTTTTTAATGATGTCATATTTTCACCTCATGGTTTATTAACTTAAATTCCGACAAATATAATAACACAAGCATATTTGCAATGCAAATTAATATATTTATTAGAAATTATGAATAATCAAAATCAAATAAATTTACAGAACAGATTTTAACATCTGTTTATTTGTCCTGATATGTTTTTACTATTGCGTTTATTACAGATGCGGTACCGCCCGACAAAGCGTCCTCTGCTTCGGAACTGAAAAGTAAAATCCAGCGTCCGCTTTTGTTTTTCTCAACAGGTACAACAACGGTGTTTTCAACCATTGTTGTGCAGTCGTTGATTGCTTTGTGAATGATTTTCAGTTGTTCTTCGGCTACTTTTTCGTCGCTTAAATCTAACTCGCCGTCAATAATGCTTTGAATATTGTTTCCGATATAGTTTGTGATAACTTCGCTGAGATCTTTGTTTTTGATTTTCAAAGTTACATCGCCTATATCTTCGCCCTCTTCAATATTCACTTCTTCAACGGTTATTTGAAGATTGTAGAAAATGGCTTTTGCTATTTCTTTAAAGTCTTCGCTGTGTTTTGATACGAGTTTGATGGATGATATTGAGTCGCCTTTTGCGTACTTTAAAACCTCGTTCAAATCAAATTCAAGCAAACCCTTCTCAACAGCGTTTACATTGTCTTTGATTTGCGTTGCAGGGTCTTTATTTTCAGATGAGCAGGCAGAAAATGAAAATATCATAATCAGTGCAAGCGCCGAGCATAAGATTTTCTTGGCTTTTTTCATAAAATATACCTTCCTTTAATATTTTAAGCGTTATTTTATAATTATAAAGGTTTTAGGTAAATTTTTCAATCAATTTTACAAAATAATTATGTGATAATAATAAAATTTATACAATATTTAAAAATGTGTAACATTGTATTGCAATTATTTGCATATTATTGTCGTATATGGTATAATTCGATAGAAAAATTGCAGTAATATTTAATTTTTGATAACAGGGTGATTTGAAACTTATACGATATTGCGCTTTTTAGATGTCTGATTTTGCACGAAGCGTCTGTCGGCGAGTACACTCTTTGCGCTTTTCCGCTCGAGACTGGTGCCGTCAAATCTACGGTTTGTCGTGCTGTTTTGATTAAAAGCGAAGTTCAAATTAAGGATTTTGATATATGAAAAAATATTTTACACAGACAAAGTTTAAGCGACTTTTTGACATTGTCCTTTCATTTTTGTCGCTTATACTTCTTTCTCCTCTTTTTGCCTTTGTGTGCATATTCAATCTTTTGACGCCGAACTGTTCGGTGTTTTTCTCTCACGAAAGGCGTGGCAGAGGCGGAAAACCGTTCAGAATTTACAAGTTTCAGACTATGTACAACAACACTCCTAACTGTCCTACCTGCGAACTTGAAAATCCCGAGCGGTACATTACTCCCATAGGAAAGTTTTTGAGAAAAACAAGTATTGACGAGTTGCCTCAGCTTTGGAATATTTTAAAGGGCGATATGAGTTTTGTAGGTCCCAGACCTCTCATTTCAAGTGAAATAGGCGCCCATCGTTTGAGGCTTGAGTACGGGGTTTATCGTTTCAGACCGGGTCTTACGGGCTGGGCGCAAATCAACGGACGAGACGACATAAGCGTGAGAAAAAAAGTCAAGTTGGACAAAGAATACTGCGACAACTTTTCTTTGGCTTTGGATATAAAGATTTTGTTCCTGTCGATAGGCGTATGTTTCAGACAAGACGGCTATCACGAGGGCAAATTTCACAGAAGATAATTTTTTATTTTTACAGGTGTTAGATTATGGAAAGAAATTTCATAGACGGCTATTCCGAATGGCAGTCAAATCCTGAAATAGTCGGAGTAAATAAAATACCGCAGCATGCTACATTTATGTCGTACGGCGACGCTCAGCTTGCAAAAAAGTGCGTCAGATACGACTCCGACCGAATTAAACTTTTAAACGGCAAATGGAAGTTTAAACTCTATAAAAACTATGCATATAAACCGACAGATTTTGCACAGCCTCACTACGATTCTCATAATTGGGACAGTGTGAAAGTGCCTTGTTCGTGGCAGTTTCAGGGTTACGATTTTCCGCAATATGCAAATGTTCGCTATCCGTGGGAACTGAATGAAGATATTTGCCCGCCGAATGCGCCTACAAAGTACAATCCCGTCGGCTGCTATCTGAAAAGAATTCATGTGAATGCCGACACACTTTCCAAAAGAGTTGTTTTGTGCTTTGAGGGTGTAGAGTCGGCTTTTTATCTTTATGTAAACGGCGAAAGAGTCGGATACAGCGAGTCGTCTTTTAACAGAGCGGAATTTGACATTTCCAGATATTTAAAAGAGGGAAGCAATGTTATTGCGGCAGAGGTGTATCGTTGGTGCACGGGCTCGTGGCTGGAGTGCCAGGACATGTGGCGTATTTCGGGCATTTTCAGAGATGTATATATTTATACAACAGAGCGTGAATACATAAGAGATTTTGAAATCACCGCCGTGCCGATAGATTCAAGCGAAGACGGCGAACTCAGTGTAAATGTTAAAATCAACGGCTCATACGAGTCTTTGTCTGTCGATATGGCAGTTTACGACAGCGACGGCACAACCGTTGCGCTTGACAGTTGCTATGTGAACGAAGATTTGAGAGCAAAGATGAAAGCTATCGTTGCCTCTGCAAAACTGTGGAGCGCGGAAAAGCCGAATTTATATACGCTCGTGCTTGCGCTTAAAAGCGAGGGAGTGCCTATTGAATTTGTTTCTTCAAAGTTCGGATTCAGAAAAGTTGAAATTAAAAACGGCACAATTTTAATAAACGGCAAAAGAGTTGTTTTTAAAGGCGTAAACAGGCACGAGTTTACCTGCGACTTCGGGCACTATGTTCCCGAAAGTGTGATGATAGAAGATATTAAGAAGATGAAAGACAACAATATCAACGCTGTCAGAACTTCTCACTACCCGAATTGTCCGCGCTGGTATGAACTTTGCGACGAATACGGTCTGTATGTCATTGATGAAAACAATATGGAAACGCACGGCACCGTCAATTCAAAAATCATAGGCTGTCCGCAACTGCCTGCGTCAAGAAGAGAGTGGACAAAGGCCTGCATGCAGAGAATTGAGTCTTTGTATCACAGAGATAAGAATTGCACCTGCGTTGTTGCTTGGAGTTTGGGCAACGAAAGTCACGGCGGCGACAATGTGAAAAAGATGTACGATTGGCTCAAAAAACAGGACAGTTCAAGATTTGTGCACTTTGAGTGCCACGGCGATGCAAACGAAAAAGAGTATTCAGATGTTTACTCGAGAATGTACCCTATGCCATGTGAGTGCGAGGACTATGTTCTTTCCGAAAAAGATAAAAGACCGTTTTTGCTTTGCGAATTTTCTCACGCTATGGGAAATTCCTGCGGTTCGACAGAAGAATATACAAAGTTGTGGGACAAGTATCCTCAACTTCAGGGCGGTTTTGTCTGGGACTGGGCAGACCAGAGTATAGAAGTTGAGTTTGAAGACGGCAAAAAACAGCTGATGTACGGCGGAGATTTCGGCGACTGCCCGAACGACAACAATTTTTGCGGAAACGGTTTGCTTTTGGGCGACAGAACACCTACGCCTAAATTGTATGAAATTAAAAGGCTTTACCAAAATGTTGATTTTAAAGAAATAGACGCGGAAAAAGGCGTTTTTGAAATAACCAACAAGTTTGCATTCACAAACTTAAACGAGTTTACTCTCAGGTGGAAACAGTTTTCAAAAGACGGAGAGTTCAGAAGCGGAGAAATGGAAATTGACCTTGAACCCGGTGAAAAAACGGTAATCGACCTGGAACTTAACAGGGTTACCGTAAATGAGTGCTATCTCAATTTTTCTTTTGTAGGTAAAGGTTTTTGTGAAGAAGAACACGAGTTTGCGGCGGCTCAGTTTGTAATAAATGAGTTTGAAAATTCATATACTGAACCTGAAGCGGACGAGGAACTTATCATTGCAGATACTTACGGCGCTTTAAAGATTATCGGCAGTAAAGTTACAGTCAAATTTGACCGCAGAAACGGAACTTTGAGAGATATTACCGTAAACGGAGAAGAACTTTTTGCAAAGGGAATGAGACTCAATTTCTGGCGTGCTTTGACTGACAACGACCGCGGCGCAAGGGCAGGCTCAAGGCTCGGAATGTGGAAGTTTGCAGGTTGTCCCGAAAATACCGTGTTTAATATTGAAGGGTACAAAGTTTTTGAAAACGGCACAAAAGTTGTTGTTTCTTCGACTGCAAAAGTATATACATCGCCTGTTTGTACGGCAAGTTTAATATATACAATCACTTCAAACTCTGTGCAGATAGACTACAATTTCTATCCTAACCCAGAGTTGCCTGAGATACCGGAAGTGTCTCTTTTGTTTGAACTTGCAGACGGTTTTGAAACGGTGAATTATCTCGGCAGAGGTCCTTTTGACAACTATATTGACCGCTTTGCTTCGGCAAATATAGGAGTTTACAGCCAAAATATAGACGATTTTTATGTTGACTACCTGAAACCTCAGGAGTGTTCAAACAGAACGGGCGTGAGGTTTGCAACTGTTTTTGGCGGAAAGAAAAAAATATCTTTTGTTTCGCCTACTCAAACGGAGTTCAATGTTTCAAGGTATTTGCCCGACGAAATTGAAAACGCAGCACACTCTTATGAACTTAAAAAATCATATAAAACCGTTGTCAGAGTCATTGCCCGTCAGCAAGGCTTGGGCGGATACGACAGTTGGGGCTCTACTCCGAATGATTTTTACAAAAACAAAACAGACCGTCCGTACAGACTTTTGTTCAGAATAGACTTTTAAAAAGGTTTCGGAAAAAAGATAAAAAAGACAGTCAGTTTTCAAAACAATACTGTTGTTGCAAATAGAAATGTAAAATTTCATTTACAAAATTTTTACTTTACAATAACTTTGTTTGGTATTATAATTGGTATAAATAATTGTACAGATTTTTAATACAGCCTGTACAGTTTGTATTAAACAATATTTAATTATTGTCATTAGATGACAGAGAGGAATTAAAAAATGGATATTAAAGACAAAGCAATGTCTGCTGTTGTTAATATGCTTATCAAATATGTCAGAAAAGATTTTGATAATAACGCTATAAAACTTCTTAACCTTGTTGAAAAACTTGATGTTAAGAAAGTAAACCAATCAACTTATGACGGTTTGCATAAGGCTCTTGACGACCCGAACAACAACTGGACAAAGTTCGTAAAGCGTCTTGCTCTTGACACTGACGAGGGCGTTCTTAAAAAATTTGTTCCTGCCGCTCTCAATGTTGCAATGTATAGCTATGACAAGAGAATGGCAAATATAGAAAAGTATAACTGCAATATTCCTTGGGCTATTCTTATGGACCCTACCGCTGCTTGTAACCTTCACTGTAAGGGTTGCTGGGCTGCCGAGTACGGTCATCAAAGCAGTCTTTCTTACGAAACTCTTTCAAGAATAGTTAAAGAGGGTAAAGAACTCGGTACATATATGTACCTTTACACAGGCGGCGAACCGCTTATGCGTAAAAAAGACATCATCAGAATTTGCGAAGAAAACCCGGATTGTGCATTTATGAGCTTTACAAACGGTACTCTTTGCGACGACGAATTTGCAGACGAACTTCAAAGAGTAGGTAACCTTTATCTTGCATTTTCTATCGAAGGTCACGAAGATACAAACGATTTCCGTCGAGGCGACGGTGTGTACGGCAAAGTTGTAGAGGCTATGGCTCGTCTTAAAAAGCGCGGTGTTCCGTTCGGTGCTTCACTTTGCTATACAAGTAAAAATACAGATGTTCTCGGTTCAGACGAATATATCGACTGGCTCATTGAACAGGGCGTAATGTTTGCTTGGTTCTTTACATATATTCCTTGCGGAAACGGTGCGGTTACAGAACTTTTGGCTACACCTGAGCAAAGAAAACACATGTACAACAAAATTCACGAATGGCGTCATACAAAGCCGATTTTCGCTCTCGATTTCTGGAACGACGGCGAGTATGTTCAAGGTTGTATTGCAGGCGGCCGTCACTACTTCCATATTAATTCAAACGGCGACTGTGAACCTTGTGCATTCATTCACTATTCAAATGTTAATATTAACGAGTGCTCTGTAATCGAGGCACTTCAAAGTCCTATTTTCAAATCGTACTACAATCGTCAGCCGTTCAACAACAATATGCTTCGTCCTTGTCCTATGCTTGACAACCCAGAAATTCTTGTTGAAATGGTTAAAGAGAGCGGGGCTCACTCAACAGAAATGCTCCATCCTGAATCGGCAGAAGAACTTGTTGCAAAAACAAGACCTGCCGCAGAAAAATGGGCTCCTGTTGCAGAAGAACTCTTTGACTTTGACAAATATGTTGAAAAACATGTTAAAGATGTTAATATGTATAACTATAAAAAGTAATTTCAAATACAAAAATTCAGAAATTAAAAAATAATTAAAAACGGCGAAATATACATTGTGTTTTTCGCCGTCTTTTTTAGGTTGTGAAGAAAAATGTTTTTTAAAAGTAAAAACAGTGCAGAGTATATAATAGCGGGTCTCGGAAATCCGGGAGTACAGTACGAAAACACCCGACACAATATCGGTTTTGAAGCGATAGATTTGCTTTGCAAAAAGAATAATATCAGTTTGAAAAAATTGAAGTTTAACGCATACTTTGAACTTGCCGATATATCGGGCAAAAAGTGCGTGATAATGAAGCCTCAAACATATATGAACAATTCAGGAGAAGCGATTTCTCAGGCTGCGTCTTTTTATAAAATAAAGCCCGAGAACATCATTGTTTTTTCGGACGATATTTCTCTCGATGTAGGCTGCGTCAGAATACGCAGAAAAGGTTCGGCAGGCGGACATAACGGACTCAAAAGTATCATAGAACTTGTCGGAAGCGAAAATTTTCCGCGCATTAAAATCGGAGTGGGCAAAAAGCCCGACGCAAGAATGGACTTGGCTGCGTGGGTGCTCGGGAAATTTCCTCAGACAGATAAAGACAGTCTTGAAAAGTCTGTTGAAAACGCAGTTTCTGCCGCCGAACTCATTGTAAACGGTCAAACAGACAGGGCAATGAACCTGTACAATTCATAAAAAAAGGAAAATGTAAAATGTCTTGCTTTTCAAAAATCTTTGAAAAAAGCAGCGATTATTTAAGCCTCAGGCAAGCTGTCAGCACATGCAAACAGCCGCTTGGGGCAATAGGTCTTTCACCTATAAATGCTGCACATATAGTTCACGCTCTTTCATCGGACACATCTAAAAAAGCATTCATCATCACTGCCGATGAGCCTACTGCAATTTGCCTTGCAGAAGATTTGCAGAGTTTTGGAGAAAATGCGCTTTTTTACCCTCAGAGAGAGTTTATGTTTGTAAATGCAAAGGGTATTTCAAGAGAAACAGAACAAATACGAACAGGTGTTCTCGGCAAAATTTTGGAAAACGATTTTACTTGCGTTGTTGCAAGTGTAGGCGCCGCCGCTCAAATGACAATACCTCCCGATGTGCTTGAAAAAAGGTCTTTTTCCGTAAAAAAAGGCGCTCAAATAGAAATATCTGATTTGGTTTTTAAACTCAATGCCTGCGGATATGCCCGTTTTGACAGCGTTGACGGTACCTGCCAGTATTCAGTCAGAGGCGGAATTGTAGATATTTTCCCGAGTTCTGCTCAAAACCCTGTTCGAATAGAGTTTTGGGATGATTTTGTGGAAGATATTTTTGAGTTTGATTTGGTAACACAAAGACGAACTGAAAAAATCAATTCAATAAAAATCACTCCTGCAGCAGAAGTTTTGGTAGATTCTTCCGCTCAAATGATTGAAAAAATCAAAAAACTGTCGGCTTCAATTAAGGGAAAAGCCGTTCATACCTCTCGTCCTGCGCTCGAAAGGGATATAGAAGAGTTGGAGCAAAACGGAAAACTCGGCGGGTACGATAAGTATTTGCCTGTTTTGTACAACTCAAACGGAATTTTTGACTATATGAAAGACGAATTGCTTTTTGCCGTTGACTCTTCAAAGGTCAAAGAAAGAATTGTAAATCAAAACAAATTGATGAACGAAACGGTTAAAAATATGATTGTTTCGGGCAATTTGTGTAAAGGTCTTGACCGTTTTATGCTTGATTTTGATGATTTAACAGGCATATACAAGTCAAAAAAAGCAATATATCTTGACAATTTCAGACGCACATCTTTTGATACCCCTGTCGATTATCTTGCAAATTTTGCCTGCACGACTTCAAATGCGTGGAACGGTACGCTTGCTCATTTGAAAAGTGAATTCTACCCAATGCTCAGAATGGGATATACAGTAATAATCGCTTCGGGTACAAAAAGGTCGGGGCAGGCGCTTGCTCACGATATAAATCAAATGGGGGCAAATGCTTACTATTTTGATGAAATGCCGACTGAATTCACAAAGAATTCGGTAAATATCGTGCCTGTTACTTTCACTGCAGGGTTTCAGTATGCGTCTTTAAAATATATTTTAATAACATATCCGAAACGAAATGAAAAAAAGAAAAAGTCAATAAAACACAGTTCAAAAAATGCTTTTCAGTCGCTCGACGAACTCACAAAAGGCGACTACATTGTTCACAATGTTCACGGTATAGGCGTTTTTGAAGGAATTGAGTCTCTTGAAATAGACAAGGTTAAAAAAGACTATATTAAAATTGCGTATTCGGGCGGAGACGCGTTGTATGTTCCCGTAACTCAGTTGGACCTTGTTTCAAAATATATTGGTCCCCGTGAAGACTCGAGAGTGAAAGTGAACAGGCTCGGCTCGGGAGATTGGCAAAAAGCAAAGCAAAGAGTTCGTGCTTCCGTTAAAGATATGGCAAAGCAACTTACCGCACTTTACGCAAAAAGGATGGCGTCAAAAGGCTATGCTTTTGCAGAGGACTCCGATTTGCAGCGCGATTTTGAAATGCGCTTTGCTTACGAAGAAACTTCCGACCAACTTCGTTGTACAGATGAAATAAAAAGCGATATGGAGAAGTCTGTCCCTATGGACCGTCTGCTTTGCGGAGATGTAGGTTTCGGAAAAACAGAGGTCGCTTTGAGGGCGGCTTTCAAGTGTATCAGCGAAGGCAAACAGTGTGCAATTCTTGTGCCTACAACGGTTTTGGCAATGCAGCACTATCAAACTGCCCTCAAAAGAATGGAAGCGTTTGCCGTAAATATAGAAATGCTTTCACGATTTGTAACATCGAAAAAACAAAAAGAAATCATTTCAAAAATCAAGACGGGCGAAGTAGATTTGATTATCGGAACGCATAGAATCATTTCGAAAGATATTGCTTTCAACGATTTGGGACTTTTGATAATAGATGAAGAACAACGATTCGGTGTGGCGCAAAAAGAAAAACTAAAAGAGCGTTTTCCTCGCGTTGACTCTCTCACTCTTTCGGCTACGCCTATTCCGAGAACACTGAATATGGCTATGAGCGGAATACGGGATATGAGCATCATTGAAGAAGCGCCGTCCGACAGATTTCCTGTTCAGACCTATGTTATAGAATACGATTTTGATATGTGTATAGAGGCTATTGAAAAAGAATTAATGCGCGGCGGTCAGGCGTACTATCTTCACAACGATATAGGCTCAATTGAGTCTGTTGCTTCAAAAATCAACTCGGCATTGCCCGACGCAACGGTAGCGATAGCCCACGGAAAAATGACGGAAGAACAATTGTCGGATGTTTGGGCTTCGCTTTTAAACGGAGAAACAGATGTGCTTGTTTGTACGACAATAATAGAAACAGGAATAGATGTTTCAAATGTAAATACAATCATCATTGAAAATGCTGACAGAATGGGACTTGCTCAACTTCATCAAATCAGAGGAAGAGTGGGAAGAAGCAGTCGTCAGGCTTTTGCTTATTTGACTTTTGAGCGGGGAAAATCTGTTTCGGAAATTGCTTCAAAAAGACTTGACGCAATAAGGGACTATACAGAGTTCGGCGCAGGTTTCAGTATCGCTATGCGCGACTTGGAAATCAGGGGAGCGGGCAGTGTTTTGGGCTCGAGTCAGCACGGTCATATGGAAAGCGTCGGCTATGATATGTATATCAGAATTCTTGAAGAAGAGATACGAAAGGAAAAGGGCGAAGAAGTCAAAGAGGAAGAGGCAGATTGTCTCATAGATTTGCCTGTTACGGCGCATATTCCCGAAAACTATATTGATTCTACTTCGCAAAGACTTGCCGTTTACAAAAAAATTGCCGATGTTAAATCTCCGTCGGAGGCAGCGGATGTTTCAAACGAACTTTGCGACAGATTCGGTAAAGTTCCGAAAAGTGTTACGGGACTCATTCAGGTTTCGCTTGTCAGAAATAGCGCCGTAAGATTGGGAATATATGAAATATCGGAAAAAAATTCAATGATTTTGTTCTTTTTCAACGAATTGAAAACAGAGTACTATATGTTTTTGAACAACAAAATGCAGGGCAGAGTTTTTCTTTCTGCCGGCAGAAAGCCGTACATTTCCGTCAAACTTATGGGCGAAAATGATTTGGAATTTATATCTTTTATTTTGAAAATTTTAAACGATGAATTTTTGAAAAGCGAATAAATATCATTTTTCGGTCAATAATTAAACCGAGGTGTTATTTATGCAAAAAGAAAGTTCAAAAACAAATAAAAACACTCGGCTTTTTTACAGTATAGTCTGTATTTCAATTATTGCTTTAGGCGTAATTGTATATTTTGTTACTGCAAACCCGTCAAATTCAGTAAATAAATCAACAACGGTGGTAGAAACTCAAACAGAGGACAAGCAAGTTCAAAAGTCAGTAACTGTAAAAGAAACCGAGAAGCAAACAACGGCTACTACAAAGGCGCAGACAACAAAAAAAGAGCCTGTTTCAATGGCTCAGGGCAAAACAAATACTCCGTACAAAAGTTTTTACAAGTATCCTGTCGGAGAAAAAGTGCAAAAAAGTTTTTCTCAGGAACTTGCGTTCGACGAAACAATGGAGGACTACCGTTCTCATGCGGCAGTCGATTTTGAGTGTAATAACGGCGCAAAGGTAGAGGCTATAAACGACGGTATTGTAATGTCTGTTAAAAAAGACGGAATGTGGGGCAATGTCGTAGAAATAGACCACGGCGGAAAACTTGTCGCAATTTATAAAGGACTTGAAAATGTGAATGTTAAAAAAGGCGACACCGTTTCAATCGGTCAGTCAATAGGCGTTGTCGGAACAATTCCTTGTGAAAGCACGCAGGAAAGCCATTTTCATCTTGAAACAAAACTTAACTCAAAGTTTGTGGACCCGCTTGAAGTGATGGGAAAAAACAAAGAATGATTGTGAATGACTGAGAGTTGATTTGGTTTTATCATTGTTAAAAATAAATATAGTTTGACGAAAAAATAAAGCACAACCGCAGTATTGCAGTTGTGCTTTTTGTCAATTGTTTTTATATTTACTATCTGAACATTACGCAAACATATCGTGTGCCCAAATAGTTCATATCTCTTGCCTCGTTTTGTATTTTCGGCAATTCTTCGTTTTTCAGAGTTACGGTTTTTCCGCTGAGCGATATTCCCGACGAAGAACCGCCCTGAGTTCCGAACGCAAAGAAGTTTTTCTTGTGTTTGCTGTCGAAAAATGTGAGAGTAGTGGGCGCTCCGTTCGGAAATATAATTATGAAAGACGGAACGAATGAACACTCAAGTTCAATATCTCTCGTTTCACTTCCGTCGCCGAAGTATGTTGTTACGGCGACAGGAGAGTTCCATTTTTCCTTGTCAATTGATGTTACATGGGATACGGAGTCGTTGCAATGTTCTGAAATTACCGAGTCCAATATCTCGTTGTCGGTGTTGAAGTCTTCCATTTTCGGAATATCTGCGCCGACCCACGAATTGAGTCCCATATAGTCTGTTTTGTTTGTACTGCTCATTTTTTCTCCTTTTGGTTTGTTTAAATTGTTTCAATCATATTCCACGAAAGACCTGTGTTGGCGTATATGTTGAAATTGTAGTTTAAGTCGTCAAAAACGCTCCAACTTTTGCCTGTTTTTGAAAACGCAATTTTTGTATGAATAGGAGAGTAATTTTTGACAAAGTTCAATATGTCGGACTTTTCGTAAATGTTTTTTTCGTCTATGCCCGAAAGAGTAATCTGTTCTTTTGAATATGAAATGCCTATGCCGTATTTATTGATTTTATCTTCAAAGAACTGAAGATTGAAAATGTTTTGGGTCATATTCATTTTCTGTGTCATTTCTTCGGCACTGCATTCGTCTTTGAACGGCAAAATTTCTCTTTGAAAAGCGTTCAAAAATTCATTGCTTGAAGTTGGCAAAAAGATACCGTTTTCTATTTCTTCAAAGTACGCAAGCAGTTTTTCAAGTTCTTTTCCGACAGCCGTCATTTCCGATTTCGCAATTTTACCGTCAAGACCGATAACTGCGGAAAGATTTTGCAGTCGCTTTGAAATATCAGACATCATAGAACCCGACCTCCGTATATAAAACAAATTCTATAAAATATTTCGGCTCGCACGGAACTATGTCGCCGTTTGCATTTGAACAGGCAACGGAACATTCGCGTACTCCGTCAATTTTGTTGATTTTGTTTTCAACATCGGAAATGCGTATATATTCTCCCATTTTTGTCTGAGAATTGATTTGTAGAAGCGTTTCCTTGATTTCTTTTGTCAGTTCTTTTTCATCACGCTTTTTGTAAGCGTCTTTTCCGACGGTAATGTGCGAGTACGCGTAGTCGGGCAACGCCTGTTCTACTATAAGCGCAGAGTTGAGCATTTTGAAGTATTCAAAAGATTTTTCAACTTTGTCAACAAACTCTTTTGTCAGGTCATTTTCACGAGGGCGTATATATACATATATGTTGTTGCTTATATTTGGGTTTGCTACATAGCAGTCCTGAACTTCGTCGTAGTCTAAAATTGTTTTTTCTATTGACGCTTTGTTGTAGCCGTTTAAATATCTGTTGAAAAATACAGATATTCTCTTCCTGAATTTATCGTCTGTTTCATGGTCAAATGCACCTGTAATTTTCTTTTTGTTTGTTACCGAAATAATTTTTGCAGGCGGATTTACCATAGTATCTATAAAGCCTTCGGTACGGTTGTATTTTGAACCGGCTTCAACAGACCTGATTTTTACGGTGGCTTCTGTGTTTTCTGACGAAACAGTTGCGCTTTCAAGCGTAGTGTACTGTATATACGGTTCGGCAGACGAACAAACTATCAGTCCTTTCGGTATGGTAACAACAGTTTCTTCGTTTTCTGCACAGCAAAATGTTGCTTCGCCGAAAGCATAGCACTTGCTTTTTCTTTTCAAACAAAAAGTTTCGCCTATTCTGTCAAGATATTCGCCTGACGCAGTTTTTAAATACGCCTGTTTTGTTATGAAATCTCCGAATGTGTAAAGGGAAAATATCTCGGTTGCCGCCGCTTTAAGCCTTGCAAGAATTTCTCCCGATTCATCGGGATTTTCTCCGCTTTCGTTGTAAAATGTTTTTTTCATTCTGTTTAAAATGTCGTTGTAGGTGTTCGTCATACATATATCACCACTCTTTCATCGTTGTTGTTTATGATTAAATTAAGTTCAATTTCGTTTGAATTCATGTACGCTGATTTAACATATATATTTTTATATTTTGACAAACAGTTTTTTACGGCGCAAATCACATTTTCTTCCAGCAAATTATTTGCCATAGCGTTTTTTACGGTGCTTCCGAAGTTTTTGTCGGGGTAAAATTTTCCGAGTTCACAACAGAGTTCTGTTTTAATGTTTTGTACAATCTGTTCTTTTTGGCTTGCCGTTACTGCTTTGCCGTTTTCAAAAATATAGTCGCCTGCGTTGATTTTATTCGCCGTTTTCAATCACTCCTTCCGAATTGATGACAAGTCCGTTGATGATTACACTGCCGTCGTTTTTCAACTCGATTTTTGCTCCGCCTTGAGAAAATATTTCTACTTCGCCGCTTTCAATATCAGAACAGTCGGCTTTGCAGCCGCATATACATTTTTCGTCTTGTGAGTTTAAAAAAAGCACTTTGAAACCTGCGGGTGCAATCGAGCGAATACCATACGGTAAGTAAAAGTCGGCAGAACGAATACCGTATTCGCAGGACGCTTCAAAAAAACCGTTTTGCGAAGCCGTTACCGTTGCCGTGTTTGCAGTTTTTGTTTTGTCGGAAGTTGAAAGTTTTTCGCTAATCCACATAGTTTATTGCCTCCATATCAATTTCTTTGTACAGTAAAAGTGTTGTGAAAGTTCCCTGTTCTGAAAAAGTTGTGCGTATTTCTTTGACAATATAGGTTCCACCGTCAAAAAATTCTCTGTCTTTTAAGTTTACTTTGTCAAACAGTTCAAACTTGTTTACGCTGTTTTGTAAAACTATTTCCGTTTCTTTGTATTGCATCAGAGATTTTTTTATTGTCTGCTTTGCTTTTTCTGTTTTCTGCCATTCGGGAAGGCTCGATAAACTCATTTTTCTTGTTCTGTAAATATTGCTGTTTTCTATGCTTAGACTTTTGAAATGATTGTTGTAGTTGGGTGAGTTTTCTGCTTTGTAGTCAATCTGAGTAATCGGTGCCGCTCTGTTTATGATTGTTTTCACGCTTGAAATTTCCGAGTTGTCAATCTCTTTTTCGCTTACGCTTTCTGCAAGGTAAATATTTTTGTCGTTGTCAATGAGTATTCCCTGCTTTCCGCACAGACAAACAAAATTGTGAATTGCCGAGTAGTACGACATTCCTTTTTTTAACTCGAAACTTTTGTTTGTGTATAGTTCGGGAAGACAGTTTTTGAAACCGAATTTTTCTGCCGTAAATTTGAAAAGAGAATGAGAAGACGGACAGTAGAGAATTTGAGGCTCGACTTCGTTGTCAACGAGTATTGCAGACAAACTTCTTGCGTAAACGGTGCAAACAAGTCCTTTTTCATTTTTTTGACAGGTCTGTTTGTCGGCAAAACCTTTGAATACCGTTTTGCCGTCGTATGTGATTTCTATTGTTTCAATTTCCGGCAGAAACCGTTCGCTTGTAAATTTAATATAAATGCTGTCGCAGGCAACAAAAAGCGTTCTTGTTATTTCAAAAAAGTCAATTTGACAGACTTCTTTTACGGAGCCGTCGATAAATTTAAAAAGTGCTTTCATATAGTGTAACTTCCCGATTTTCTTCTATGTCAAAAGGCGATTTAAGGTTGTTTATTGCAATCAGTTTTTCAACGCTTATACCTGTTCTCGCAGAAATATCAAAAAGATTTTCTCCTTTTAAAACAGTTGTTTTTGTTATTTTTACTGTATCGAGCTTTTCTTTTTGATTTTCTTTGAAGGTAGCCTTGTAAATTATTTTTTCGTTTTTTGCAGATATTTTAAATTCGATTTTTTCAAAAAAAGCGTCATATGTGTCGGCGTAGGGAATTTGTAAATATCCGCTGTCTTTTTCGCTTTGCAATTTTTTTAGTTTCTCTGTTTCTTCGGTTATATTTTGGGCTATTTCCCCCTCGACAGTAATGATGCAGGGGTTTTTACAGATTTCCGTTGTCTGCGTACGGTAGCCGTTGATTTTGTTTTCCGACAGATGCTTTGATGCAGAAATGACGATACTTTTTGGGTTTTTCGGAAATGTGTAGCCCTTGTATTTCAATCGTACGCTTTTCAATTTTCTTCCTCCGTAACCGTTGAAAAATATCTTCTTGAGTCAAGCATCATAATTTCGGAAATTTCTCTTGCTTTTTCGGTAATTTCATTTTGTTCCATAAAACTCCTCCTCAAAATTGATTTCCGCTTCTTTTTTAAAAGAAGATTCACAAATATAGCAGCAACTGTTTATGTCGGCATATGAGTCAAACCATTCACAGCTTGTACAAAAGCCTTTGCCGTTCAATTCCTTTGTGATTTCGGCGCAGACGCGTCTTTTTTCTGCACTTCCTCTTGCAAACGGCGTGTAAATCTTTATATTGAAAGTCGCAGTAACAGTTTTTGTGTTTTCTCCTATCGCTGTATTTTCTACATAAAGATTTTTTATTCCTATACAAATAATGTGCTTTTTTAATTCTGTCGGCATTTTTTTGCCCGGAAAAGAAGCGGTAACTTTTGTGTTTTTGTTTAAAAATTCGTTTTCCGAAACAGTTTGTTCAATCTCTGCAATTGCTTCATTCAAAAAATCCATCTTTGTCCTCCGTGCAAATTCTTAATATTCCCCAGTAAAACTGAACAATGTTGTCAACAATGTAGGGCTCTCTTTTTTTGAAAACAAATTTGTCATCTATACATTCTATACGAGCGTCGTCCGAAATCTTCATAACATTCATATCAGCCGGTCCGATAAAAACATAGAAATCTTTTTGCATAAAACCTGCTTCTGTTGTATCAAATTCGAAATTTGTTTTGTTTCTTCTCCAAGTAGATGAAATTATACAGTTGAAGCAGTCGCTCTCATGGTCTGCGTCAACTATTTTTGCTTTTTTACCGCAAATGTTTAAAGCTCTTTTAATTTGTTTTGATTTATTCATTTTTACACACCGAAAAAGGCAAAAGTATCAAAATCATTTACAATTAAATTTTTGCAGTTTTTTTCTGCAATACCGAGCATCTCTTTTGCATATTCGGTAAGTTGAGTGGTTGTTTTGATTGTAATATCGCCCGCCGTAAATGTTGTAAACCCGTCTTTTGATGCTTCACACAAAGAAATTGTGTAGTACGCACTCGCTGCTGCATAGTTTAGTACTTTCATATCCGACTTGTGCGACTTGTCTTTTAAACGGGATATAACGCTGTCGTAGGAACTTTCAATGATTTGTTCGTATTGATTTAGTTCTTCAAGTTCAAATCCGCCCATTGAAGCGATGATTTTTTTAATATCGTCGAGTTCCATGCCTTCTCCTTTCTTGAGGCATATTGTTTTTTGCAATATGCCTCTGAATTCAGTTTTATATATTTACTTTAAGACTCGCTGATTGTAACAACTGCGTCGGAGAAAATTCTCGAAAAGCCCGCTGTTGTAGTGATAGCCGCTCTTTCAAGTTGTCTGTCAATGAGTTTGTCGAACTCTGTTTGAATACCGCCTGCTTTAATCATTTCAAGCGCGCAGTTTTTGTCAAACGCAATAAGTCCCTCAATATCGGCTGCGTCTGTTGTAATGTATTCTGCACCGAGCGGTGTAATCATTTTTCCTGTCGCATTGAAATTCAAACCTGAAACAGAATCTTGGAATTCACTTGCGCTTAAAACATATGAGGCAGTTTCGTGGTTGCCTATGATTGTTGTCATATTGTATGGCTTGAGTTTAATCCAAGCGTTTAAAAATCCGCTTGAAATCGGGTCTTCGATAGGACATGAAACATTTTTTGCGCCCGGCTTTTTCAATTCTTCAATGGCGTCTTTTAAAAATGCAAGAGCAATTTGTTTGCCGATTTGTTTGAGTGTAATCGTAAACAAATCAAGGTGCTGGTATTTGATTGCTTCATAGGAAGAAACAAGCATTCTGCCTCGTTTTTTCAAAGATACAACAGAGTCTTTTGTTTCAATTCTTGTTTCCGGAATGTATGCACCTTCTACAACGATTTTCGGCTTTTTGTCGTCTTCGTCTGAAACACTGCTTACGGCTCTGTAGTCTAAAGAGTTGATTTCGGTTGTGGTTGCGACAATTCTTGACAAAATATCGCATTCTTCAATACCTTGTCTGACTGCTCGTGAAATATATTCAGGGAAAAGTGCCGCCGAGTCGGTTGTAGAGAAAAACTTTTCAACTTTGTCAGAACCTTTACCGCTGATTTTTATGTCAAATCTTTTTAACTGACGCTGAAATGCGTCAAGACCTTCAAAATCTGTGCCGATATAGTTTTCTGACGGGTCAAGTTCTTCAAGTGAGGCTGAAAAGCCCTTTGTAGTTGTGTAAAGTCCTTTTTCAAGTTTAATATTTTCAAAACTCATAATTATAAATCTCCTTTTTCGTTTGTTTTAAATTAAAGAATAAATCCTACAATGTCTCTCATAGCGTCTTTTTTTACAACAAGATGAGCCTTTACGGCTGTATCAGATTTCTGAATACCGTTGCTTCCTGTTGAAGTCATTGTTACATAGCCGTAGGGAACGGATGAAGCCATGCTTGAAATTTCTATGTAACCGCTTGTCTGTACACCGACATATTCGCCTCGTTTAGAAATAACTATACCTATAAATTCGTCGCCGTCGGCACATTTTTCTACAGTGTAGTTTTGTGTGATTATTACAAGGTCACCGACGCTTACATTCGGTCCGTAAAATGTGATTACCTTTGTTTCAATACCGTTAAATGAAATATCCATATTTATTCCTCCTAAATTTTAAACTGTGAATATTTGTTTGTTGATTTTTTTATTTCAGGCATAAGTTGAGATTTTGCCGAAATTTTTGCGTTTTTCTTTTTGACAGCGTTTCTGAAATCCAGCATCTCTTTTGTTGTCATAATGTTTGTTATTGAAATAACTGTTTCGTTGCTCATTTCAGGCAGATTTGCAGAAAAGTATTTTAAAATATCTTTAGATATTTCCTGTCTGTATTCGTTTATAAAAGCGTTTTCTTTTTCAAGTTTTTCGATTTTTTCGGCAATGTTTTTTGCCGCCTCTTTTGAAATTGTGATTTCATCTTCGGAAATGTTTTTAAAGTTTTTGAAATCTGTTTCACATTGAGCGTAACTTTTTGTAACTCCGGCTTCTCTCTGCGCCGGTACTGCAACAAAACTCCATTCGTATGCGTCTGTTGCGTTTTCAAGCGTAAAATAACAGGTTTTGTTTTTATATACTCGTCCTCTTATGTGTTCACAGCGGGTTTTGTATCTGTCTGCACCGCAAATTGAACAAATGCTTTTTTCTGTTTTGCACGATACGGAAACCTCTTTTTTTATTCCCGCTTCAATTTCTTTGATAAGATTTTTGTTTTCATCACTTTTGACCATATAGGCCTTTGCTTTCAACAGAAAAAAATCTTTTCCGTCAACAGTCTTTTTGTTGTCTGATTTTTCAACCCACGCGTCAAAAATTCTCGCTTTCTGATTTTCAGCTTTCATTGAGTGGTCAAAAATTCCTGTTTTGCCTTTGAAAAGTTCTGCAAGTTGTTTGAGAGTGTCAACGGAAAACCTTTCTCCGTCTCTGTCAATATCGTTGTTGCAAAGCTGAACATTAAATGTGTAAATGTCGTCTTGCGATATTTCTTTTTGAGTGTACTGCCTAATCAATTCAATTTCATTTTCATTTTCGTTCAAACTTCAGTCTCCTTTCGCAATTTTTCTGCCTGTGCTCTGTAAAGCTCGGCTCGTGCAAGTTCTGTTTCATCACGAAGTGTAATATCGTTCCATACTGTGTGAGCGATAGGCGAATAGCCTTCAAGTAACAGCATGGTGTTTGCGATTTTGTCTATTACAGGGGTAAGCGTTCTTCTGTAACTTTTGAGTTCAGATGTAAGTATATCTGCCTGCTCCGTACTCATTCTTTCTGTTGTTGACCAGGAAAGCCCGAACATATAAGGCGCAAGACCGGTTTTTGCAACAATTTGCTCAAGAAGTTGTCTGACAGGTATTTCGCTGTCCATAATCTGACTGTCTGAGCCTATTACTTTTATCGAAACATCTCCAACTGCAACAAAGTCTTTAACAGCTTTGCTTTGCATGGCGTCTTTCCATTGCTCGGCCATTTGCTGAGCTCTTTCTTTTGCAAACGCTTTGTCGCTTGCGTCGTTGGACGGCTTGTATGTTACTGCGTATCTTAAATTTCCTGCACGCTCCCAGTTGTTTCCTATTGTGTTGTATATTTTCATCAGTATATCGGAAACAAAAGGCAAACCTTTTAAAAGGCTGGTGCCTGTAATTTCCCCGGGTTGAGGGTTTAAAACGGAAAATAAAATACTTTGCGTGTTTGTGATAGGTATATTCGTACCCGACGATGTATTGAAAAAGTCAATGTCAAGTCCGTTTTCAGACGGCTTTGCTTCAATACAGTCGAGTTCACCGTTGTACAGCGCAACTAAAGTGTCGTCTGCAACAATCATCTCTCCTATCGCAGTGCCGTATGTCAGAAGTTGCTCAAAATATGTGGCGATAAACGAGTGAATACCCTGTCTGTTTCCGCCTACATTGATTGTGTTGAGTGAGTTTTGCAAAAATTCGTCCAGGTTTTTGTTGCCTGTTTCAAGTTTGAAGTCAAGAGTAAGTCGCATCAGTTTGTATATTGCCGAGTCAATAATCGGAACTGCTTCACGAAGCGATTTATATATTCTTGACGAACAGTCGGAGAGCGGAGTGTAACTTGTCAGTTCGCAAAACGGGTGGTTGCTGCAACTGCCTGTCTGTACCGAAGTTACTCCTGTAGTTTCTCTTTTTTTGCGCGGCATTTTTAGTTTCAAGTTTTCTCCTCCTTTGTTATAGGTGTCATTTTCTTTCAACGGAAAACGAGAAAAGAAAGTCGTCGTTGTTTTTTGACACAACCGTACTTACAAAGTACCGTATATCGTCCATAGCGTGGTCGTTTTCTTTTTTCGGCGCATCTTTTTTAATGCTGTTGTCCCATCTGTAAATTGAAAATTCCCGTATTGTGTCAACACAACATTCACAAATTTTGATTTTGTTTTCCTTAAGTGCAGAACAAACTTTGTTTATGCCACTCATTACATCGTTGTCTGCTTTGATAACCGTAAATTCATTGTGCCTGTTGATTGTTTCAATGAAACTTGCAGCGCTCGGGTCAACTATTACGGCTGAAATATTTTTGCCTTTTGCAAGTTCCCGTAAGCTTTCGTAGTATTCCTCGTCTGTCTTTTGCACACCGCAGTCTCTTGAAGAGTGGTAGTATTCGTTAATTCTGTACCATACGCCGTTTCTTTTTCCCCATAACCCGAGTGAAAAAGGGTTGACTGTTCCGTAGTCGCACGACATATAAAACTCTTCAAAATCGCTGCTTTCGGCATTGCTTACTATGTGCTTTTCTGCGTTGAACATTGGGTAAACAAGGCCGTCGGCCGCCACCCATTTCCCGTCAATAAACCGTTCGTAAAATGCACCGCTGTAAAGGCTTTTGTATCTTGCTAAAATCTGTTTTGACAAGGAGGGGTTGTCTTCCATACGAAAATGAATGTAGAGCATATTTTTTTCTTTTTTCTTTTTAATCCATTCTGTATAGAACCAGTGGTAAGGATGTTCGGGATTGCAGTTGAACCAAAATTTTGAACCGTTCAGTGAGCATCTTGCAAGAGCTTGTTCAACAAATGAGCGTGGCATAAGCGCAACTTCGTCAAAAAGTACACCGCCTAAAGTCATGCCCTGAATAAGAGAGGCAGAAGATTCATCTTTGCCGCCAAAAAGATAAAATCTGTTTTTTATATTGCCTTTTGTTATTTCAATATAGTTCCTGCTAATCACTTCTTTGCAGTCAAAACCGAGTTGCTGAAGATTTGAAATGAGCGGTGTAATAACATTGCGCCTGAGCGATGAAATTGTTTTTCCGCACATTGCAAAAGAGGTGTCGGAAAAATAATAGAATGCCCAGCCTATGAAAGAAATGCTCATACAAAGCGTTTTACCGCTTCTCACCGCACCGTCGCAGATGATTCCGTTTCTTGTCTTCATTTTGCTTTCGCTGCACCACCATGTAAGCACGGCAAGTTGTTTTTTGGAAAAGGCTTTGAAGGAGTTACTCATTTTTTTCATCTCCAAAAAGATTGTTTGCCGATTTGGCGCTTTCTTCAAGAGCAGCGTAAAAACTCATGGTTTCGTTGCTTTCTTTAGATGATAGTTCAAAAAGTTTTTCAAGAGCCTTTTGCCTGTCGAAAAATTTAATTTCCATTGCACCTGCCCGTGCTTTTTTAATTTCGCTGATGCAAAATAAGTCTAAAGATTTGATTTTTTCATTGCTGATGTTGTCGTCTGCAAAAAGAAGAGTAACCGCGTCTGTAACATCACCGAAAGCCAAGCGCTTTAAACCGTCGCATACTTCTTCTTTTGTGCTTTTTTTCTTTCTTGCCATATTTCCTCCTTTTTGTAAAAGCCCTTACATAAGGTCGGGCGAAAACGAAAAAAAATAGCCCTTAAAGGCTATCAGAAATATTTACAGGATAAAAAAATGTAATAAATCAGTTAATTTACTTCTATTTTGTAATTGATAAGTAAAATTTTTCATAATTCTATATAAAACATTGAATTTGTTGTTTACTTTGAATTTTACAGTGTGATATACTTTACATTGTATGTAGTTCTATATATTTAAAGAAAGTTGGATTTTATGGATTTTGTAGAAATTTTAAAAGCGATTTTTCTCGGCATTGTAGAGGGAATCAGTGAATGGCTGCCTATCAGTTCTACGGGTCATATGATTCTTGTAGATGAATTTATCAAGTTAAATGTTTCCGATGCGTTCAAAGAAATGTTCTTTGTAGTAATTCAACTCGGCGCAATAATGGCTGTTGTTGTTTTATATTTCAATCAACTTTTGCCGTTCGGTTTGAAACAGGATACAAAAAAGTTGTATGTAAAAAAAGATACAATGTCTATGTGGGGCAAGATAATTGTTTCATGCGTCCCGGCAGCGATAGTCGGCGTTTTTTTTGACGATAAAATAGATGAACTGTTTTATAATTGGCAGACAATTTCTGTTACACTCATCGTTTTCGGTATTGCTTTTATAGTTATTGAAAAGTTAAATAAGGGCAAAAGTTCAGGCGTCAGTTCCATTGCCGAACTTTCGTATAAGTCTGCGTTTATAATAGGTTTGTTTCAACTGATTGCCGCTGTTTTCCCGGGTACATCAAGAAGCGGTGCGACTATTTTGGGCGCTTTGATGATAGGCATTTCGAGACAGGTTGCGGCAGAATATACATTTTACCTTGCAGTTCCCGTAATGGTTGGCGCAAGTGCGCTCAAATTACTGAAATTTGGATTTAACTATACTGCCGAAGAAGTTGCAATTCTTTTGATAGGTATGGCGGTTGCGTTTGTTGTTTCAATTCTTGCCATTAAATTTTTGGTCGGATATATCAAAAAGCACGATTTTACTGTTTTCGGTTGGTACAGAATAGTTCTCGGTGCGCTTGTAATTCTTTATTTTAATGTTATTGCTTAGTTTTTGTAGGCAAAGCAGATTAGAGGAGAAATAAAAGTATGTTGAAGTTTAAAAAAGACAAAAAGTTTAAGATAATGCAAATAACCGATATGCAGGAAATTCCGTCGGTTTCGCCCGATACCGTTGCACTCATTGACTCGGCGGTGGAAAAAGAAAAACCCGATTTGGTTGTTTATACGGGCGACCAAATCAAAGGCTACGGTGTTACATATAAAGGAAAGGGCAAAGAACTTGAAAACGCTGTTGCAAAAACAATCAGAACTTTGCTTGAACCTGTTACAAAAAGAAATATTCCGTTTTGTGTAACTTTCGGCAACCACGACAGACAGGTAGGCATTTCAAACGCAGAGCAGTTGAACGGTATTTACAAGAAAATAGGCTGTTGCGTCGGTGAACAGGCAGAAGGTATAGACGGCGGAGGAACAAGTTGTATAGAGATTAAAGCGTCCGATTCGGACAAAACCGCTTTTGCCGTTTATTTGATAGATTCAGGTACGGATAAAAAAGGCGGCGGATACGAGCCTGTAGATGAAAAAATACTGAATTGGTATAAAAATAAAAGAGAAAGTTTGAAAGAGAAAAACGGCGACTATGTTCCGTCGCTCGTGTTTCAGCATATTCCCATGCCCGAGTTTTACAATGTTTTAAAAAGAGTAAAGCGCGGTACAAAAGGTGCAGTCAGAACTTTCAGAACTCATAAAAATGAGTGGTATGTTCTCGGAGATACTTGTAAAAAAGGCGACTTTTTCGTTGAAGCACCGTCAATTCCCGATATTAATACAGGCGAGTTCGATGTTCTCAATGAAAAAGGCGATGTTCTCGGTGTGTATGTAGGACACGACCATAAAAACAGTTTTGTCGGAAATTATAAGGGTATGGATCTCGGATTTACTCAATCAAGCGGTTTTAATGTTTACGGCAACGGCGTTTATCGCGGAGTCAGAATTTTTGAAATAGATGAAAATAACCCTCGAAAATATGAAACAAGAACGGCGATTTTCAAAGATTTGGTCGGCAAGAAAGTAAGCAAACCTGTAACAGATTGGATACAAAGACAACTTCCCGAAACTGTTGACGCTGCAATTCCTATGATTTTGCATCTCTTAGGCATTGTTGCCGTTATAGTTTTAATAATTGTTCTTATGATAAACCTGTTTTAAACGGAGGAAGTAAAAATGGCTGAAAAAAACAATTTTTTAAGTAATTTTGAAAAAAAGCATAAGGAACTTTATAAATTTGTAATGTGGTGTGTTTCAGGCGGATTGTCAAATATAGTAGAACTTATCGTTCATGTGTTGCTTATAAATCTCGTATTTAAAAGTTTGGCGGGAGAACCTGTTACGGGAATTTTTGCAACTTTCGGAAATGATAAGTGTACCTTTTATTCATATTTGATTTCAACAACAATCGGCTATGGAATTGCTTTTGTTTTGAACAGAAAAGTATCGTTTAAGGCAGATGCAAATGTTGCATTAAGCACATTCTTGTATGTCATAATGGTAGTGTTTACAATAGCGATGAACTCTTTTGTTATAGGGCCGTTTTGCGAAGGTACGGTAACAGAGTTTTTTGCACAAAAAGACTTGAATGTTTTGGGAACAATAGTTTCTAAATTGATAGGTATGGCTATTCCGGGACTTTGGACATATCCTTGTAACAGATTTATAATTCATAGAAAGAAAAAATCTACAATAGAAGCAGAAAAAGCAGCTGAAATTGCAGAACAAGAAGCCGAAAAAGAAAAACAAGCAAAATAATTGTTGTTAATATGATTATTTTGTGATAATATTATAAATACTTTAGTGAACTGCCGATATGGGAAAGCATATCGGCAATTCATTTTGCGAAAATTGTAAAAAATAAAGGTGAAGTTATGAATTTTACAGAACTGATTTTAATAGCGCTCGGTTTGGCAATGGACGCTTTTGCGGTGTCTATTTGTAAAGGGCTTGCGTTGAAAAAAATTAATTTTAAAAATTCCTGTATAGTCGGTCTTTGGTTCGGAGGGTTTCAGGGACTAATGCCTCTTGCAGGATATTTTCTCGGAAAGAATTTCAAAAAGTATATAGAAAATGTTGACCATTGGGTTGCGTTTGCACTTCTCGTTTTAATCGGCGCAAATATGGTTAAAGAAGCGTTGTCGAAAGAGGAAGAAAAAACAGACGATTCTCTTGCGTTTAAAACAATGTTTTTGCTTGCGGTTGCAACGAGTATAGACGCGCTTGCAGTAGGTATTACATTCGGAATAATTCCGGGCATAAATGTTTACCTTGCAGTTTTGATAATCGGTGTTGTTACGTTTGTTTTGTCTGTTGTCGGCGTAAAAATAGGCAATGTTTTCGGTGTTAAGTATAAATCAAAGGCAGAGTTTGCAGGCGGTCTGATACTTATTTTAATCGGACTCAAAATTTTGCTTGAACATTTGGGTGTTTTGAATTTTTGATTTTTTTATGTCCGTGTCGGTCGAATTTGGCTTGATACGGACATTTTTCTTTACTTTTTTGAATATACATTGTATAATTATGTTGCGTTGTATCCGCCGTCAAACTTGTTTTTGACATTAAGGAACAGCAGCAGAAAGGAAAATTTAATATGAAAAACAAAAAGATTTTGAGAATGACCCAACTCGGAATTCTCATTGCCATTATTATTGTAATGGCATTTACGGGACTTGGCTACATTAAAACCGCAGGGCTTGAAATCAGCCTCATTACAGTGCCGGTGGCAATCGGAGCAATGGTTATGGGACCGACAGCAGGAGCCGTTTTAGGACTTGTATTCGGTATAACTTCGTTTTTGCAGTGCGTTTTCGGAATGAGTGCATTCGGCGCAGCACTGCTCGGCATCAACCCGTTTCTCACATTTCTTGTTTGCGTACCGACTCGTTTGCTTGTCGGCTGGCTTTCGGGACTTGTGTTTAAAGGCGCAATGAAAATAGACAAGACAAAAACAGTCAGCTATTTTGCTACAGGTCTTTTGACCGCGCTTTTTAATACTTTGTTTTTTATGTCAATGCTGATGCTTTGTTTCTGGCAGACAGACTTTATTCAGTCAATGAACTCTCAGGGCTTGGGAATAGGGGCGTTTGTCGTTGCTTTTGTGGGCATAAACGGCGCACTTGAGATGCCGGCTTGCTGTATTCTTGCAGGCGCAGTTTCAAAAGCGCTTTCAGTGTCAAAAATTAATAGGGAAGATTTTTAATGATTTTAGTTATAGATGTAGGAAATACAAATATTGTGCTCGGATGTTTTGACGGAGAAGATTTAGTCTTTAAAGCAAGACTTTCAACAAATATTTCAGAAACTGTTGAAGAATATGCGGTTAAACTGCATTCTTTGTTTTCAATCAAAAATATACAGGTCAATGATTTTGAGGGCGCTGTCATATCTTCCGTTGTGCCTGCTTTGATAGATACCATATCGGAGGCTGTATATATTATTTGCGGAAAAAAACCTATGACAGTCGGACCGGGCATAAAAACAGGGTTCAATATCAAAATTGACAATCCGGGTGAATTGGGCGCAGATATGGTAGTCGGTACGGCAGGAAGTATTGCAAAGTATCCGCTTCCTCAAATTGTTTGTGATTTGGGCACTGCTATCACCGTTTCTGTTATTGACAGTACGGCTACATACAGAGGCGGAGCAATTTTGTGCGGAATAAAAACTGCGTACAATGCACTTTCAAGCAAAACTGCTCAACTTCCGCAAATCAATCTTACGGCACCTCCGAAAGCGATAGGTACCAATACTACCGATTGTATGCGTACAGGCGCTGTTTACGGCACTTCGGCTATGATAGACGGACTTGTAAAAAGGTTTGAAAACGAACTCGGCGAAAAAGCGACTGTTATTGTAACAGGAGGATTCGGCGAGTCAATCGCAAAGCACTGTGAGTGCAATCCGATAGTTGACAACGACCTTCTTTTAGATGGTCTGAGAATAATCTACTATAAAAATAAGCAGAGGTAAAAATTATGGCTGTTTTAAGACCGTTCAGGGCTTTTCGTCCTTCAGAAGAAAATCAAAGCAAAATTCCTGCACTTCCGTACGATGTTATGAGCAGTGCAGAGGCAAGAGAAATGGTTGAGGGAAATCCGCTGTCTTTTCTTCATGTTGACAGAGCAGAGGTGGATTTGCCTGAAGGAACAGATATTTATTCCGATGAAGTTTACGAAAAAGCTCACCAAAATCTTTTGGAATTGGAACAAAACGGCGACTTGATTCAAGATGAAAAACCGTGTCTTTATATTTACAAGCAAACTGTCGGCTCACGCAGTCAGACAGGTATTGTCGGCTGTGCGTCAATAGATGACTATATAAACGGCAATATTAAAAAGCACGAGTTTACCCGAGAAGAAAAGGAACAAGACCGTATCAGACATGTAGATACCTGCAATGCAAATACAGGACCGATTTTTCTCACTTACAGAAAAAATCTGCTTTTAGATATGATAACTTCTACTTGGATGTCCGAAAATCATCCGGTCTATGACTTTGAACAAGACGAAGTTAAAAACACTGTTTGGGTGATTGATGACGATGAAGTCATTGCGAAAATCAAAGAGTGTTTTGCATCAATAGACAGTTTGTATATTGCAGACGGTCATCATCGCTGCGCGTCTGCCGTTAAAGTCGGATTAAAAAGAAGAGAAAACGGCAACTATACGGGCGAGGAAGAGTTCAACTTTTTCCTTTGCGTTGCATTTCCTGACAATGAACTCGAGATTATGGACTATAACAGGGTTGTAAAAGATCTCAACGGTTATACGGAAGAGGAGTTTGTTGAAAAGGTAAAAGAAAAGTTTACTGTAACGGAAAGAACAGGCGGACCGTTCAAAAGCTGTAAACCGTTCAAACGCCATACTTTCGGTATGTATCTCAATAAAAAATGGTATGAACTCGAGGCAAAGAGTGAGTTCATAGATGAAACGGACCCTGTTGCAAGACTCGATGTAAGCATTTTGTACGACAACTTGCTTGCTCCGATTTTGGCAATAGGCGACCCTCGAACAGATAAAAGAATAGATTTTGTCGGCGGTATAAGAGGAATAGGCGAACTTGAACGCCGTGTCGCAACAGATATGACAGTGGCTTTCTCAATGTTTCCGACAACAGTTGACGATTTAATTGCAATCGCCGATGCAGGCATGATTATGCCTCCCAAATCGACTTGGTTTGAGCCGAAACTTCTGTCAGGTCTTTTCATCCATCATTTGTCATAATTAAAAAGGGTGTCTTTGACACCCTTTTTAATTTTTTTGAATTATCTGAGTTGTTTATTTGCAGGCATATTGACTCTATGGTATAAGTATGTTAAAAATAAAATAAGGGTAAGTATATTTAAAAAATATGTTTTTATTTAGTGCTAATTGAAAATGGTGATAATATGAAATTTATTGTTGTTGATTTTTTTAATTTGAGCATGGTGGCGTGTTGGATGATTATAATAGTTTTAATTTTAAGGCTATTTTTAAAAAGAACACCAAAAGTTTTTAATTGTATATTGTGGTGTATGGTTTGGATTAGAATGATTATACCTGCTTGTTTCGAAACACATCTCAGTATGATACCCGGTATAAAAACTTTTGATAAGAGGTATCTTTATGAAAATAGTTACAGTTTTAAAATTAATACGGGAATTGAGTTTTTTGATTATGGCATAAATGAGGCTTTGGCAGATAAATATTTTGAGGGAATAAGTGTTCCTATGGGTGCCCTTGTAACCTTTTTTAAGATTTTTACGGTAATTTGGATAGCAGGTATACTGATTTTTGTGGTATTGTCAGTGATAAATTATATTAAATTGTGGAAAAGTTTCAAAACATCTGTAATATTAAAAGATAACATTTGGCTGAACGACAGCATAGGTTCGTCGTTTGTTTTTGGATTGATAAAGCCTAAAATATATATTCCTTTTGAAACTAATGAAAAAGATTTAGAATATCTTGTTAAATATGAAGATGTACATGCTGAATGTTTTTATAATTGGACTAAACTAATCGCTTATATCATTTTAATCATTAATTGGTATAATCCTTTAGTGTGGGTTGCCTATAAACAGTTTTCAAATGATTTGGAATTATATTGCGATGAAAAAATTATAAAAAAAATATCAAAGAAGCAATGCAACGAATACACTAAATTTTTATCTGAAATGTTATTGAATAAATCACAATATTTTGCTCAAAAAGGTAGTTTTTTGTTTGGAAAAAATCCTTTTTATTTTAATGAATTTAATATTAGAAAAAGAGTTGACAGAATAAGTAATTATAAAAAAACAAATAAATTTGAAATCATTGTTTTAATATTCATTTTTATTGTGATTGCTTTTGGATTTTTTACAAACCCGGTTCCTGAATCTAACCAAAGTTATTTAGATAATTTTGCAGCACTGTATTACTTTATATATAGTTTATTTGTTTAATATTATTATATAGAAATAAAGAAGGTGTTTCCAATGTATAGTTTAAACTAAAATTGTGAAAATTTAAAAATATATCAGCAGAATATCATTTAATATTTTATTACAATAATTATATTTAACAGGTAATACTTATAATATATTATATAATATCTAATTTTATTATAATATAAGTCTTGACATTTGAATAAGTTGTGATATTATATAGGTAGTAATTCTATATTCTCAAGGTGAGAGTGAGCCGAAAGGTTCGCTCTCAAATTATTATAAGGGAGTTTTTTGGCTTATGGCAGGTAAAAATACAGTTGAGCGCATTGCCGAGATAATCAAACCGTTTGCAGATGAACTCGGTTTAGATATTTGGGATGTGCGTTTTGTCAAAGAAGGCTCGCAGTGGTATCTGCGTGTTTTCATAGACAAAGACGGCGGAGTTTCCGTTGACGATTGCGTCAATCTTACCCGCGCCGTTACAAAACCGCTTGACGAAGCAGACCCTATCAAGCAAAGTTATATGTTAGAGGTGTCTTCGCCCGGTATTGAGCGTGAACTTGTTAAAGACGAACATTTTGAAAAGTTCGTAGGCAGTTCTGTAATCTTGCGGACAATTCGCCCTATTGACAATGTTCGTGATTTTACAGGTAAAATGACAGACTATCAAAACGGAGAAATCACACTTGTTTTGCAGGACGGCAAAGAAATCAAGGTAAATAAAAAAGACTCGTCTTTCGTCAAACTTGACGATTTCGATATAAACGATTTCAAACAGGAAATTTAACTACGGAGGAATACAGAAAAAATGAGCAAAGAATTTTTTGAGGCAGTTCGCATGCTTGAACAGGAAAAGGGAATACCGGCAGACTATCTTTTTGAAAAGATTTCAGCCGCAATTATTGTTGCATCAAAGCACGATTTCGGCGGTAAAGATATTGTTCATTGCGATATTGACCCCGACAAACAAAAAATCAAAGTGTATGCAACAAAAAATGTTGTAGAAGAAATTGAAGACGAAGACACAGACTTGACTTTGGAACAGGCACAGCAAATCAAAAAAAGTGCAAAAATCGGCGGAACAATAGATATTCCGATAAAAACAAAAAATCTCGGCAGAGTTGTTGCCCAAACTGCAAAGCATGTCATCAGACAGGGCATTCGCGAAGCAGAAAGAAGCCAAATGTACAAAGAGTTCCAGAGTAAAAATCAAGAACTTCTCACTGCAAAAGTTGTAAAAATCGACCCGATTACAGGCAATGCAACACTTGAGATAGGAAAGAGCGAGGCAGTTCTTCCTAAGTCAGAACAGGTGCCGGGTGAAGTTTTAGTTGAAGATTCACTTATTAAAATATTTGTTGTAGATGTTAAAGAAAGCGGTAAAGGTCCAAAGATAATGATTTCAAGAACACATCCGGGGCTTGTACGCCGTCTTTTTGAAACAGAAGTTCCTGAAATCTATGACGGAACAATAGAAATTAAGTCAGTTTCCCGTGAAGCAGGTTCAAGAACAAAAATCGCAGTTTACAGCAAAGACGAAAATGTTGACCCCGTAGGTTCTTGTATCGGTCCGAGAGGTCAGCGTGTTTCAACAATAGTGGAAGCGCTCGGCGGAGAAAAAATAGATATTGTTAAGTACAGCGAAGACCCGACAGAGTTCATTTCGGCGGCGCTTGCTCCGAGCGATGTCATTTCTGTTGAAATCCTCGACGAAGCAGTGAAGTCATGCAGAGCAACAGTTCCCGACGACCAACTCAGCCTTGCAATCGGTAACAAAGGTCAAAATGTAAGACTTGCCGCTAAACTTACAAATTGGAAAATAGATATTAAACCCGAAAGCGGTTTTTATACAGGTGAAGCAGAATAATTCGGTTAGGAAGTGATTTGCTTGAAAGAAAAACATATTCCTATGAGAATGTGCTCGGGATGTCGCGAAAGATTTGAAAAAAACAGTTTAATCAGAGTTGTGAAAAGTCCCGAGGGCGATATTTCAATAGACAAAACAGGCAAAAAATCAGGCAGAGGAGCATATATTTGCAACAATGAAAAGTGCCTGACGCTTGCAATAAAAAAACATTCGCTTGAAAATGTTTTCAAGATGAAAATAGACGACGATGTTTTTGAACAGTTGAAAAAGGAAATAAACAATGAATGAACAAAAGGTACTTTCAATGATAGGTTTTGCAAGACGCGCGGGTGCAGTCTGCAAAGGGCACGACGCAGTTGTTAAATCTGTTGTCAATAAAAAAGCAAAGTGTATTTTGATTTGTTCGGATGTTTCCGAAAAAAGAGTGAGCGAAATCACGACATTGTGCAAAAATCATCAAATTTCCGTTCCTTTGTATTTTATGAATTTTGATATGAACGCTTTGTATTTTTCAACAGGAATGCGTTGCGGTATCGTAAGTATTGAAGACGCAAACTTTGCAAAAGGAATAGAAAAATTGTTAAATTAAACAAAAGAATCAAGGAGGATTTGTTTATGGTAATAAAACAAAAACTTTCAGATGTTGCCGCAGACTTCGGAAAGAAAAACAAAGAAATTATAGATATTCTTTCCGAATATTCGGACGGAACACCTAAAAAGGCCAACAATGTTCTTTCGGAACAGGACCTTGATGTTATAGTAGAAAAATTAACACAGTCTTCTTCAAATAATGATGAAGAAAAGTATTTGAAAAGATTTACAAAATCAGACGATAAAAAATCTGTAAAAAAACAGCCGAACAAAAAGCAACAGGCACAGGCCGCTATTTTGCAAATGGCAGAACAGGCTGCTAAAAGAGCAGAAGAAAAGGCAAAGAAAAAAGCAGACGCCGTACCGCAGGCAAGAACAAAGGGCGCGACACACCATGTTGACACCCGTTCAAGCAATATCGACCTTGAAAAATATAACCAAAAGTATGAGGATATTGCGCCTTCGCAGTCTATCAACGATTTTTCTACAAAACAAAAACTCAATCAAAAAAGTAAACAGTACAGAAAGAAAAGACCTCAGGGCATGCACGCTCACTCAAAAAGAGAAACAGAGCAGCAACGACTTGCAAGAATTAAGGAACAGAGAAAGAAACAGAAAATCGTTGTTAAGATTCCCGAGGAAATTACAATCGCAGAACTTGCTTCTTTGCTCAGAATGACTGCCGCAGAAGTAATTAAAAAGACTTTTGAACTCGGCGTTTCTGCAACAATCAACGAAACAATAGATTTTGAAACGGCAGAAATCGTTGCAACAGAACTCGGCGCAAAGGTTGAAAAGAAAGTAGAAGTTTCAATCGAAGAGCAAATCATCGAAGATACAGAGGATACAGAGGAAAACACAGTACCGAGAAGTCCTGTTGTTTGTGTAATGGGCCATGTTGACCACGGTAAAACTTCTATCCTTGACGCTATCAGAAATACAAGCGTAACATCTGGAGAAGCAGGCGGTATCACTCAGCATATCGGTGCATATCAGGTAAGTTGCGGAGATGAAAAAATCACTTTCCTTGACACTCCGGGACACGCAGCATTTACGGCAATGCGTGCAAGGGGCGCAATGTCAACAGATATTGCAGTTCTTGTTGTTGCGGCAGACGACGGTATAATGCCTCAGACTGTTGAAGCAATCAACCACGCAAAAGCGGCAGGCGTTGACATCATAGTTGCAATAAACAAAATGGACAAAGAAGCCGCAAATCCCGACAGAGTTAAACAACAACTCACAGAGTATTCTCTTGTTCCTGAGGAGTGGGGCGGCGATGTAATTTGCGTTCCTGTTTCTGCTAAAACAAGAGAGGGTATTGATAAACTTCTTGAAACAATTCTCCTCGTTGCAGAGATGGCAGAACTTCGTGCAAATCCCGACAGAGCCGCAAAAGGTGTTGTTATCGAGGCAAAACTTGATAAGGGCAGAGGTCCTATTGCTACACTTCTTGTTCAAAACGGAACGCTTCATTCGGGCGATATTGTTGTTGCAGGCACTTCTGTCGGCAAAATCAGAGCAATGGTGGATTGCAGAGGAAATAAGATAGAATCGGCAGGTCCGTCGGTTCCTGTTGAGATTATGGGTCTTGACCACGCTCCGATGAGCGGAGACGAGTTCGATGTTGCTTCGGACGAAAGACTTGCAAGACAACTTGTTGAGCAGAGAAAAGAAGCAGAAAAGAATAAGCGTTTGGGCAATGTTCCGAATGTTAACCTTGAAAATCTTTTTGAAACATTAAAAGACGGAGAGATGAAAGAACTCAATATTATCGTTAAAGCGGATGTTCAGGGTTCTGTTGAGGCCGTTAAACAAAGTCTTCTTGAAATTGAAAATGACGAAGTTCGCGTAAAAATTGTTTTAGGCGGCGTAGGTACTGTCAACGAAAACGATGTAATGCTTGCTTCGGCTTCAAATGCAATCATAGTAGGTTTCAATGTCGGTGTTGACCAGGTTGCAAATGACAACGCTCAAAAAGACGGAGTTGAAATTAAAACTTATAAAATTATTTATGACGCTATTGAAGATATTACAAACGCAATGCGCGGTATGCGTGCACCTAAATATCGCGATGTTGATACAGGTACTATCGAAGTTCGTGAAGTTTACAAAGTTTCAAGCGCAGGAACAATCGCAGGTTCGCTTGTTACAGGCGGTGTAATTCGTAAAGAGGGCAAGTGCCGTATCATAAGAAACGGCAAGCAAATCGGCGAAGCGCCTATCGCGTCGCTCAAGAGATTTAAGGACGATGTTAAAGATGTTTCATCGGGTTACGAATGCGGTGTATCACTTGAAAATTGGAACGATATAGCAGTCGGCGATATATTTGAATGTTATATTACAGAAGAATATAGAGATTAAAGGATGTGTTTATATGCCCGGTTTTCATTCAGACAGATTATCGGAAGATATAAAAAGAGAAATTGTTTCAATAATGCGCGAGTTGAAAGACCCTCGCATTAAGGGAATGTTGACAGTCGTTAAGGTCGATGTTACCAACGATTTGAGTTATGCTAAAGTTTATATCAGCGCGATTGAGGGTATAGAAACGGCGAAGGAGTCTGTAAAAGGGCTCAGCGCCGCTTCGGGATATATCCGTCGCGAAATTTCAAACAGACTTCATCTGAGAAAAAGCCCCGAACTTAAATTCATTGCCGACGATTCGGTTGAAAAAGGTATGGCCATGTTTGATAAACTAAAGGATAGAGAAGAAAATGAATATTGATATTAAGCAATGTGTACAGTTGCTCAAAGAAAAAGATAATTTCCTTATTTTAACACATGCGCATCCCGACGGCGATACGCTCGGAAGCGGGTTTGCGTTGTGTTTGGCACTCAGACAAATAGGTAAAAAAGCAAATGTTATAAATGCCGACGAATTTCCCGTAAAGTACAGTTATATCTATGAAAATGTTGAAACATTGGAATTTGACTGTAAATATATTGTTGCAGTAGATGTTGCAACAGAAACTTTGCTCGGCAGACTGCAAAAAGATTTCAGCGGAAAAATCAATCTTTGTATTGACCATCACGCTACAAATACAAACTATGCAGAAAATATTTTGCTCGACAGCGATTCCGCGTCTTGTTGTGAAATAGTTTTCGATGTCATTAAAGAATTGGGCGCAACTGTTACAAAAACAGTTGCAGACTGTCTGTACACAGGCATTTCAACAGATACGGGTTGTTTCAGATTTGCGAACACAACGGCAAATACTTTTTCTGTTGCGGCAGAACTTGTGAAATACGGTGCTGACAATGCAATGATAAACAGAAAAATGTTTGAAACAAAGACAAAAACTTACGCTCATCTTGAGCGCCTTGCGCTTGAGGGAATGAAGTTCTACTATGACGGCAAAGTTGCAATCATAACCGTAACTCAGCAAATGTACAAAATTACAGGCTCGAGCGAGATTGAAACAGAGGCGCTGACACCTCTCACACGACAGGTTGAGGGTACCGAAATCGGTATAATGCTCAAGGAAAAAGAGGACGGCACCTGCAAAGCGTCTATCAGAACTTATGAATCGGTTGACGCTTCAAAACTTGCGTCTTGTTTCGGCGGAGGAGGGCACAAAGCCGCCGCTGCCTGCAAAATCGACGCAGATGTTGAAAATGCAACAAAAATGCTTTTAAAACAATGTGGTGAGTTTATAGAATGACAGGGCTTATTTGTTTAAATAAACCGAACGGTATTACATCTTTTTCGGCAGTTGCAAAAGTCAGAGGCATAACTCGTGAAAAAAAGTGCGGTCATACAGGCACACTTGACCCTATGGCAACAGGTGTTTTACCTATTATGCTCGGCGGAGCAACAAGGTTCATAGATTTTTTGCCCGACAGCGATAAAGGCTATATCGCAGAATTTCAACTCGGTATAGTAACAGATACTTTGGATATTACGGGCGAAGTTCTGGAAAAAAACAGTTTTTCCGTTACAAGAGAAGAAGTGCAGAGTGTTCTTTTGAATTTTAAAGGAACAATCAGCCAGGTTCCTCCTATGTATTCCGCCGTAAGTGTTGACGGTCAAAGACTTTACGACTTGGCACGAAAAGGTATAGAAGTTGAACGGCAGGCAAGAGAAGTTGAGGTAAAGGAACTTGACCTTTTGGAGTTTGACGAGAAACTCGGAAAGGGGAAAATTGAACTTTTGTGTTCAAAAGGAACTTATGTCAGAAGTATCATTGACGATTTTGGCAGAAAACTCGGGTGCGGAGCAACAATGACCTCACTTGTCAGGACGAAAGCAATGGGCATAGATTTGTCCGACTGCGTTACTCTTGAACATCTGCAAAACATCAAAGATACTTCAAACGATTTTTGCAGTGTCGTTGTTCCTGTCGAAAAACTTTTTGAGTGCTATAAATCTGTTTATATCAGCGAGGCGCAAAGCCGCAGATTTTCAAACGGCGGTTCACTGATGCGAGAAAGACTGAAGAAAAATTTAGAAGACGGTATTTATAGAGTTTATTCAAACGAAAAAATATTTTTAGGTCTCGGTGAATTATCGGAGCAAGACCTGAAAGTTAAAAGACTTTTAACAAAAAGAGATTGAAAATATGTCAAAAGAGAAGTTAAGAAAAGCAGTCGCACTCGGCGATTTTGACGGCATGCACAGAGCTCATCGCGTCGTTTCCACGGGCGCAGAAGATGTTACGATTTATTGTGTGAACAATCGTTTTTCGCTTTTGCAAAAAAGTATTTTTGAAAAGCGTTTTCCAAATGCTCAGTTTGCAGATTTTGAAAAAATAAAGCAAATGAGCGGAGAAGCATTCATTGAGGGAATTCTTTTCAAAGAATTGGGTGCAGAAACAGTTTTGTGCGGTTTTAATTTCAGGTTTGGAAAAAATGCGTCTTGGTCTGCCGTTGATATGCGAAATTATTGCGAAAAAAAAGATGTTTGGGTCAGAATACTTGAACATTTAGACTATAACGGCGAGCCGATAAGTTCTACAAGAATAAGAAATGCTGTTTCAAACGGAGATATAGAGTCGGCAAATGAAATGCTCGGCTACAATTTTACTTTTGAAGCAGAGGTTGTGCATGGCGATGCTCGCGGAAGAACAATCAATTTTTCAACGATAAATCAGTATCTGCCCGAAGGCTTGATTGTTCCTATGTTCGGCGTCTATGAAAGCAGAACGGAAGTTGACGGAAAACTGTACAAGTCCTTTACAAATATAGGGGTAAGACCTACTTGGAAATTGGAAAAACCGATTTGTGAAACGCATATTTTTGATTTTGAAGGCGATTTGTACGGGAAAATTATCAGAGTTGAACTTGTCAGATATTTGAGAAAAGAAAAGTTGTTTAAAAATGTAGAGGAGTTGAAAGCACAGCTTGAGTACGATAAAAGCAGTATTGTTTGATTTTGACGAAACATTGCACGACAGAACTCTTGCTTTTGATGACTATGTTTTGTCGTTTTTAAATCACTTTTTTCCGAATATAAGCGACGAAGAAAAGAAAAAGCGCGCAGAAGATATGGTATCGCTTTGCGGCGGAGGATATACGCAAGGTAACGACTATTACAATACTTTAAAAAGCAGATGGTATTGGAAAGATGCACCCGACAACGATTTTTTAATAGATTATTATAATGTGAATTTCCCGTACTTTATAAAGGTTTATCAAAACTCAAAAACCGTTCTTGAAAAGTTAAAAAAAGACGGATATATTGTCGGTGTCTTGACGAACGGTCCGTCAAATTTGCAGCATAAAAAACTTGAACTGAGCGGTTTGCTTGATTTTTGTGATTTCCTTGTGGTCAGCGGAGATGTCGGAATACATAAACCCGACCCACAAATTTTTAAGTATGTTGCTGAAAAATACAATTTGAATATTGAAGAGTGTGCGTATGTCGGAGACCATCCCGAAAATGATATTAATGCATCGCTCAAAGCAGGTATGAAAGCCGTCAGAATGAATGTCGGCTGGTTTAAAAACTGCTCTTTGCGAGACGATGTACCAAATATAGATGATATTGCACAGGTACTCGAAGTCGTAAAAAGATATTGACTTTAGATTGCTTGTCTGATATAATATTACAAGCCGTTAAAAGCGGCATCCTTGCTCCGAGGATATCGGGGCCAAAAGTCCAAAAGGAGGTGCTGATAGTGGCAGTTAAAAATTACGAACTTGTTTTAGTTTTCTCTCTTTCTAAAGGAGAAGAAGCAGTTGAGGCTCTCAAGGCTAAGTTCAGCGAAATGATTAGCAAAAACGGCACTCTCGGTGAAGTTGATGAATGGGGTAAAAGAAAACTCGCTTACCCAATCAACTACGAAACAGAGGGTTACTACTACATTGCTCAATTTAGTGCTGACGAAAACTTCCCGGCTGAGCTTGACCGTGTAATCAATATCACAGACGGCGTTCTTCGTTCACTCATCGTTGCGAAGAACTAAGGAGGAGTTACTATGCTTAATAATGTAGTGCTTATGGGCAGATTAACATTCGAGCCCGAACTTCGTACAACACCGTCGGGTGTTTCTGTAGTGCGTATTCAGGTTGCTGTTGACAGACGCTTTCAGCGTCAGGGCGACGAACGCAAAGCAGACTTCATTGATGTTACAGCATGGCGTCAAACTGCTGAATTCATCTCGCGCTATTTCCATAAAGGCGATATGATTGCTGTTGAAGGTTCAATTCAGACAGACAGTTATACAGACCAAGGCGGAAATAAGCGTAAAAGCGTAACCGTTGTTGCAAGCAATGTTTCTTTCTGTGGCTCAAAGTCAGAAAGCAATACAGTCAATCCTGCATTTGCTCCGTCTGAGCCTGCTCCGAGTTTTGCCAGTGCAAACGACAAGAGTTTTGAAGTAATCATTGACGATGACGACGACCTTCCCTTCTAAGAAGGAAAAATAAATAAGGAGGAAACTTATTATGGCATACGATAAAAATCGTGCAAGAAAAGGCAGAAGAAAAGTTTGTGCTTTTTGTGTAGATAAAGTAGAAGAAATCGATTACAAAGACATTTCTAAGCTCAAGAAATATACTTCTGAGAGAGCAAAAATTCTTCCTCGCAGAGTAACAGGTACTTGCGCTAAACACCAAAGAGAACTTACAACAGCTATCAAAAGAGCTCGTCAGGTTGCTCTTCTTCCATACACAACAGACTGATTTCTGCTGTTGAAACAGTATTTAAACGCTCGGTTTACCCGAGCGTTTTTTCATTTTTATATTGTGTAAAGTAAATATATTTTAATTGCTTTTGTCAAAACTAAAAGTTTGAAAGATTTATATAAAATACTGAAAATGAAAAAATGCCGAAACTTTTTGTTTCGGCATTTTGTGTTTTTGTTATTCAAATATTGAAAAGATAAAGATTTCTGTTAAAAACCGTATTTTTCGGCGATAGGAAGTTCAAAATCAGGGTTTTTTACCCACTTTTTCCATCCTAAAGCATAAGTTCCGAAAAGTGAAAAAACAGTTTTACCGCTGTAAACTTTTTTCGGAGCAATTCTTATTCCGATAGATTTGAAATATTCTCTCATTGACTCAAGTCTTGCAATGAAATCATCGTAGTTTTTGTTTTCCTGTTTTGTCCAACCAACTTCTGAAATTGCAAGAAGTCGCGTATAGGTGTTGAGGTCAAGCTTTTTCTCTGTTCGTATGTATTCTGTCCACTGCGGTGCTTCTACACCGATTATGTTGCTGTCATCTTTAATTTTCACTGAATGCGGACCGTAGTTATATGTCTTTTTTAACGGTCTGATAGCATATGCGTGGTCCATATAAACATAGTCGTGGTGTGTTAAAATCATTTCACCGCCGTCAGCAAGCCATTTGAGTTCAAGTTTTTCCATCGGTTTTCTCATTATCCACCATTGGGGAACAATGTCTTTGTTAAGATTGTCGGCGTCGAGTATTTCGTTCCATCCTATTGTTTTTCTGCCTTTACTGCTGAGATAGTCGCAGATGACATTTGTAAAGTAGCCTTGAAGAGCGTCTTCGTCTTTTAAACCGAGTTCTTTGATTTTTGCCTGACATTTCGGGCACTCTTTCCATCTTTTTTTAGGAACTTCGTCTCCGCCGATGTGGAAATACGGGTAGGGGAAAAGTTCGCAAAGTTCGTCTATAACATCTTTTGCAAAAGTGTAAACATTTTCTTTGCCGCAGCAACCGATATTGTCAAGAATACCCCATTTGTTTGAAACACTTGTTTCTTCTCCTGTGCAGGAAAGTTCGGGATAGCAGGCAATTGCTGCAACAAGATGACCCGGCATATCAATTTCAGGTATGATTTCAATGTGTCTTTCTTTCGCAAATGCTACAATATCGCGTATCTCGTCTTGAGAATAGAACATACCTTCGCCGTATTTGTTTAAATCGCGTTTTCCTTTTCCGCTTTCCATACCTTTGACGGCAAGAGGAGTGCTGTCTCTCGTTGTGCCTTTTTGTGTGAGGAGCGGATATTTTTTTATTTCCACTCTCCAACCTTGGTCGTCTGTGAGATGCCAGTGAAAAATATTCATTTTTATGGAAGCCATAAATGACAAGATTTCTTTCACTTTTTCAACTTTCCAAAAATGTCGGGCGCTGTCAAGCATAAATCCACGGTGGCGGTATCTCGGCGCGTCTTCAATATATACTGCGTCAAAGCAATTTTTACCGGCTGAAAGTTGGCAAAGCGTCATAAAAGCGTAAAAAGCGCCTGCTTCGTCGCTTGCCATAACGGTAATGTTTTTGTCGTTGCATTCAATTTTGTAACCTTCTTTGGGAATTTTGTCGTCCCTTACAAAATTTATGTTGTTTTCTTCGGCAGGCTGTTTTTCAGAAAGTTCTTTTTCAGCAAATTTTTGAGTTTGAAGAAAATCGCCGTTTAATGATGTTTTTGATGAAAAGTTGACCTTTCCACCTGTTTTTTGTGCTTTTATCGGTTTTGGAATGATGTTCATATTAATCTCCTTAAACTCTTTTGTCAGTAAGTTATATTATAAATAAAATTCATTATATTTTCAATACTCTAAATTTAAAATATGAAAATCTGTAGGAGTTTAAGATGATTTTGAAGAAAATATATTGTATATTGAAAATAAAAAAGACGCTCCTGACGAAGCGTCTTTTAATATATTTTTTTGCTGTATTGACAAATTATTTGTCAAGGTTAGCCTTAAGATTGTCGAGTTGTTCTTCGAGTTCAGCAGGAAGAGTGTCGCCGAATTTAGCATAGAATTCTTCAATGCCTTCTGCTTCTTTCTTCCAAGCGTCTTTGTCAACATCAAGAATTTTGTCGATGTCTTCTGTTGTCATATCAAGACCTTCAATGTTGATGTCTTTAGCATACGGAAGGTAACCGATAGCTGTTTCCTGAGCGTCTGCTTTGCCTTCGCAACGGTCAATAATCCATTCAAGAACACGCATATTGTCACCGAATCCCGGCCAGAGGAAGTTGCCTTCATCGTCTTTTCTGAACCAGTTAACATTGAAGATTTTAGGAGCTTTTTCAGGGTCAAGAGACTCGCCGATTTCAATCCAGTGTTTCCAGTAGTCGCCCATATTGTAGCCACAGAAAGGAAGCATAGCCATTGGGTCACGACGAACAACGCCTACAGCACCTGCAGCAGCTGCTGTTGTTTCAGAAGCCATTATTGAACCTACGAATACACCGTTGTTCCAATCTTTTGATTGGTAAACGAGAGGAGTGAGTTTAGCACGACGGCCGCCGAATACGATAGCAGAAATCGGAACACCCTGCGGGTTTTCAAATTCAGGAGAAATGCAAGGGCAGTTTTTAGCCGGAGCAGTAAATCTTGAGTTTGGATGAGCGCCTTTTGACTCGTCAACAGCGCCGTTCCAAGGTTTGCCTGTCCAATCGATAGCGTTTGTCGGTGGATTTTTGTCAAGACCTTCCCACCAAACTGTGTTGTTGTCGAGGTTGTGGCAAACGTTTGTGAAAATTGTACCGCTCATTGTTGATTTGAGAGCGTTCGGGTTAGATTTCATATTTGTACCGGGAGCAACGCCGAAGAAACCGTTTTCAGGGTTGATAGCGTAAAGTCTGCCGTCTTCGCCTTTTCTAATCCAAGAAATATCGTCGCCTACGCACCATACTTTGTAACCTTTTTTGGTGTAGATTTCCGGTGGGATAAGCATTGCAAGGTTTGTCTTACCGCAAGCTGACGGGAATGCAGCGCAGATGTATTTAACTTCGCCTTCAGGATTTTGAAGACCGAGAATGAGCATGTGTTCTGCCTGCCAGCCTTCATTTTTACCTTGGTAAGAAGCGATACGAAGAGCAAAGCATTTTTTACCGAGAAGAACATTACCGCCGTAAGCTGAGTTTACAGAGATGATTGTGTTGTCTTCAGGGAATTGGCAAATCCATCTGTTTTCAGGGTCAACATTACATTTTGCGTGTAAGCCTTTAACCCAGTCTTCAGAATCGCCGAGTGCTTCAAGAACATTTTTGCCGACTCTTGTCATAATGTTCATATTGAGAACAACATAGATTGAGTCTGTAATTTCGATACCGATTTTTGAGAAAGGAGAACCTACAGGACCCATTGAGTAAGGGATGATGTACATTGTTCTGCCTTCATATGAACCGGCCGCAATATCGTAGAGCATTTTGTATGCTTTTTCAGGGTCCATCCAGTGGTTTGTAGGACCTGCATCTTTTTCGTTTTTAGAACAGATGAGTGTACGGTCTTCAACACGGGCAACGTCGTTTTCTGCTGTTCTGTGAAGGTAACAGTCCGGAAGAAGTTCCTCATTAAGTTTAATCATTTCGCCTGTTTCACAAGCTTCTGCTTTGAGAGCTGCAATTTGCTCGTCAGAGCCGTCAATCCAAACGATTTTAGATGGCTTTAAAAGTTCGATTTTTTCGTCAAGCCAGGCAAGGACTGATTTGTTTTCGGTAAGTCTTTCCATATATATACTCCCTTATATAATATTCAAAAAATTAAAACTATTTTTTGTTGTTAACATTATAACAAAATTGGTACTTTTTGCAATAGTAACAATGTAAAATAATTGTTAAAAAATAGGTCTGTCTATTGGCATAGTTGCATAAGCGTTAAGCTCAAAATCGGCAATGTTGTTGTCTTTGTACTCATAGTATCCCTGGGAGGCTATCATTACGGCGTTATCTCCGCAATATCTCAGCTCGGGTAAATAGAGTTCGTAGTTGTTTCTTTTGCACATTTTTTCAATTTCCGCTCTGAGTTTTGAGTTTGCAGAAACACCTCCTGCAAGGCAAATTTTTGAATAGCCGTAGTTTTTTGCAGCCTTTTCTAAATTGTCGCAAAGATAGTCAACAACGCTTTTTTGAAAAGAAGCCGCAATGTCAGCCGTATTAATATCCTGCCCTTTTTGCTTTGCATTATGAACGGTGTTTATTACGGCGGTTTTCAAACCGCTGAAAGAGAAGTCGTATTCACTTCCGTGAACTTTCGGACGGGTAAATTTGTAGGCGTTTTCATTTGCATTTTTTGAAATTTTGTCAATGCTTATTCCGCCGGGATATTCAAGCCCGAGCGTTCTGCCTGCTTTGTCAAGCGCTTCGCCGGCCGCGTCGTCGCAGGTTTTTCCTATGACTTCAAACTCGGTGTAACTTTTCACTATTGTAATATGAGAGTGTCCTCCGCTTACTACAAGGCAAAGCATAGGCGGTTCAATATTGCTTGAAATGTAGTTCGACGCAATATGTCCGCGCAGATGATGAACGGGAACAAGAGGCTTTCCTGTCGAAGCACACAAACCTTTTGCAAAGTTTACCCCGACCAACAGCGAGCCTATAAGTCCCGGGGCGTATGTAACTGCGACTGCGTCTATATCGTCTATTGTGCAGTTTGCGTCGTCAAGCGCCTTTTTAACAACATTTGAAATTGCTTCTGCGTGTCGGCGCGATGCTATTTCGGGCACGACGCCTCCGTACAGTTTGTGTTCTTCAACAGAAGACGCAATAACATTTGACAAAACTTTTCTTCCGTTTTCAACAACAGAAGCGGCGGTTTCGTCGCAAGATGACTCTATTCCGAGAATTTTCATTAAAATGCTCCTTATTTTTCACTTAAATTTTCTACTGTCTGTATGTTTTTCAGTTCAAAGCCGTTGTTTTCTATTTGTTGTACGATTTTATCTGTTTTTTTAATATCCTCATAGTTTGTTTGCCAAAAAGTTTTTGACTGTTTGTCCATAACCAAAACAGATTTTCTTTCAACAAAACTGTCGGTTTTGTCAAGATAACCGTCAACAGCGTAAAAGTCGTAGTTGCTCATATCTTCATTTTGAACCGAAAAAGTCCATATATCGTGTCGTACAATTTTGTCATTTTTGATTGCAAGACCGCAGCCGCCGATATAGAAATTTACGGCAAAGACCAATATGGCAACGGGTATTGCAAATTTAGGCAAGATTTTGTACGGCTTTTTGTCAATTCCCGTCAATTCGATTATTAGAGTATATATTTCTTTGTTTGTTATTTTTACAAGCAATTTAAATATAGGTATAACGGTAAAAATGCTTGTGAGCAAACTCAAAAAGAAAGAAACCTTTGCGCTTGAAATAATCATTGCGTCTTTGAAAATGAATTCTGAGCCTAAAAATGCAAATAGTTTTGAAATTCCAAACCAAAGCGCAACTGAAATGATTAAAGAAAAAAGAAAATAAATTCCTTGCTTTTCCTTTGCTTTGATTTCTTTTTCTGCATATTCTTTCGTGTTTTCGTCAATCGAAAAACTATTGTCTTTTAAATGTTTTAAAAAGTTCAGTTCAAAAACAGTGAGAGTGTTTTTGGACTTTTCCTTTTCAAGAGTTTGAACCGCCTTTTCATTTTCTCCTTTTGCTATGAAACTTTTGTAATTTTTTGTGTTTTCTTCCGTTACTGCGAAACCGTAGAAATTGTTCAGCGTGTCAAGATACATTTTTGAGGCGTCTGCGGTAGGAGAGTCTAAAAAGTCTTTGAAATCGGTGTCTTTGTCGGAAACAGCTGTCTTAAAGTCAAAGATTTTGTTGTGGTACAGTTCATCGTAAAGTTCTTTGTTTTGACTTAAAGCGCTTAAAATACCGTAGTGATTGTCGATGAAATCTGTTGTAATCTGCAGTTTTTCAATTATAGACTGTGCGCTGAAATTTTCGTGGAAGACAAGCGTTTTGAAACTGTCTTTTTTTGTGAGATTTAAAATATCATACGCGTCGTAATACATACCGTCGCCAATAAACCTGAATCTAACGAACAAAGTTGCAGTGTACGGAGTGTATTCGAGAAAAGAAAAGCCAAAAGCAGTGTCCTGACTGTAAAGAAAATCGCATTCAAACTTTTTAAAGTCGAGTGTAACTTCAAAAAAGTTGTCGTTTTCGCAAAACTTTTCGCTTTTTACCGTTGCTTTGTTGTTGCTTTTTGCATATTGATTTAAAAATTCGCTCACTGCTTTATAGTGCGTGTGTCTTTCCTGCGGAGTTTTCTTTTCTTTCATAAAATCACCCAAATCTGTTTGTGTAGTATGTCATAATGACAGCGTTTTCTTTCGGCTCTGTGTAGTAGTTTTTTCTTTCACCGATATAGTCAAAGCCTGTTTTGTGATATAGATATATTGCGCCTTTATTCGACTTTCTGACTTCAAGCGTCAAAAATTCAAGGTTTTCATTTGCATATTCAATCATTTTTTCAATCAAAGCGGTTGCAATACCGTTTTTTCTCTTTGCTTTTGTAACGGCAATGTTGTCTATATAACCTTCGCCGCAAATGTTTTGAAAACCTGCGTAGCCAATCACTTTGTTGTCAAAAACAGCAACATAAATTTTTGAATTTTTGTTTTGTATTCTTTGTAAAACGGAATTTTTGCTCCATGGGTGGACAAAACATTCTTTTTCAATCCTGCATATATCATCAATATGAGTTTCGTTTGCTTCAACTATTTTGTAATCAATGCGCATCGTACCATGTTTTTCCTATTTTTGCATCTGCTGTCAATTTTACACTCAAATTGCAAGCATTTTCCATTTCTTCTGTTACAAGTTTTTTAACAATTTCCGCTTCGCTTTCGGGAGATTCGACAATCAATTCGTCGTGTACCTGTAATATTAAGTGAGATTTGAGGTTTTCTTTTTTAATTCTGTCGCTGACTTTAATCATTGCTATTTTTATTATGTCTGCGGCAGTACCCTGAATAGGCATATTTCTTGCAACTCTTTCTCCGAAAGCCTTGAGCATGCGGTTTTTTGCGTTCAGTTCGGGCAAATAACGCTTTCTGCCGAAAATTGTTTCACTGTAGCCTTTGTCTTTTGCGAGCGCAATAACATCTTCCATGTATTTTTTTACGCCTTGGTAGTGGTTTAAATATCCGTCAATATAACTTTTTGCTTCTTTAACGGAAACATGAATATCGTTTGACAGTGAAAATGCGCCTATTCCGTAAACAATTCCGAAATTTACGGCTTTTGCACTGCTTCTCATTTGAGGTGTTACCATATTGACAGGCATTCCGAAAACCTGACTTGCAGTTGTGGTGTGAATGTCCTGACCGCTGTTGAATGCGTCTATCATATTCTTATCATCGGCGAGCGCGGCAAGTACGCGAAGTTCAATTTGCGAGTAGTCGGCATCAACAAGCATACAGCCGTCTTTTGCCGTGAAAAATTTTCTCATTTCTCTTCCGAGTTCCGTTCGTATAGGAATGTTTTGAAGATTTGGCTCAAGAGATGAAATTCTGCCTGTTCGTGTTTCTACCTGATTGAAAGATGTGTGTATTCTTCCGTCTTTTCCTATGACTTTCAGTAAGCCGTCGCAGTATGTTGATTTCAACTTAGTGAGTTGCCTGTACTCTGTAATGAGCGGAATTACAGGGTGAGCGTTTTCAAGTTTTTCAAGTACTTCGGCGTTTGTGGAATATCCGCTTTTTGTCTTTTTAATGACAGGCAATCCGAGTTCTTCAAAAAGTGCGACGCCGAGTTGTTTCGGAGAATTGATATTGAACTCGTATCCGACGCTGTTGTATATTTCGTCTGTGAGTTCGGCAATTCTGACTTGAAGTTTTTCCGAAAAGTTTTCTATTCCTTTTTTGTCTGTCGCAAATCCTTCGTGTTCCATTTCTGCAAGAACGCGCGCAAGAGGAATTTCAATTTCGTCAAGCAGTTTTGTTTCGTTGTTTTTTTCAATGAGTGTTTGCATTTTTTCTGCAAGGTTTTTGACTGCAGTTGTTTCTATTGCAGTTTTTTGAGTACCCATATCTTCCGTTGTTTTCGGCAAGCCTACTCCGTACTCAAGTGCAAGCCTTTCGATAGTGTAGTTGTTTTCGGAAGGCTTTAAAATATATGCGCTGAGCATAATGTCGCAGCAAATGTTTTTAATTTCGCAGTCAAGATTAATAGCAAGGTGGTGCAGAGTTTTGGTATTGTAAGTATATTTTTTTATATCACTTTCAAAGAATTTTTTACAAAAAGAGTCAAATTCTTTGTTCTCTCGTCTTACAGCAAAGACTTGACTTCCTATTTCAAAATAAATGTCGGTAATTTCATTTTCAAATTCATTTGCAAGAAAATAGGCGCTTTGTTCTTTTTTTAGTTTTTCAAAAAGTTCCTGTGTGTTTTCACACTCAATAAACTCCGTGACCTTCTCTTCCTGCTTGTCCTCTGCTTTTGTTTCTTCTGCGTTGCTTTTTAGGTCAAATGTGTCAATTAAAGAATACAGTTCGAGTCTCTTGAACTCTTCAACGGCTTGCTGACTGCCTGTTTGCGTGAGCCTGTAGTTGTTTAAATCCGTTTCTATGGGAGCGTTTGTAACAATAGTTCCGAGTTCGTGCGAGAGATACGCACTTTCTTTGCCGTTTTTGAGTTTTGTCCTTACGCCTTCTTTGATTTCAAGACTGTCGATATTTTCATAAATATAGTCTATTGAGTGATAGTTTTGAATGAGAGAAGAAGCCGTTTTTTGACCTACGCCTGCCACACCGGGTATGTTGTCGGACGAATCGCCCTGAAGCGCTTTAATTTCAATCATTTCTTTAGGTGAAACTCCGTATTCGTCAAAAAGTGATTTGGGAGTATAGACTTTTGTTTCTTTGTTGGAAGCGAGTAAAACCGTCGCGTTTTCACTGACGAGCTGTAAAGAGTCTCTGTCGCCCGTCGCTATATAACAATGGTTTTCGGTGCCGTCGCATACATGTGCAAAAGTTCCCAAAATGTCGTCCGCTTCAAAACCTGCAACTTCAAGAGTTTTAATACCCATTAAGTTTAAAATGTTTTTTAAAATCGGCATTTGTTCGTGAAGTTCGTCGGGCATTTTGTGTCTGCCCGCTTTGTATTCGGCGTATTTTTTGTGCCTGAAAGTAGGTTCGGAAAGGTCAAACGCAACTGCAGCACAGTCAGCACCGCACATATCCAAAAGTTTTTTGTATATTTTCAAAAAGCCGTAAATTGCGTTTGTCGGCACACCGTCTTTGTTCGTGAGCATTCGTATTCCGTAAAATGCTCTGTTTATGATACTGTTTCCGTCTATAACAAGAATTTTCATATAAAATCACCTGTAAAATTTTAATGGTATATCTAAAATATTTTACCACATTAACAATAGATTTACAATTATATTTTAATATGTTATTATATTCGGCAGATGAGGTGCAAAAATGAAAATAGGAAATGTTGAATTTGAAAATATTGCTTTTTTGGCTCCGCTTGCAGGTGTCGCCGACCGTGCTTTCAGAGAAACCTGCATAGATTGGGGAGCAGGCTATGTTGTCAGCGAGATGGTCAGCGCAAAAGGTATTACCATGAACGACAAGAAGAGCAAAGAACTTTTGTATATGTCGGAAAAAGAACACCCCTGCGCTGTACAGATTTTCGGAAATGAGCCTGAAATAATGGCTCAGGCGGCAGTTAAGTGTCTCGAATATTCTCCTGATATTATAGATATCAATATGGGGTGTCCTGCGCCGAAAATTGCGCTCAACGGTTCGGGCAGCGCTTTGATGAAAAATCCGAAACTTGTCGGCGAAATAGTCAAAGCCGTATCTTCTGTCGTAGATATTCCTGTTACGGTGAAAATCAGAAAAGGATGGGACAACGAGTGTATTTCGGCAGTCGATGTTGCTTTGCAGGCTCAGAATAACGGCGCTTCGGCGGTTGCAGTACACGGCAGAACAAGAGCGGAAATGTACAGCGGTAAGTGCGATTTAGATATAATTAAGCAGGTAAAACAAGCGCTTGATATTTGTGTAATCGGCAACGGCGATGTGAAAGATGAACAGTCGGCGGCGCAAATGCTTGAATATACAGGGTGTGATGCTTTGATGATTGGCAGAGGCGCACTCGGAAATCCGTTTGTTTTTGCAAAAATTAATACATACCTGAATGAGTGCAGAGTCTTGGGCGACTTTTCGCTTTCTCAAAAAATGAGTGTAATGCTTAAACAAATCAAAAACACAATAGACTATAAAGGCGAGTATATTGCAATGCGAGAAGCAAGACACCACGCCGCTTACTATACAAAAGGTATCAGAGGCGGGGCAGAGTATCGCAGGAAAATCTCTTCGCTTGAACATTTTGAGCAGTTGGAAGAACTTGCTTTTGAAATAGTAAAGGAGAATGAATGATGGTATTAAAAAATATTTTCTACTATGACAAAGATTTTAAAAAGCAGTTCGGCGATATAAAAATCGAAAACGGCAAGATTGAAAAACTCGGGCAAATAGATGAAGACGGTGTTGACTGTACGGAATTGACTGCTTTGCCCGGATTTATAGACACTCATATTCACGGAGCATTCGGCGGAGATTTTTGCGATTGCTCAGTTGAGTCTGTTGACAAAATTTCGGTCTATTTGGCAAAGTCGGGAGTTACTTCTTTTTGTCCCACGACAATGACTTTGTCAAAAGAAACATTGAAATCGGCGCTCAAAACAGGCGAAGAATACAGAGGCAATGAAAAAGGCGCAAAAATTTTGGGATACAATTTAGAAGGTCCGTATATTGCTTTAGAAAAAAAAGGCGCTCAAAATGCAGAGTTCGTAAGAGCGGGTTCAACAGAAGAGTTTTGTGAACTGAATGAAGTTTCAAAAAACAATGTAAAAGTTATTACAATAGCTCCCGAGGCTTTTGAGTCGGAAGATTTTATAAAACAAGTCAGCAAAGTTTGTTCCGTTTCTGTCGGACATACGACTGCTGACTTCAAACAGACAACAAAGGCGTTTGAAAACGGCGCAAACAGAGCGACGCATCTGTTCAACGCAATGACTCCGTTGACTCACAGAGAGCCGGGAGTTGTCGGCGCGTCTTTTGACTTTGAAAATGTTTATTGTGAACTGATATGCGACGGACATCATATAAACCCTGCCGTTTTGAGAACGGCGTTTAAAATTCTCGGTAAAGACAGAGCAGTTGTTGTGTCCGACTCTATGAAAGCGGCAGGACTTGAAGCAGGAAGATATGATTTGGGCGGGCAAGATGTTTTTGTAGATGAAAAATATGATGTCGCAAGACTTTCAAACGGAACAATCGCGGCGTCCGTAACAAATGTTTTTCAAGAGTTTAAAAATCTTCTTTCGTTCGGAATAGATTTTGAAACGGCGCTTCGTTCCTGTACAATCAACCCTGCAAGGTCTATAAAGTGCGACGATAAAAAAGGCTCGATTGCACTCGGCAAAGATGCAGATTTGGTTGTCGTAAACGACAAATTGGAAATTCAAAAAGTAATTATCGGCGGTGATGAAAAATGAGCAGTGAGTACAGTTTGAACATAGTTTTGATTGAGCCTGAAATTCCTCAGAATACGGGCAACATTGCAAGGACTTGCGCAGCGACAGGCGCAAGACTTCATCTCGTTAAACCTATGGGATTTGCAATAGATGATAAAAAGTTAAAAAGAGCGGGTCTCGATTATTGGGACAAACTCGATATTACAATGTATGAAAATACTGCCGAGTTTTTTGAGAAAAACAAAGACGGAAAGTTTTACTACTTTACGACAAAAGGCGAAAATTCACACAGCGATGTTCAGTATGAAAACAACTGTTTTCTTGTTTTCGGAAAAGAAACAAAAGGTCTTCCCGAAGAACTTTTGAAAGAAAACCACGACAGTTGTGTAAGACTTCCTATGCGCGGAATAATCAGAAGTTTAAACCTGTCCAACGCAGTCGCTGTCGGTACATACGAAGTGCTCAGACAGTGGAACTATCCGAAACTTTCTCAAAAAGGAAAACTTACAAAATACGATTGGACCGACTGTTGAAAAACGGTCTTAATCACACAAAATACACAAATTGGGTGTTTAACTTTTTTAAATGTGAAAAACCGTTGCCGAAGGAAATTTTCTGATTGAAAATACCAAAGGCAACGGTTTTATTTTTAAAATTAAATTTTTTTCTAAATAAAGTGCTGAAATTTGATTTATTCTACCGTTACAGACTTTGCAAGATTTCTCGGCTTGTCAATATCGCAGCCTTTTTCAAGTGCGCAATAGTAAGCGACAAGTTGAAGAGCAACCGCCTGAACGCAAGGTAAATACGGCTCAAAAATATCGTCAATTTCGATGATGTTTTCGCTTTCTCTCTCACAATTTGACTTTGTTCTGAGTTCAAAAATGATAGCGCCTCTCGATTTTGTTTCAATAGCATTTGAAAGCGTTTTTGCAAAAACATCTTTTCTGCAGTTTACTGCAAATACGGGCGTACCGTGTTCAATAAGCGAGATTGTGCCGTGCTTCAGTTCGCCTGCAGGAAAAGCCTCGCAGTGAATATAACTGATTTCTTTTAGTTTAAGCGCAGCTTCGGTTGCAGCGGCATAGTCGAGATTTCTGCCTATGAAATACATATCGTTTGCAGAAGAAAGTCTTTTTGCGACAGATTTTATTTTGTCGGTGTTTTCCAAAATTCTTTTTGCGCTTTGCGGTATTTGTTCCAAACATTCCACTGCGTTTTTATAGTAGTCGTCGTTTTTACCGTAAAGTTTCAGCGCAATTAAAATGGTGTATAAAAGCTGAGCAGTGTACGCCTTTGTTGTTGCAACTGCCGTTTCTGTTCCTGCTTCAGTGTAAATTACCGTATCGCTTTCTTTTGCAATGGCAGAGTTTTCAACATTTACAATACCCAAAGTTTTTGCTTTTTCCTGTTTTGCAAGCAGTAAACTTTCAAGAGTGTCGGCAGTTTCTCCCGACTGACTGATTGCTATGAAAAGTGTTTCTTCGTCAATTACATTTTTTTTGTATCGAAATTCGCTCGCAATTACGGCTTCGCAGGAAATGTGACACATTTCTTCTATTAAATATTTTCCGACTATTCCTACATGGTAAGCCGAACCGCAGCCGCAGAAAATGACTTTGCTGATTTTACCGTTTTTAATTTTGTCAATTTCAGGCATAAATATATCTTTTTCAAATTTTCTTTTTTTCAAAATTTCTTTGAAAATTTGAGGCTGTTCGTAAATTTCTTTGAGCATATAGTGGTCAAATCCGTCTTTGTCAGATGTTGATTTGCTTGTTGCAACGGAAATGAAATCAATATTTTTTTTGTTTAAATCAAAATCATATATTGTTATTTCATCTTTGGATATTTCTGCAATTTCGCCGTCTTCCATTCTGTATGCGCTGTCGCAAATTCCGAAAAGAGCGTTTATGTCGGACGCAATAAGGTTTTCGTTTGTGCCTTTGCCTATGATGAGCGGACTTTTTTTCTTGGCACAGAACAGTTTTTCTGTGTTTTCACAAAGAATTGCAACTGCAAAAGAACCGTCAAGAAGTTTCACTGTTTTGGAAATTGCATCGAGAACAGTGTCGTTTGAAAATTTCCACAACAGTCCGCAAATGACTTCCGTGTCGGTTTCAGACCCGAACTCGTATCCGAGTTTGATTAAATCATTTTTTAAAGCCTGAGCGTTTTCGATAATTCCGTTGTGAACAACAGTGTATTTGCCGTCCATTGTCAAGTGCGGGTGAGCGTTTTTGACAGACGGTTTTCCGTGTGTAGCCCATCTTGTGTGGCCTATTCCCGTTGTTCCGCAAAGTTCTGTTTCATCAAGAAGTTTCACACGCCCTTCTTTTTTTTCTATTTTTATTTTTCCTTTGTCTAATACTGCAATACCGCAGGAATCATATCCTCTGTATTCAAGGCTTTTTAAACCTTTCACAAGCGTTTTGCAACAGTCTTTTTCTCCTGTATATCCGATAATTCCGCACATTATAATCATCTCCTTTAATAGTGTGCTTCGAAAAATATTAAAAATCAATAGTTTATTGTTTAATTTATTTTATACATTTAAATAAAAAGTTTTGCGGTTTGATAATTATTATTGCGAATATCACCTCATTTGATTTGAGTAATTTTATTTTTTTTAACTAAAAAGACATGACGGGAAATATCCATCATGGCTTTGTCGTTCATTGAGTCAGTGTAAAAGTTGTCGATTATACCGTCGGGGTAGTCTTCGTAAAAATACTTTACTTTATTTTCCTGAAAACAAAGACGCTTAAATTTTCCTGTTTTTTTGTCGATGCTTGAACATATATAGTTTTCGATACCCATTCTTTTTGCTATTTCGTCAAGCAAAAAATCTGTTGTACCCGAAACGATAATATCATCGTCTTTTCGTATTTCTTCATAAAAAGGTTTAATCTTTTTTTCATTTTTGTCCCAAAACTTCTTAACAACATCGTCAATATCTCCGACGGTTATATAGTAGTTTTCCAAAAACTCGGCATAGGCTTCGAGCGCTTCGTCAAGCGTAAACAGATGAAATTTGTCTTTTAAAGCCGCAATTATGAGTTTCGGTATATATTTCCAAATTCTTTTGTCGTGCGCCATAAAGTATAAAACAATATCAACAAGCGTTTCACCGTTGTATATTGTGTTGTCAAAATCATAGACATTCATTTTTTTATTCTCCTTTATATATTTCTTGTTATGCCATTTTAATCTCTGTTTGTCAATAAATAGTTCAATTTTAAGTGCTATTTTATACCAATTAGACAAAAACAACTTGCTTTTTTTGTTCAATTTTGTATTTTGAAATTCAATATAATATATAATAATTGTTGACATATTTGTTATTTTATCTTATCATTAGAATTACTATGTAAAAAAAATAGATTGTTAATTTTTTTAAAAACTTGTTAGTTTTCAAAAACAAATTTTCCCGAAAGATTAAGAGGGTATGCCATGACTAAAACAGATTTGGTAAAAGAGATAAAAAAAATCAAACAGGAAAAAAACGCAGTCATTCTTGCACACTACTATTGTGAGCCTGAGGTACAGAATATAGCCGACTATGTGGGCGATTCGTTTTATCTTGCAAAAGTTGCTAAAAATACGGACTGCGAAAGAATTGTTTTTTGCGGAGTTGAGTTTATGGGCGAAAGCGCAAAAATCTTGAACCCCGATAAAAAAGTGCTGATGCCTGATAAAACAGCGGATTGTCCTATGGCGCACATGGCAAGCGTTGAAAAGGTTTTGGAAATGAAAAGGTCTTGCAAAGATTTGGCAGTAGTTTGCTATATAAACTCATCTGCCGAACTTAAATCGGTGTGCGATGTTTGTGTTACAAGTTCAAACGCTGTAAAAATTGTAAATAAACTTCCGAATAAAAATGTTTTCTTTATTCCTGACGGTAATTTGGGCAGATATGTTGCAAAGCAGAGTGATAAAAATATTATTTTTAACAATGGTTATTGTCCTATTCATAATAATATTACAGTCAGTCTTGTTAAGTCTGTCAAAAACGCTCACCCAAATGCGAAAATTTTGATGCACCCCGAATGTTTGCCTGAGGTTGTTGAACTTGCAGACTATGTCGGTTCTACGAGCGGTATCATCGAATATGCACAAAAAAGCGACGAAAAAGAGTTTATCATCATCACTGAAACGGGCATACTTTACGAGCTTCAAAAAAAAGCGCCTGACAAAAAGTTCTATTTTACAGAACCGATGCCTGTTTGCGCTGATATGAAAAAGGTAACGCTTAAAAAAGTTTACAACTGTCTTGCAAATGATGAAAATGCAGTTGAAATTTCAGAAGATATAAGAAAGAAGGCGCTTGCTCCGCTCGAAAAAATGTTGGAGTTGGGTTGATTGCTATGGAATTAAATAAAAACGGTTTTGTTAAAACAGATGTTGTCATTGTAGGCAGCGGTGTTGCAGGTACTTTTGCCGCACTTTGCCTTCCTCAAGATAAAAATGTTTTGATTATCACAAAAGAACAGATAAAAGAAAGCGACTCGTATCTTGCTCAGGGCGGTGTCTGTGTTTTAAAAAGTATAGACGACTATGAGTGCTATTTTGAAGATACAATGCGTGCAGGCCACTATGAAAATAATCCCGAGTCTGTAAAAGTGATGATAGAAAGCAGTCCGGAAATCATCAATACGCTCATTAAACTCGGCGTGAAATTTGACAGGGACACTCAAGGCGAACCTGACTACACAAGAGAGGGCGCTCATTCAACAAACAGAATTTTGCACCACAAAGACGAAACGGGCAAAGAAATTACGGCTACATTGCTGTCTATTGCCAAAAAAAGAAAAAATATCACATTCATTACGCAAACCTCTATGATAGATATTATAGCAAAGGACAATGTTTGTTACGGTATCGTTTGCGAAGACGAAAACGGAAATCGCGGCGCAATTATTGCAGAAAATGTCATTTTAGCAACAGGCGGACTTGGTGGTTTGTTCCAAAATTCAACAAATTTCCCTCATATTACAGGCGACAGTTTTGCTATCTCAATGAAACACGGAATTGAGCTTGAAAATATGAACTACATACAAATTCATCCGACAACTCTTTACTCAAAAAAAGAGGGCAGAAGATTTTTGATTTCCGAGTCTGTCAGAGGCGAGGGAGCAATTCTTTTAAATGAAAATAAAGAAAGATTTTGCAATGAACTTGAGCCGAGAGATGTTGTAACGGAAAATATAAGAAAAGAAATGAAAAAGTTCGGCACTGACCATGTTTACATTACATTGCCGACTATGACAAGCGAAGAAGCGAAAAAGAGATTTCCGAACATTTTTGAAGAATGTCTTGACGAGGGCTACGATATTACAAAAGACCTTGTTCCCGTAACTCCTGCTCAACACTATTTTATGGGCGGAATTAAGACAGATATAGATGCTAAAACTTCTATGGATAATTTGTTCGCAGTCGGAGAAACTGCCTGCAACGGTGTTCACGGTAAAAACAGGCTTGCAAGCAATTCGCTTTTAGAGAGTCTTGTTTTCTCTAAAAGAGCGGCAGATTTGATTTCACAGGACAAGTCGCAGAAAAACTCTTTTGATTTGGATATTGATTTTAGTTCATATCCTCCGAAAAGCGAACTTCAAAAAGAGTTTAAAAATATTATAATGGAAGATATAAAAAGAAAGGATAAAGAGTTCTATGATAAATGGTGTAACAATGAAACTTGTGATAGATGATTATATTCTTAACACTTTGAAAGAGGATATAACAAGCGAAGATGTTTCAACAAATGCCGTAATGCCGCAGGCAAAATCGGGCACTGCCGAACTCATCAGCAAAGACAACGGCATCATTTGCGGACTCGATGTTTTTAAAAGGACTTTTGACCTTCTTGACGATAAAACAGAAATTACTTTCAATGTAAAAGACGGCGACGCAGTTGAAAAAGGTCAGCTTCTTGCCACACTTAAAGGCGACATTCGTGTGCTTTTGTCTGGCGAGAGAACTGCGCTCAACTATTTACAGAGAATGAGCGGTATCGCTACAATCACAAGAGAGTATGTAAACGAATTAAAAGGTTACGATACAATTTTACTCGATACAAGAAAAACTACTCCGAATATGCGTCCTTTTGAAAAGTATGCCGTAAAAGTCGGCGGTGCAACAAACCACCGCTACAATCTTTCTGACGGTGTTCTTTTGAAAGACAATCATATCGGAGCAGCAGGTTCGGTATCAAAAGCAATAAAAATGGCAAAAGAGTATGCGCCTTTTGTAAGAAAAATAGAGATTGAAACAGAAACTCTTGACCAGGTCAGAGAGGCTGTTGAAGCAGGGGCAGATATTATTATGCTTGACAATATGGACAATGAAACAATGCGTCAGGCACTTGAAATAATAGATAAAAAAGCTCAAACGGAGTGTTCGGGCAATGTAACAAAGCAAAGACTTAAAGAGATTGCCGAAATCGGAGTTGATTTTGTTTCAAGCGGTGCATTAACTCACTCAGCGCCTATTCTTGACATCAGTTTAAAAAACTTAAAACCTGTTGAATAAATGAATTATTGATTAAAATTCGGGAATATTTTAAAAAAGTACAGCATATATTTTATGTTGTACTTTTTTTGTTGCCTTTTTTGACAATTTATTTCTTTCGGCGGTGTTAAAATCGTATTCACACCAAATGGAGAATGATATGATATGAAATTAAAAGAAAAAAACAATTTGGTGATGAAAAAAGAGAGAAAAATTTTTCCGAAAAATCAAATATTTGAAAAGTGTACATACTTTTTGTTGTCGATGGTTTTTGCGACAGGTTCCGTGATGGGTATGGGTTCGCCGTTTGCAGTTGCATTTATAAGCGTTTGCGGTAAAAATAATTTTATATTTTCGGCACTCGGCGCAGTTGCAGGATATATGTTTTGTTTGAGCAGACAGGAGTTTTTGAGGTATGCTGCCGCGAGTTTGATTACTGCGCTCGGTGTTTTTGCGCTTAAATCGGCTGCCGTTAAGAACACTTTGCCGTTTTCTTTTGCAGTTTCGTTTGTAGCGTCCTTGTCAACGGGAGTTGTAACAACACTTGTTGACGGCGGAGAAATTTCGCAGTACGCAATCATAACGGCAGAAAGTCTGTTGTGCGGAGCAAGTACATTTTTCTTTAAAAAAACAATAAGCGTCTATGAAAGAGGCGCCAGAATTTCGTCGCTTACACTTATAGATTTGAGTTGCTGTATTATAAGTTTTTCATTTTTTGTTTGTTCCCTTGCAAGAATAAATTTGTTTTCGATAACTCTCGGCGGAATCGTTGCAAGCTATGTGATAATTTCTTCTATAAGGTACGGCAACTTGAAATGGGCGTTGCTGTTTTCCCTCTCTCTCGGATTTTCTTTGGGCATAACAGGGGAAAATATGGTGTTTTTGTCGGGTGCCTATGGTTTTTCCGCACTCATTTCCTGCCTGTTTTTGCAGTTCGGTATCATACCTTCGTCGTTTTCGTTTGTTTTCACAATGCTTTTCTTTTCAGTTGCGTCGGGCGGGAATTATTTCATTTCTGTTGAAAGTATAATAGGAATAGTTCTGTTTTTGCTCACACCCGTATCGTTGTGCGACAAAATTGAAAATTTCTTTTCAGGCGAAAAAGTTTCTCCCGAAGGCTCACTTCGTCAAAGTCTTGTTGTCAAGTTGCGATTTGCCTCGTCTGCAATGGCTTCTGTTTCGCAGAGTGTGGAGTGTGTTTCGGAAAAAATTAAAGAAATATCAAAAAATGAAATGAGAAATGACAGCGAGATGTTTTCTTCACGCGAACTCATAGCAAAAGAATTGATAGATGAGAAAACAAATCAAATACGGCTTGTTGCGTCGGAGCAATTCTATTCGATTGCAGATATGTTGTTTGATTTATCGGCTGAATTCGATGAGGCGGAGACTTTTGACAGTTTCCTTGCAGGTAAAATACGCTCAATGCTTTCTTCAAATGAAATATCGGCAGAAAGTATAAGCGTCATAACGGATAAAAATCTGCATTGCCGTGTGGAAATTCAAACAAATTGCAAAAGCAGTTTGATAACTCAGCCTAAAATAAAAAAAGAGATAGAAAAGATATGCAGAAAAACATTTGAAAACGGCAGAGTTTTGTCGTCGGGTAAAGAGATGCTTGTTTCGTTTTCTCAAAAACCTACATATAAAATGGAGATAGGCTTTGCACAGCATACTGCGGTTGGGGGACTTTGCGGAGACACTATTAAACTTTTGAACGACTCAAAAGGCCGTCAAATTCTCGTTTTGAGCGACGGAATGGGCACGGGCGGACGAGCTGCGTTGGACGGTGCTATGGCAAGCGGACTGCTTTCAAAACTTGTTTCGGCAGGATTTGGTTTCGATTCGTCGCTGAAAGTCGTAAACTCGGCGCTTCTTGTCAAATCAAACGAAGAAAGCCTTGCCACGCTTGATATTGCAAGCGTAGATTTGTTTACGGGAAGGTGTGAGTTCTATAAAGCAGGTGCGGCGGTGTCGTATATAATAAAAAGTTCGTCTGTTCAAAAAGTAGAACTGTCTTCAATGCCGGCAGGAATTTTAAAAGGCATTGACTTTGCAAAAAGAACGGCTGTATTATCTCCGGGAGATACTGTTGTCTTAATGAGCGACGGCGTTTGTTCCGACGGTAATGATTGGCTTGATTACTATTTTGAGTTTTCCGAAAAAATGACACCTCAGCAGACAGCGGAAGCGATAGTTTCAAATGCACTTAAAAGACTTGACGGTGCAAGGGCAGACGATATGAGCGTGATTGTGGCACGGTTGGAAAATAATTGAGTGAATTTTAGATATATAAAGTAAAAATACCTCCTATGACAGTTTTTATTCTGCCATAGGAGGTGCGTTTATTTTTCGTTGTGTTTGCTTGTTGCACTGAAATATTGTTTTCCGTTTTCCGTTTGTATTCCGTTTGCTTCCATCAATTCCGATACAGTAACAAATTGGTATCCTCTTTTTACAAGTTCGGGCATCACTTTTTCAACTGCGTCTATTGTTGTTTCGTAAATGTCGTGCATCAGTATGATGTCTCCGTTGCTTACCTGACTCAGCAATTTGTGCGCAACGGCGTCGGCATTTCTTGACTTCCAGTCTTCCGTATCAACAGACCAGTAGTAAATCGGAGCACCGCTGTTTTTTCGTATTTCGTCAGATATGATACCGCCTGTGCATCTGAATGCAGTCGGATATTGACCCGATGCTTTTTTGATTGCTTCAGCGCTTTTTACTATATCTTCTTTTGTTACATTTTTTCCATAGTGGCTGTGGTCATAGGTGTGGTTGCCGAGTTCACAGCCCATTTCAATTTCTCGCTTTAACAACTCTGCGTTTTTACCTTGAGTTCTGTTTCCTACCATAAAGAAAGTCGCTTTTGCATTGTATTGTTCCAAAATATCAAGAAGTCTTTTTGTTGTTTTGTAGTTTGGACCGTCATCAAAAGTGAGCGCTATCATAGGTTTTGACGGGTCAACTGTATTTTGACTTGTTTTGATTTTTACTTCGGCAGGTTCGCTCCAGTCTGAATATACTTTTTCTTCGCCGTTTAAAACATAGGCCCTTATTTTGAAAGAGTACACTCCGTCTTCTTCAAGGTTTGTGAAGTTTTGTTTTGCCTGCGTGGAATTTTCTGCAAAAACTTGAGCAACCTCATCATCTTTGCCGTCAAAATTTCCTTTTACATATTCTATTTCGTATCCCGAACATTTAACAGTGTTCCAGCTTAAACTTGCTTCGCCTTTTTTTAAGGAACTTGCAACAGGCTTTCCGATAACTTCCGGCGCAACTGCAAGTTGAGTCGGCATGCTTAATTTGCTTTTGTAAGTTTTTCCCGAAACGGTTTTGTAGGCTTCAACGGCATAGTTTGTTATACTGCCTTTTTCACCCGGCTCGGTTTTGTATGATGTTGTTTTGTTCCCTTCAAGTTTGGCAATTTGTGAAAATTGCTCGTTCTCTTCGGGTTTTGCGTACAAAATATAACCGTCTGCGTGTTTTACTCTTTTCCAATTTATTTTTACTTCTTCGTCTTCGATTTTTGCGCTGATTTTAGAAGAGGGTTTCAAATTTTTACCCAGAATATTTTCTATTGATATTCCTGCGCCTATTATTACAATGACTGAAAGAAGAATGGCAACAATTTTTGCAGATTTGCTCATTTTTTCACGACCTTTTTTGTTTGTGAGCATATTATAACACCTGTTTTTTTGTATTGCATTAAAAAAAATCTTAATAATAATTAATTCGTAAACATTTAACAATTTATCCTGTATAATATAGGGTATTTTTAAGTACTTGCTATGTTTGACAGGGGAAAAATGTATTGAAAAAAGATTATAATTATGATATATTATCTATAATATAGTGTTGTATTAATATTTATTATTATTTTCATTAAGACGGAGGCCTAAAATTGAATATTACAAAAAGCAAAATTTTGAAAGCGTTTTATGAATTGACCGAGGTTAAGCCGATTGATTCTATTACGGTAACCGATATTTCACAAAAAATCGGTTTCTCAAGGCAAAGCTTTTACTATCATTTTGACAATATAAATCATATGATTGAGTTTTATATAGAAATTATAATGGATACGATTAAAGATGAAATTGATGATTTAGATAATATAGATGAAATTATTGAGGCTTATTTTGTTTATACTAAAAAGAATGAGAGATATATCGCTCCTATTTTAAATTCGAGCAAGCGTATCTATGCAGAGACTGTAATTTTGAAGCGTGTACAGGAATTTGTGATTAACTGTTTTGGAAACGAAACGGAGTTTAGTTTGCTTAAACCCGACGACAAAAGAATTGCTGTTGAGTTCAATTCAATGGCGATTACAGGGTTTATAATAGAGAATATTCAATATGGAAATGTTAAATATGAAACAGATGTAAAAAAATTGTGCAACTGTTTTAATCCTTTTATGAAAGCGCTTGGCAGTTGCGAAAACTGAATTTTTTTGTGTTCTGTTTTCGGAAAGAGGGGATTTTATGCCGCAAAGTGAGGAAGAAAGAAATGCGTTAAGACAGCAAATGAGAACAAAAAAACTGAAAAAGAAGAAAATTGTTTCTGTTTGCGTTTCTGTTGTTTTAGTAATTATTATTGCATTTTTGTGCTATGCTATTCCTTTTAGGTGGGTTTCGCCGTCAAAAGATAAACTTCAGGTTTACAACAATGTCGGAAACGGCGAAGTTTTGCGCGTCGGAGTTATGAGCAATAACCGACTTCAAGACAACAAAGACGACAATACGCTGTATGTTGAAAATTTAAAAAAGACGCTTGAAGTTTTCAAATCTCAAGGTGTGGATATGATTATTAACGCAGGCGACATTGCTCAAAAAAACAGCGGATATGCCTATGGTGTATATAAAGACACGATAAACAGTGTTTTTCCTGAAAAAAACAGCCGTCCTATTTTTTTGGACATAATGGGTAATCAAGATTTAGTTTCCGAAAAAGACAACGGCAACAATGTTCAAAAACAAAGAACTTTTTCAATGAAGTTGAACACTTCTCCGTGGACTCACTATAAAGTCAACGGCTTTCATTTCATAGGGGTCAGTCCTGACGAAATGGGAGCACAAAACGGATATTCCGAAAAAGTAACAGAGTGGCTGAAAAAAGAACTTGAAGACGCAAAAAACGACACAAAACCGGGCAACCCGATATTTGTTGTTTCTCATCACAGTGTGGAAGACAGCGTTGTGGGTTCAGACGAGCAGTCCGACGAAAATCTGACAAAAGTTTTGTCGGAGTATGAAAATGTTGTTTTAATAACAGGAAGCAGTAACTATTCTTTGCTTGACGAAAGAACAATCAGTCAAAAAAATATTACAGCTTTTTCCGTACAAAGTACATCGGGCGTTGCGCTTGAAGACGGAAAGTTTGACCCGTTTTTAAATGCGGAAACAAATCTTCCGCCGTATTCGACAGATTTTCCGATGTGCGTCATAATGAATGTCGGCGCTGACAAAACAGTTGTTGAGAGATGGAATGTTGCCAAAAATAAAGAGGAAAAGGCGAATATGCGCTGGACTCTTTCATATCCTTTGGAAAAAGGTACATTCGTTTACAGAAAAAATATTTTAGAGTCTCAGGCAACTGCACCTGAATTTCCTAAAAAATCAAAGATTAAATACGAGCCGTTTATAAAGTCATATTTGCCGAGCGACAATGAAAAAACTTTGCCGGGCATTAAATTTACGGCTGCCGTTCACCCTGATTTTGTTCATTCTTATGATGTCAGATTGATAGATGAAGCTACGGGCAGAATGTACACCTATTTGTACTATACAGATTTTACAAGCGGAATTGCCGATATGTCAAAAGAAGTCAGCCTTGCCCTTGATAAAAATCTGCCGAGTGCAAAATATTCGGTAGAAGTGTACGCTATTGATTCGTACAACCATTACAGTGAAGAACCGCTTGTAGGGGAAATTCAGTGGGTAAAACCCGCCGCATAATTTAATATTAAAATATATAACGCAAAATTAAACGGTGCAGTCATTTAATACTGCACCGTTTTTTGAATGATTAAACTTTTGCCGTTGTGTCAAAAAGAAGAAATGCTTTTGAAAATCATTTTTCAATTTGCAAAATATATGTTTTTATTTGTTTGATTTTTTTGCTTGTTTTTCTACTTTTAGGTCGTCAAAAATATTGTGGACGCCTTCCCAAGTTAACTGCCTGCGTTCAAATAAAAGTATTTCAAAAAACTTTCTCAAACCTTTTGGGTTGAGTTTGGCATCTGAAACAGAGTGATTTATTCCGTTCATTTCAATATATGAATAGTAAAAATCGAGTTTTTTCAAAGCAGAATTATAATCACATTCGCCGTTCCACACACTTTCAACAAGACCTAAAATTCTCGGATATGTCATTAAGTCTGACTTTTGCTTGTTCGGTATGTATTCACACCAAATTTCTGCTTCTGCACCCATAGCGTTTTGGTCTATTTTGTGCTCGCAGGAGTTTTTGAAAGGAATGTATCCGTAAGGCAAGTCTAAATAATATGCTTTGGTAGATGTGTCAACAAAAAACCTTTCTTTTTCTTCTCCGCCGCATAAAGAAAATCCAATATCTTTATTTAAAATTGTCGGATTAAGACCGTCAAAGTTCCACATAAATACTTTATCAACGCCTTTTTTCTTCAAGTAGTCATAGACTTTGTTCATAAAGTATTCCTGCAATTCCGTTTCGTCTTTAAGTCCGTTCTCTTTGATTGTTTTTTGACATTCGGGGCAGATTTTCCAACGGTGTTTGAATACTTCGTCTCCGCCGATATGTATATATCCGTCGGGGAACAATTCTACCAATTCGTCAATAACATCGAAAACAAATTGGTACACAGACTCTTTTCCTGCGCAGAGAACATCGTGCTTTACTCCCCAGTGTGTTGCAACAGGCAACTCTCTGTTGAAACAGCAAAGTTCAGGGTACGCCGCAATAGCGGCTCTTGAGTGTCCCGGAATGTCAAACTCGGGCATAATTTTAATGTATTTTGAGTGAGCGTATTCAACAATTTCTTTGATTTCTTCCTGAGTGTAGTATCCGCCGTGCGGTTTGTTGTTGAAGTTTGTGTTACTTCTGCGTGAGCCTATTTCGGTAAGTAAAGGGTATTTTTTGATTTCAATTCTCCAGCCTTGGTCTTCTGTAAGATGAAAATGAAACCAATTTAATTTCTGGAGCGCCATATCATCCAAAAACTTTTTAATATCACTCACGCTGTAAAAATATCTGCCCACATCGAGCATAAAACCTCTGTATGCAAACTTCGGACAGTCTTCAATCGTTGTTTTCGGCAAATTGTTTTTGTATTCAAAAAGCATTTGCTTGAGGGTTTGCAGTGCGTAAAATTCGCCCGACGCACTTGACGCATAAACGGAGATTTTTCTGTCAATTTCAATTTTGTAGCCTTCTTCGATTATTGCATCGTCATTGAAAAATGAAATGTTTTCTTCACTTGAAGTTTTAATGCCGAGCTTTTTTGTGAAATCTAAAAAATCATTTTCTGCATTTTTGCTTAATTTGTTTTTTCCTAACAGAATTTTTGAAAAATCAAATTTTGTTTTTTCATCAAATGATATTTTTTGCGGTTTAGGTATAATATTCATTACAAAATCCTTTCAATTTTTCAAATTATTATCTAAATCTTATCATACAATAGGTTAATTTTCAATTAAATTTGTTTTATTTTAATAATATTATTAAATTTTGTAAAAAACGCTTTTATTTTTGTTACAAATTTGTTATTATATATAAGGTTATTTTATAGTATATTGCGTTATAGTTAGTAAACGATATTTATAGAGAATATTTAATTAAAGAAGAGGTGAAAGCCTTGGAAAAATTTGTTATAAACGGCGGCAACGAATTGTTTGGAGAAATCAATATTTCGGGCGCTAAAAATGCTGCTGTTGCAATTCTTCCTGCGGCAATACTTGCATCTGAACCTGTTCGCATCGAAAATTTGCCGGATATAAGCGATGTGAACTTAATCATAAAAATCATCAGCGAAATGGGAGCAAAAGTTAAGTATGTCAATAAACATACGGTTGAAATTGACGCTACAACTTTAAACCCTAACAGTCGAGTACCCTATGAACTTGCGTCAAAGTGCAGAGCAAGCTATTATTTTATCGGCGCTATGCTCGGCAAGTTTAAAAGGGCTTCTGTTGCTATGCCCGGCGGCTGCGACTTCGGTGTTCGACCGATAGATTTGCATATCAAAGGGTTCAAGGCTTTGGGCGCAGAAGTTGAGGTTGTAAACGGAATGGTTTGTGCAAATGCCGAAAAACTCGTGGGCGCTTCTGTTTATATGGATGTAGTTTCTGTCGGTGCGACAATGAATGTTATGCTTGCGTCTGTTTTAGCGCAGGGACTTACCGTAATTGAAAATGCGGCAAAAGAACCTCATATTGTTGACCTTGCATTGTTTTTAAACTCAATGGGTGCAGATATAAGAGGTGCAGGTACAGACACTATCAAAATCAAAGGTGTAGAGCGACTTCACAGTTGCTCATACTCAATCATTCCCGACCAAATCGAAGCAGGCACATATATGGTTGCTGCTGCGGCTTGCGGCGGAAATGTTCTCATTAAAAATGTAATACCGAAGCATTTGGAGTCTATAAGTGCAAAACTTGAAGAAGCAGGCGCAACAATTATAGAATATGACGACTCAGTAAGAGTTGCAAGAAACAGAAAACATTTCAATTTGAAAAAGTGCAATGTTAAAACTATGCCTCATCCGGGTTTTCCGACAGATATGCAGCCTCAGATGGCAGTTGTTTTGGCTATTGCCGACGGTACGAGTATTTTGAGCGAAAGCGTTTGGGATAACCGTTTTCAGTATGTGGGACAGTTAGTCAGAATGGGCGCTGATATTCAGGTTGACGGCAAAACAGCGGTCATTGCAGGTGTCAAGAGTTTGACAGGTGTAAGTGTCAGAGCAACAGATTTGAGAGCGGGCGCCGCTATGGTGATTGCAGGTCTTGTAGCAAACGGCGAAACAACCGTTGAAAGCATTCAGTATATCGACAGAGGATATGAAGATATAGTAGAAAAGTTGACTTCTGTCGGTGCAGATATTAAACGAGTTAAGTATGAAGACAATCAATCAATAAGCGATGTGGGTTAAAGTTGTTGAACAGAGCACAAATCGGTTCAATGAAAATTTGATTCAGTTTCAATCATAAAAAATTAAGGGCGTTTTTACGCCCTTTTTTGTCGGAGGTTTCTATGGCAAAGGTTTGTCAACTGTTTTCGGGCAGCAGCGGAAATTCAATTTACATAGAAAGCGCCGGTCATTCAATTTTGATAGACGCAGGTGTGTCTGCAAAAAGACTTGACGGTGCGCTGAGCAATATAGACGCAGACATTTCAAAAATCGGCGCTGTTTTTTTAACGCACGAACATATAGACCATACGGCAGGTCTGCGTGTTTTTTGTTCAAGACACGGTATTGACGCATACGCTCATCAAGACTGCTTGAGTGTGCTTGAAAAAAACGGAACCGTAAACGGTAAGTACAGTGCAAACCCTCTTGAAAAAGTTTTTGAAAACGACTATTTCAGAGTTGAGCCGTTTTTGTTGAGCCACGACAGTGTCGCTTGCGTCGGATACACTGTTGAAACGAGCGACTCTCGTAAAATTTCAGTTTGTACAGATACGGGGTATATTCCCGAAGAAGCAAAACAGAAAATAAAGGGAAGCGATTTGGCAGTCATTGAGTCAAATCACGAAGTGAAAATGGTAGAAAGCGGACCGTATCCGTATTCTTTGAAACAACGCATTTTGTCAAATAACGGTCATTTGAGCAATGTTGATTGTTCGGAGTTTGCCACAGAACTTGTGAAAGATAAATTTACAAGAGTCATTTTGGCTCATTTGAGCAAAGAAAATAATTTGCCTCATCTTGCCAGAGATACCGCTTTTTCGTATTTTAATGAAATCGGCGCAGAAAATAATGTTGACTACAGGCTTTATGTGGCGAAAACAGAAAATGATGAAAGACCTATTGTGCTATGATTAATATAGATGTTATTGCAGTCGGAAAACTTAAAGAAAAGTTTTTGCAGGACGGATGTGCCGAATATTTTAAAAGGCTCGGCGCGTATGCAAAAGTTAATATTGTTGAAATTAAAGAAGAACGCATTTCTGACAATCCGTCAGAAAAAGAAATATCAAATGTTATTGAAAAAGAGGGCGAAAGAATTTTGTCAAAAATCAAAAAAGACTCTTTTGTTGTACCTCTCTGTATAGAGGGCATTGAGTTTGACAGTCCGTCTTTTTCAAAAGAAATTGCAAGCGCAACGCTTAAAGGTTTCAATAATATTGTGTTTGTAATCGGCGGTTCATACGGCTTGAGCGACAGAGTGAAAAGGCTCGGGAAAGTAAAACTCAGTTTCGGGAAAATGACTTTGCCTCATCAACTTGCAAGACTTGTTTTGCTTGAACAGATTTACAGAGCGTTTCAAATAATGAATAATGGTAAATATCATAAATAAAAAAAGAAAAAGCACGCTTTGCGTGCTTTTTCTTTGGGGGATGAAAAGTGATATATCATAAACACAGCCGCTGAGAAGGAGAGACGACCGTGCTTATCTTAGGGGGGTAGCCGTTTATTTTAGGGGGATAAACGGCTATGAGTAAAACAAAAATTGCTTTTGGCAATCGCAGTAGTGTAAAATCAAAACACCGAATATGCACACTGTATAACACAATGAACACCGTGAAAAATTTGAAAGGAGCGATAAGGGGGAAAACATTCCTTTGTTCACAGAAGTTTGAGGTATGTGTTTTCATTTCACAATAACTGCCAAGAAAAATAAAAGGTTTCCATATACAGTAAAGAAAGGATTAAAACATTAAAGTGTACGGACAAACTTTAATGAAAAATGAAAAAAGCAAAACCTGAGATATGGAATTTTGCCCTCTGTATTTCTCTTGCAATAATATTAGTTCGTTTTAAGTTAAAAATCAAGTGTTTTTATAATGTTTTTATAACTTTCTGCCTTTGGTATGAATTAAACAAAAAACTACATTACTATTTGTGCAGGTTGCACAAAGAAATTAAATTGTTAAAAATATGTCAAATTAAAAATCGCCATTTTCAACTACAAAAAAACGGCGATTTTGACTGATTATGATTATTAATATTTTACTATTAGTAAGCAATAACTTTACTCCATCTGTTTGCCTAAAAAAGCGGCGGCAACCTGAACGAGTTTAACTTGCGTTTCGTCGGGCAAACTGCCGTTTTCATTTTCTATCAGCATAATACTTCCCGAAACATCACCGCCGTAAATAATGGGATAGACAATACTTGCTTTTCGGCTGTAACCCTCGATAGCATTAATCGGAGTAACATCTTTTGTGGCAATCATAACCGAGCGTCTGTCCATAATGTCCTCTACTTCCTTTGAAACGCGCCTTTCCATCACTTCTCTTTTACTTACTCCCGACGCTGCTACAATATGTTCGTTGTCGGATATTGCTACGGAACAACCGCCGTTTTTGTTCAGCACTTCGGCATATTGACCCGCAAACGCAGACAATTCTCCTATCGGCGAATATTTTTTAAATATGACTTCTCCGTCTGCTTCTGTATATATCTCCAACGGGTCGCCTTCTTTTATTCTGAATGAACGACGAATTTCTTTGGGAATTACTATTCTGCCCAAGTCGTCAATTCTTCTTACAATTCCTGTTGCTTTCATAATTGTTTCTCCTTTAACCTTGCTTTGTATATTTAATTTATTGCCTTGTTATTGTTTGTAAATTAAAACAAAAATATACAAAATTATAGATTAAATATTTCTCTTTATATTCAGCAATTTTATTAATAAAAAATCTCCTATGACAATTTGCCATAGGAGATTTTTTCCATTATTTATTTTTAATGTTAAATGATTATTGTTTTGCGCCGTCGTCGAACATTTCAAGCGCTTTTACTGTTGCTGCATAGCAGTTTGCAAGACCTTCTGCGTTCATATTGTCGTATGTATCGCGTCTTGTGTGGTAGTATGACTCAAGTTTGTGGTTGAGACCTGTAATGCCTGTTGCGCGGAAACCTGCCTGTGCAAAAGCGGCAGAGTCTGTTGCGCCGCCGAGCGGAGGTACCCAACCTTTTTTACAAGGAACATTTGCAGCTTTTGCAGCTTCCATAAATAAATCGGAAGCGTCTTTGTCAGCGGCAACTGTACCGTTAAGGTCGCGATAGTTTGTCATAAGATATTTAGGGTCGTGAATTGTGTCGTATGAGAAAATAAATGTAGGAACATCGTCAAATTCGCCTGCGTGTTTTTCACACCAAGCTTTAGAACCGCGCAAACCTGCTTCTTCAGAACCTGTGAGAACTACTGCAAGTTCTGTGTTTTCAAGTTCGATTCCTTCGTCTTTAAGAGCTTTGAGAAGTGCAATACCCATATAACAGCCTGAAAGGTTGTCGTTTGCGCCGTCAACAACTCTGCGGTAGTTAACCATAAAGTAAAGTCCGATAAGGAAAGGAACGAAAAGAAGTCCCCAAAGAGCAGCTTTAACAATCGGGTCTGATGTATCTGCTACACCAAAAGATACACCGTATTTTACAATGTACATAATTGAAAGTACAGCGTAGTAAACTGAGCCTAAAGCGCAGATAACAGCGTGACCTTCAAAACCGATTCCGCCGAGAGCATAGTTAACAGGCCATTCCCATGCTGCGTCAGGGTGTCCGTTTAAAACAAATCTTCTTTTTGTTTCGCCTGAGCATTTTTTTATTGCGGTAACATTGTGACCTGTTTTTTCTTTAAAACATTTGTCAATGAATTTTTTGTAAAGTCCGAACTGAGCAAGAACAATAATGAGACCTGCGGCAATTAATAAAACCGAAGCAAGCGGGAAGAAAAAGAAAAGCGGAATTGCTGCAAGCACGAATGTAATTGTGAAAAATATCCAACCATAGAATGAACCGGGATTTTCTTTAAACGGTTCAACGGTAACTTTTTCGCATCCGCAGTCTTTTTTCAAAACTTCTGCCATATATTCGCAAGACTGTTTTTCCCCTTTTGAGCCGGGCGACCTTTTTTCAAAAGTTTTGCATATATGAGTGATTTCGTCAATCATATATTTTGCGGCTTCGTCTTTTTTGTCCATAATTTTTTGTAAATTCATATAAAACATATCCTCTCTGACTGCATAGTTGTGTTAATTGATTGTTTGCCGCAGTCGTGCAAAACAAATTGTGAAAATATTATTTTAATGATTTTCACTAAACAGAATAATCCTCCTTTACGCTCTGTATATTATTTATTAAATAGTACCATATTTTATGTTAATATTCAATGCCACATTAACAAATTATATAAAAAATATTAAAAAAATATAAATAATAAATTGGAAGATTTTACAAAAATATTTTCTTGACATTTTTTTTGCAGGCGTATATAATGAAATAGCAAATTAAATATTGCCCAATTAAAGACATTGAAGCAGAAAAAGACCGTCTTTACCGTTTCAGAGAGTTGCCGTTCGGTGCAAGGCAATATCGGTTTTTCGGTGTATAGCTCTCTGCGGAGTTCTGTTGCTGAATAGAAATCAATAGGCATCAGCGTGTAACTGCGTTATCGGTTAAGGTGTTGTTTGACACTAAAGGGCGGGTGTTTTACCTGCTGAAGTAGGGTGGTACCGTGTAGATTTTCTGCACCCCTATATAATTATAGGGGTGTTTTTTTATGCCCCGAAAGCGAGGTTATAAAAGGAATGAAAAAAGGATTTAAAAAGTATGTCGGTTTCGAGCCGATAAAAATTGAGAACAGACAGTGGCCGTCAAAAACAATAGAAAAAGCGCCGATTTGGTGTTCGGTAGATTTGCGAGACGGAAATCAGGCGTTAATTGACCCAATGAATTTGCAGGAAAAACTTGAACTTTTCAACACGCTTGTAAAAATAGGTGTGAAAGAAATTGAAGTCGGTTTTCCGTCTGCGAGTGAAACGGAGTACGAAATTTTGCGCACTCTCATTGACAGAAACTATATTCCGGACGATGTTACAATTCAGGTGCTCGTTCAGGCGAGAGAACACTTGATTAAAAAAACATTTGAAGCAATTCACGGTGCAAAAAATGTTATTGTTCATTTTTACAATTCAACTTCTACTTTGCAGAGAAAAGTTGTTTTCAATACGGATATGCAGGGTGTAATTGACATTGCCGTAAAGGGCGCAAAACTCATCTATGAACTTACGGAAAAAGAGAAAAAAGAAAATCCCGATATAAATATAAAGTTTGAATATTCTCCCGAAAGTTTTTCGGGTACAGAAATGGATAATGCGGTGGAAATCTGCGAAAAAGTGATGGAAGAAATGCACTCTACAAGAGAAAACCCCATCATTTTGAATTTGCCGTCAACGGTTGAGGGCTCAACTCCGAACGGCTACGCTGACCAAATTGAGTATTTTTGCAGAAAACTCAAAAACAGAGATTGTGCAATCATTTCGCTTCATCCTCACAACGACAGAGGAACGGGCGTTGCTGCGGCAGAACTCGGTTTGCTTGCGGGTGCAGACAGAATAGAGGGCACTTTGTTCGGAAACGGAGAAAGAACGGGAAATGTTGACCTTGTAACACTTGCGCTCAATATGTGGACGCAGGGAATAGACCCCGAACTCGACTTCAGCAATATAAACGAGATTAAAAAGGTATATGAAAAAACGACAAAAATGGTTGTTCCGCCGAGACATCCGTATGCAGGAGAACTTGTGTTTACTGCTTTTTCAGGCTCGCATCAAGACGCTATCAACAAGGGCAAAAAGTATATGGAAACAAGTAAGTCGGACTATTGGGAAATTCCGTATCTTCCTATTGACCCTGCAGATGTCGGCAGAGAATATGAACCTGTAATCAGGATAAATTCTCAGTCGGGCAAGGGCGGAGCCGCATTTATTCTTGACGAAGTATATTCAATTAAATTGCCGAAAGCAATGCACGCAGAGTTTGGTGCTATTGTTAAATCTGCTTGTGATGAAAAGGGAAAAGAACTTCTTTCAAGCGAAGTTTTCGACTTGTTCCAAACAGAGTATTTGAAAGTTGTCGGACCGTATAAACTTTTGAACTATAAGATATATGAAGAAAGAAATGAAACTGACACAAAAACCAATGTTCACTTTGAAGGTTTGTTTGTAAACAAAAAAGAGTTTAACGAACCTGTTAAGATTGAGGCAGTCGGCTCAGGTCCTATCGAGGCATTTTTCAATGCTATCAGCAAGCAAGGTATTGTCGGCTATGAGTTCGTGAACTATGCAGAACACGCAATATCTGTCGGTTCGGATTCAAAAGCTATATCGTATATCCATCTTAAAAATCCGCAGGGCAAAGATATTTTCGGCATAGGTGTGTCGCACAATATCGGTTTTGCTTCTATGAGAGGTATTCTCTGCGCAATTAATAGAGATAAGAAAGATGATTGTGAAAGGGATAATTCAGTTCCCGGAATTTTTGAAAAGTGAGGCGTATTTATGAAAAATTACAGAATAACAGTTTTAAAGGGCGACGGTATTGGTCCTGAAATAGTAGATGAAACAATAAAAGTTCTCGGAGTGTGTGCAGAAAAGTTCGGCTTTTCTTTTGAGTTTGACTATCAGTTGCTCGGAGGTTGTGCTATTGACGAAAAAGGCGTGCCGTTTCCGAAAGAAACAGAAATTGCCTGCAAAAACAGTGATGCCGTACTTTTGGGAGCAGTAGGCGGTCCTAAATGGGACTCGCTTTCGGGCGACGCCCGTCCTGAAAAAGGACTTTTGAAAATCCGTGAAAGTTTGGGACTGTACGCAAATTTAAGACCTGCAAAAATCTTTAAACCTCTTAAAAATGCGTCTCCTCTCAAGTCTGACATTGTGGACAACGGACTCGACATTTTGATTGTGCGTGAGTTGACAGGCGGAATATATTTCGGCGAAAGAGGTATCACGAACGAAAACGGTGTTGTTAGCGCCTACGATACGGAAAAGTACAGCACTGTTGAAATTGAAAGAATTGTTCGCGCAGGTTTTGAGTATGCAATGCAAAGAAACAAAAAACTCACTTGTGTTGACAAGGCAAATGTGCTCGAATCTTCAAGACTTTGGAGAAAAGTCTGCGAAGAAGTTAAAAAAGACTATCCTGAAGTTGAATTGTCATATATGTATGTTGACAACTGTGCAATGCAACTTGTCAGAAACCCTGCACAGTTTGATACAATCGTTACATCAAATATTTTCGGCGACATTCTTTCCGATGAAGCGTCTATGATTTCAGGCTCTATCGGTATGCTTGCTTCGGCTTCTCTTGCCGACGGTGCGTTTGGTTTGTATGAGCCTATTCACGGCTCTGCACCCGATATTGCAGGAAAAAATATTGCAAACCCTCTTGCTGCAATCTTGTCAGGAGCAATGATGCTCAGATACACCTTTAATGAAGTTGATGCGGCAGAGGCTGTTGAAAATGCTGTTGACAAAGCGCTTTCTGTTGCAAGAACGGTCGATATTTATGAAGACGGGTATGAAAAAGTAACAACATCTCAAATGGGCGATTTGGTTTGCTCATATATAAAATAATAAAAAAAGGACTTGTTCGGCTTAAATGAACAAGTCCTTTTTTATTTTCAAATTCAAAATATAGTTTCGGAATTTAAATATTAGTATCCCAAGTTTTCATTTACGATGATAACTTTAATTCTGTCTTTGTGTCTTTGGTGTGCAGAAATGACATAGTTGCAGCAAATTCTTGCGTCCGACTGACAACCGTCGCAAATGAACGGGTCGTCTTTTTCGAGAGAAACACAGGCACCTTTTTTAGCGCAATATGTTTCACAGTTGAGTCGTTGTGTGTTTTTTGGTGCACAAATAGTTTTTACACGCTCGATTGCGACATTGATATTTTTTACAATCTTGTTTTTGCCCACTACCATAATAACTTGTTTAGGTCCGTAAACTATGCATGCAACACGGTTTGAATTACCGTCAACATTGTACAATTCGCCGTTTTCGGTTACTGCGTTTGAAGAACAGAAAAATGTATCGCATCCGAATGCCTTAATGTAACAATCTCTTTTTTCATCTTCCGTAACTGCTTTTCTTCTGTCAATGAAGTTGTAAACACCGCTTTCAAGCAAGTTCATTATATTTGTTTCTTCAAGCGAAACACTGCCGCCGTTTGCGACACTTTCACCTGCTTTAACAAGTTTTTTGACGAGCGGTACAACATCTTCTTTTGTTTCAACAAAAAACGGTTTAATGTTGTTTTTTTCTAAATTTTCCATTGTCTTTTTTATTGAAATATCCATTTTAAAACTCCTTATTCACCATAGTTGTATTGTCTGTCAAGCCCTCTGTACTGAAGTGCTTCGGCAATATGATTTATTTCTATTTTTTCGCTTCCTTCAAGGTCTGCGATAGTTCTTGAAATTCTCAGTATTTTGTCGTACGCTCTTGCGCTCATTGACAGTTTTTCAAAAGCGTCTTTTAAAAGTTCAGATGCGCTGTCGTCCAATTTGCAAAAGTCTTTTGTCATTTGCGGAGTCATTTTTGCATTGCAGGAGACGGGTGAGTTTTCAAATCTTTTTCTTTGAATATCTCTTGCTTTGTCAACTCGCTTTTTAATTTCCTTGCTTGACTCTTCTTTTTTTATTGAGGAAAGTTCTTCAAATGCCACGGGCGCGACTTCTATATGGATGTCTATTCTGTCTAAAATAGGACCCGAAATTTTTTCTTTGTATCGTCTTTTTGCCGCATCCGAACAAGTGCATTCTTTTGTGGGGTGTCCCAAATAACCGCAGGGACAGGGATTCATTGCGGCAATTAAAAGTATATTTGACGGGTATGTAACAGTTCCTGCGGTTCGTGTGATGGTAACAATTCCGTCTTCAAGCGGTTGGCGTAAAGATTCTTTTGCACGGCGGTCAAATTCGGGGAATTCGTCAAGAAAGATAATTCCGTTGTGGGCAAGACTCAATTCGCCCGGAGTGAGTGAAGTTCCGCCGCCTGTAAGACCCTGAGCAGATACGGTGTGGTGCGGAGAACGAAAAGGTCTTTTTGTGATAAGCCCCATTTTACTGTCGAGTTTTCCTGCTACCGAATAAAGTTTTGTGCAGTCTATTTGTTCGTCAAATGTCATATCGGGTAAAATTGACGGCATTCTTTTTGCAAGCATACTTTTACCCGTGCCGGGCGGACCGTACATAATACAGTTGTGTCCTCCTGCCGCCGCAATTTCAAGTGCACGCTTTGCGTTTTTCTGACCTTTAACATCGGCAAAATCGAGCAGTGAGTCATCCTGAATTTGCTCTGTTTCAATAGTTTTTGCAGGAACTGTTTGAGCAATTCCTTTTAAATGGTCGCAAACTTGGTAAATGTTTTCGGCAGGCAAGACATTAATTCCTTCAATTACACCGCCCTCAAGTTCGTTGCTTTTCGGAATGAAAACATTACTGATACCTTGTTTTTTTGCCTCTAAAACCATAGGTAAAACTGCTTTTACAGGACGAATTTCGCCGTCAAGCGACATTTCGCCTATAAACGCATATTCTTCAATATTTTTAACATTTAATTGACCGCTTGCCAAAAGTGTAGATATGAAGATGGGCAGGTCATATATTGCACCCTCCTTTTTTATGTCGGCAGGCGCAATGTTTACCGTTATTCTTGCTGTCGGATATGTGAATTTGCAGTTTTTTATTGAAGAACGAACACGCTCTTTGCTTTCTTTTACGGCTGCGTCGGGTAACCCGACAATGTCAAATCTCGGCAAACCCGAACTGATGTCTGCCTCTACTTCCACCAAAAATGTTTCAAAACCGAAAATTCCCAAACTTTTTACTTTTGCGTACATATCAATTCACCGTAAATAATTATACTAAAAAGAGATATTCTTGACAAGACTTATTGTTGACAATAGTATATAATAAGTTTAAAATAGTACCCAGAATAAACAAGGAGTGAGAATTTTGAACGAAAAACAGTTGTACGAGATATGGAAAGAGAAAGCTGTTATCGACAGCGATTTGACAGAGGAACTCAATTCAATAACTGCTGAAGATGAAATTATAGATAGATTTTATACAGAACTTGAGTTCGGTACTGCAGGTCTCAGGGGAGTTATCGGTGCAGGTACAAACAGAATGAATGTATATACAGTAGGTCGCGCTACACAGGGACTTGCTCAGTATTTGCTTAATAAAAGCGAAAAGCCAAGCGTTGCTATCGCTTATGATTCAAGAATTAAAAGCGACTATTTTGCAAAATTTGCCGCAAAGGTGCTTGCTGCAAACGGAGTTAAGGTGTATTTGTTTGAAGAACTTGTACCTACTCCTGTTTTGAGTTATGCTATCAGATATTTTAAAACAAACAGCGGTATCATCATCACTGCTTCACATAACCCTGCAAAGTATAACGGGTATAAGTGCTACAACCCTTGCGGATATCAAATGACAGACGATGAGGCGTCCGAGACATATGAATATATCAAAAATGTAGATTATTTTACAGGAATTAAAACCTGCGATTTCGATACTGCCGTAAAAGACGGATTGATTGAAATGGTAGGGGACGATGTTGTAAATCAGTTCCTTGACGAAGTTGAAAAGCAGTGTGTAAACAGAGGTGTTTGCGAAAAGGCGGACCTGAGCGTTATTTACACTCCGCTCAACGGTACAGGCAACAAACCTGTAAGGGCTGTTCTCGACAGAATAGGTGTGAAAAATGTAACTGTCGTAAAATCTCAGGAATTGCCCGACGGCAATTTCCCGACATGCCCGTTCCCAAACCCTGAAATTAAACAGGCTTTTGAAGAGGCTTTGCTTTTGACAAAAGATGTTGACGCAGATATTTTGCTTGCAACCGACCCTGACTGTGACCGTGTCGGCATTGCGGTTAAAAATGCAGGTGATGAGTTTGAACTTATGAGCGGAAACCAAGTGGGAGCACTTCTTCTCAACTACCTTCTTTCACAAAAGAAAGAAAAAGGTATGCTCCCCGAGTCGTCAATCGCCGTTAAGTCTTTTGTTTCAACAGATTTGGCGCAGGAAATTGCTAAAAAATATAACTGCAAATTCAAAAATCTTTTAACAGGTTTTAAATATATAGGTGAACTCATTACAAACCTTGAAAAAGAGGGCAGAGCAGACGATTTTGTTATGGGCTTTGAGGAAAGTTACGGTTACCTTGCAGGTACTCACGCAAGAGATAAAGACGCTGTTGTTGCGTCAATGCTCATTTGTGAAATGACTGCTTTTTATAAACTTCAGGGTAAAACTTTGCTTGATGTAATGAATGATATTTACAGTGAATTCGGCTACTATTCAAATACTGTTTCAAACTATCAGTTTGAGGGCGCTGCAGGAATGGAAAAAATGGCTGAAATTATGGAAAATCTGCGTAAAAATACTCCGAAAGATTTTGCAGGCAAAAAAGTCATTTCCGTTTCAGACTATAAAACAAGTGTTGAAACAAATCTTGAAACAGGCAAAACGGAGAAAATCGAACTTCCTAAGTCAAATGTTCTTGCATATAAACTTGAGGGCGGAGCAAGTGTAATTGTCAGACCGAGCGGTACTGAGCCGAAAATTAAAACATATATAACTGCAATCGGAAAAGATATGGCAGAGGCTGACAAGAACGGCAGTGAACTTATCAATTCCGCCGCAAAATATATGGAGGCGTAAAATGAACAGAAATTTTGTGAAAGTTACTGCTGTTGTTTTGGCGGTTTTGATGGCAGGCAGCGTACTGACTGCGGGTTTGGTAGCGCTTGTGCATTGAGTGAATGATAAAAGGGACGGACAAAAATTAATTTGTTCGTCCTTTTTTATAATAAAAAACAGAACATAAAATAAAAAAGACGGCTTATGCCGTCTTTTTGTTTAATATTAAAGATGATATACGATATCGTCGCTTTTCCATTTGAAAATAAGAATTCCGATTGCTAAAACAATAAGCGAGAAAGCCAATGAATAAAGTATCATATGCCAACTTAAAATTGAACGGTTACCGTACAATACGCATTGTCTGAAGAGTTCTATTATGGAGTAAAGCGGGTTTAACTTGATTATTACAATCATCCATTCTGTTTTTATTGTTTTAAGGTTGTAGAGAATAGGTACCATATAGAACATAAGGCTCATAAATACATTGAAGATGTACTCAATATCTCTGAAATAAACCTGTAAAACAGAAAGAATAAGACCGATGCCTATCGAAAGAATGAGACAGATTAAAATAGGTATCCAAAACAGCAATATTTTCCAAGTAATAACAATGTCGTGTCCGTTGCTTATACCCGTTATCATAAAGAATGCGGTGATACAAACAAGGCAAAGCAGTGATATTGAAAATGTAACAAAGTTTGAGAGTATTCCGGAAAGCGGATACATATACTTCGGCACATATACCTTTTTAATAATTGCTTGGTTTGCTCTGAAACTCATCATCGCTTTTTTGGTTGATTGTTTGAAGAAGTCGAAAATCATTCTGCCTGTGAACAGGAAAACGGGGTAGCAAATAACACCGTCGCCGCCTCTGTTGAAAATTCCGTCAAATACAACAGACAAAACAATCATATTTAACAATGGCTCAAGAAAACTCCAAAAAATTCCTAACCAAGAATTTCTATATTTCAATTTAACATTTTTATTTACAAGTTCATGCAACAAATTTTTGTATTTATTAAAATTGTTAAGTGTTCGCTGCATTTCCTTTCCTGTTTTTGTTTTAGTCAACATTATGTTATACCTCGCATACGCTTTGGCGCAATCATATATTGTTAAAACTCATATTCAGAGTAACGGTTGTAATTATAGCATAAAGAAATACGGTTTTCAAGTTAAAGTGGTGTAAATACAGAACAAAAAGCACTAATTTTGCCGATTATTGTGCATTCCTTTTGTCAAAAAAGACAATGTCTGCGACTTTTTTTGCACTTGTTCCGTCTTCAAGAGAACAGAATTTCTCGTAGAACTGATTGTATTTTTCTTTATAAGCAGTAACAACATCGTCGATATTTTTGATTGAGTCAATGATTTCTTCCGTTGTGAAAAGTAAAGGCCCCGGAACTTCTTTTTCAATATCAAAGTAGAAACCGCGAAGTGTATCACGATACTTTGCAATGTCGTATGTGAAGAAAAGCATAGGTCTTTTCAAACCTGCGTAGTCGAAAAATACACTTGAGTAGTCGGTAATAAGAATATCGGAAACAAGATAGAGGTCAACTATATCGGGATATTTGCTGAAGTTGTATGCAAAACCCTCAAATTCACTTATATCGAGTATGTCTGCTATATAATAGTGTGTGCGAAGAATTACAATGTAGTCATCGGAAAGTTCATTTTGCATTTTTTGCAAATCAAGTTTAAGTGTGAATTTGTATTTTCCGCTTCCGTAAAATTCATCGTCTCGCCATGTAGGAGCATAGAGAATGATTTTTTTGTCTTTAGGGAGATTTAATTTTTCTTTGATTTTATCCATATCTTCTTCAATATGGTCGCTGTGCATCGGGTCGTTTCTCGGGTACCCTGTTTCAATAATTTTATCTCTGTCAAACATAAAGCAAGATGTGAAAACATCGGTGCTGAACCTGTTTGGAGAAATCAGGTAGTCCCAGTCTCTTGACTTTTCGTAAATTTGAAGTTTGTTGAGCGGATTTGCACTCATTACTTCTTCAATATCAAAGAAAAGTTTTTTGAGCGGTGTGCCGTGCCATGTCTCCAAAAATACCTGTCCCTCTCGTTTTTTCATCCAAATCGGCTGGCGTACATTGAAAACAAAGTATTTTGACACGGCTGCATAATAAAAATATGCAGGGTAAAATCTCTTGACTTTTTTACAGCCGTAAGGTATTTCGGTTTTTTTGTCTTTAACGGAAAATACGCATTTGAATTTACCGGGATAGTTCTTTTGCAGGTATTCATATATATATTTCGGAGAGTCAGAGTAACTTTTTCCGAAAAATGTTTCAAACAAAACCACATTTTCCTGAATAGGTTTTTTGATTAAAAATTGTGAATATATGAGTTTGAATATTCGATATCCGAGTTTGTAAATGCGATTTTTTACATTGCTGAACTTGAAGTAGTTCAAAAACTTTTTTGACTTCTTTTTAAAACGCTTGTTCACATTTACAATATTGTATCTTGAGCGTTTACCGAGTACACTGCGCGCTGCTTTTCTGACTTTGAATTTTTTCTTTTTGCCTTTGAGCAAAGCTTTTGCATTTTTGTTGCTTTTACTTGCTATTTTCAAAATGTTGGGAATATGTTTTTCACTCAACTTATTTGAAAAAATACTTTTTTCGCACTCGACTTTAAAATAGTTTTCAGATAATTTAAAAATATATTCCTTTAAATCTTCATTGTCGGTGTCGGCATATTTTCCTACAGTTTTATCGTATTCTTCAACTATATCTATCAGGTTGTCCTGAGTTAAAGACGGCGTGTTGATAGGGTCGTTGTGAAATCTTTTAAAATAACAGGAATTTTTGGAAACATTGATAGAAGGATTGTTTGCAATAACTTTTGCACAAAAGTCAAAACTGTACGCATATTTTAAATTTTCGTCAAATTCTATATTATTTTTTTCGATGAATTCTTTTTTTATCAACGCACCCAACAAAGATGCTTTGTCGATAGTGGTTTTCTTTGAATAGAAATTTTTCCTTTTTACAGGCGCAACACCGCCGCCGTTTGCAACAACGGTGCGTACTGTTTCTTTTTTGTACCAAACTTCCGTTACGGCAGAGCAGACAATGTCGTTTGAGTCGGTTGAGAGTTTCATATTGTCAATAAAGTGCTCGTCGAGATAGTCGTCGCTGTCGAGAAAAAGTATGTAGTTGCCTTTTGATTGCTTAATACCTTCGTTTTTCGCAACTGCAACATTGTCTCCGTATTTTTCTATTGTTTTAATTTCAAAAAATTCTCTGTATTTTTCAACTAAATCTTCGTTCGGAGATTCGTCTGAATATACCACTATTACTTCAAAGTCTTTGCATACTTGTTCTTTAAGACTTTCAAGACATTCAATAAGATAATGCTCGTACTTCAGGTACGGTATAATTATGCTAATCATATTCTTTCCTTTTTTCCTTCTTTATCACTTTTTATTTTCTTTTATTTTAATTTCAATTTCTGTTAAACTGCTATGTTTTTTGGCATTCGTTGATTTTCTTAAGTATATCTTTTGCTGCTGAAAAAACATCTTTGTCAGCGTTTGTCTTAAAATCACAAACAGCAGAATAGGTATCTTTTCTGCTGTCGTAGAGTTTTTTTGCATTTTCTTTGTCTTTAAATAAAGGGCGCGAATTGTCATCGCCTATACGGGCGCATATTGTTTCAAATGAGGCGTCCAAAAAAAACACTTTTCCGTTTTTCTTCAGTAATTCGGAGTTTCTTGCAAAGGTCAGCGCACCTCCGCCTGTTGAAACTATCAGGTTGTCTTTTTCCGACAACTCTTTGCATATTTCATACTCGGCTTGTCTGAAAAAATCTTCGCCTTTTGTTTTAAAAATATCTTTAATCTGCATATTAAATTTTTGTTCTATGAGCAAATCGGTGTCAACAACACTGAATTTGTCGCTCAAAAGTTTGTGCAACTGTTTTGAAACGGTTGTTTTTCCGCAACCCATAAAACCACACAAAATGATATTCATCTGTTTTGCAACTCTTTTCTTGTCAGTTCCGTGATTTCCTGTACTATATAGTCAGGTATTTTTATTGAATTCCAAATTTCCTGCGCCGCAACAGCCTGACCTACAAGCATTGACAATCCGTTTGAACAATTGATTTCGTTTCTTTTTGCGAATTTCAACAACTTGGTGTTATAGGGATTGTAAATTGTGTCAAAAATATTTTTGCAGTTTAAAATCACTTCTTTTTTTACAGGGCAACAGTCTGTGTTCGGAAACATACCGACAGGCGTTGCATTTACTAAAAGGTCAAATTCGCCGTCAATGGAGTTTAAATTGCAGAATTGCGTGTTTGCCTTAAACTTTCTGTTCAATTCTTTCGACAGATTTTCTGCCTGCTCTTCGTTTCTTGCCGCTATTGTAAGAGTGCCTCCTGCAAGCATTGTCTCATACGCTATCATTCTTGCAACTCCGCCTGCCCCGCAAAGCAAAACCTTTTCGTTTAAATTCATATTGTTTCGTTCTAAAGATTTTGTGAAACCTATGCAGTCGGTGTTTGTACCGCGAAGTCTGTCTTCCTTGCAAACCACTGTGTTTACAGAGTTGAAAAGTTTTGCCCGTTCGGAAAGACTGTCCGTAAAGTTAATGATGTCTATTTTGTGGGGAATGGTTACATTGAAACCGTCTAATTTTTTCAGCGTTTCAATTCCGTTTTTTAAATCACCTTTTTTTATTTCTATCAGGCTGTATGTGCCTTTTATATCTGCCTGTTTCATTATTTCTTTGTGAATGAAACTGCTCAGAGAGTGTCCAAGCGGTGAGCCGATTAAACCAAAATTTTTCATTTTTCGCCTCTTTTTAAAATATGTATTGACAATTTGCGCAATAATTTATAATATGATAATAACAAAATTAACTACATTTTGCAACTGGTTTTTATATGGGGGTATTTTTTATGGTACTTGAAAAAGTAAAAGAAATTTTAGCAGACCAACTCGGAGTAGATGAAGATTCTATTGAACTCGACAGTCTTCTTGTAGAAGATTTGGGTGCAGACAGTCTTGACGGTATAGATATTGTCATGAGCGTGGAAGACGAGTTCGGAATTGAAGTTCCCGACGAAGTCATAGAATCTATGTCAACTGTTGAAGATATTGTTAAATTTATAGAAGACAACAAATAATTCAATCAATAAAAGTATAGGAGACTGTATTTTTAACATTAAAATACGGTCAGGGTATTCTTTGTGCTCTTCTCATATCACGGGAACTTTGATTTAATTGTAAATTATTCCTAAAAAAATGTTAAAATTTAAACAAAGTATTTGACAATTTAATATTAAACGGTTAGAATGATGGTAGAGAAACTGAGAATGGGTATTTTGTTGCCTGAATCACCGTAATTTTAAGGCAAAAGATTATGTTTATATATTCTTTTGCCTGTTTTATTTTCATTTTTGACTTGTTTTAAGCAAATTTGAGCGAAAATGAATGTGAAGTTAAAATTATTTGAGCATACGGGAGGCTCGATGATAGGCAATGAAAAATTATTATTTTTGTCAGAGGGGGATTTTATGGCAAAAGAAAAGTATGTTATGGCGCTGGACCAGGGCACTACAAGTTCAAGAGCAATTATTTTCAATAAAAAAGGTGAGATAGTTGCAAAAGCGCAAAATGAATTCACACAACACTATCCTAATCACGGTTGGGTTGAACACGACCCGATGGAGATATTGCTTTCTCAAATCGGAGCAATAGTTACAACTTTAGGCAAAGGCAAGGTTGACCCTAAGGATATCGCCGGAATCGGAATTACAAATCAGCGAGAAACCACGGTAGTTTGGGACAAAAAGACAGGCAAGCCGATATATAACGCAATTGTTTGGCAGTGTAGAAGGACTGCCGAACTTTGCGAAGACCTTAAATCGAGGGGACTTGGCGACTATGTCAAGAAGAAAACAGGTCTTTTAATCGACGCTTATTTCAGCGGAACAAAAATCAAGTGGATACTTGACAATGTTTCGGGCGCAAGAGAGAGAGCTGAAAGAGGCGAACTTCTTTTCGGAACAATAGACACTTGGCTCATCTGGAATTTGACAGACGGAGCAGTGCATGTTACCGACTATTCAAACGCTTGCAGAACAATGTTGTTTGACATTGACAATCTTTGTTGGGACGAAACTCTCTGCAAAGAATTGGAGATACCGATGTGTATGCTTCCCGAAGTTAAACCTTCAAGTTGTGTGTATGGAAATGTCGGCAAAATTACAGGTCTTGAAGAAATCAGAGGCGTTCCTATTTCGGGCGCGTGCGGAGACCAGCCGAGTGCACTTTTCGGTCAGGCTTGCTTTGAAAGCGGTCAGGCGAAAAACACTTACGGCACAGGTTGTTTCCTTCTAATGAACACAGGTGAAAAAAGAATTGATTCCCGTTCAAATCTTCTTTCGGGCATTGCCTGGGGTATAGACGGAAAAATTACATACGCGCTTGAAGGCTCTGCTTTCAACGCAGGCTCGGTTATCAAATGGCTGCGCGATGAGATGGGAATTATAGAAAGCGCGCCTCAGTGCGATGATTTTGCCTCACAGGTGAAGGACTCAAACGGACTTTATTTTGTGCCTGCGTTTACGGGTTTGGGCGCTCCGTATTGGGATATGTACGCAAGGGGTACAATGATTGGTATCACGAGAGGAACGAACAGATACCATATTTGCCGTGCTGTCCTTGAAAGTATAGCGTTTCAAATGACTGACCTTTTAGAAGCTATGACACAGGATTCCAATATTACTTTGAAAGACCTTCGAGTTGACGGCGGAGCTTCTGTTTCTGATATTTTAATGCAAATTCAGTCAGACATTGCCGGAGTAAAGGTAAACAGACCTGAAAACTCCGAGGCTACCGCGCTCGGCGCTGCGTATTTGGCAGGTCTTGCAGTAGGTGTTTGGGACAATATGGAGGAAATCGAAAAGAACAGAAAAGTTCAAAAGATTTTTGTTCCGAGCCTTGAAATTTCAAAGAGAAACGAAATGTACACAAGTTGGAAAAGAGCGGTTGAACGCTCAAGAAATTGGGAAAGATAAATAAAAAACATTTGTTTTATTTTTATAATGATTCTTTACAATTTCAATCTATTTAATTTAATTTTATGAAAGGAAGATAATTATGAGTAAATGTATTGTACCTTGGGAATTAATAAGCAATTTTGTAACAGACGCTTTTATCGGCTACGGAATTCCCGAAGAAGACGCAAAAATTTGTACAGATGTGTTGCTTGAGTCGGACAGACGAGGAATAGAAAGTCACGGCTGCAACCGTTTTAAACCTATCTATCTTGACCGTATCAAAGCAGGAATTCAAAATCCTGTAACAGAGTTTGAAATATTAAAAGAAACACCTACAACAGCAGTTATCGACGGTCATAACGGTATGGGTCAGGTTATCGGACACAAATCTATGCAGATGGCAATAGACAAGGCGAAAGAGTACGGTATGGGTATGGTTGTTGTAAGAAATTCCTGCCACTACGGTATTGCAGGCTACTACACAACTATGGCTACAAAACAAGGCTGTATCGGTATGACAGGAACAAACGCAAGACCGTCTGTTGCGCCTACTTTCGGCGTTGAAGGTATGTTCGGCACAAACCCGCTTACAGTAGGAATTCCTACCGATGAAGACTTTGATTTCAATATCGACTGTGCTACTTCTATAACTCAAAACGGAAAAATTGAGTACTATTCAAGAATAGGAGAGGAAGTTCATCCCGGAACTATTATCGGCAGCGACGGCGAACCTATTGAGGGCGACGCAACAGTTGCGCTTAAAAAAATCAGAAACGGTGAAGCTGCGCTTACAACTCTCGGCGGAATCGGAGAAGCTATGGGTGGATATAAAGGCTATGGCTACGCTATGATTGTTGAACTTCTTTCGGCAGTTCTTCAGGACGGCAGTTACGGTAAAGATTTGGACGGCAAAGACGAAAACGGAAATATCAGACCGTATCATCTCGGACATTTCTTTATTGCAATAGATACAAATCATTTTCTCGGCGAAGATATTACAAGAAAGAAAGCAGGGGAAATCATTCGTTCTGTTCGCAATTCCAAAAAGGCTCCGGGCTGTGACAGAATTTATTCGGCAGGAGAAAAAGAGTGGGATATTTGGCAACAGAGAAAAGACAGCGGTGTGCCTATTAATGATTCTGTTCAAAAAGAAATTTTGGCTGTTCGCGACGAACTCGGTCTCACTCAATATAAATTCCCTTGGGAATAATCGTATAGTTTTAGTTTGTTTTAACGAGGTGTTTTGATAATGGATTACAGAAAAGAGTCTTTAAGACTTCACGGAGAATGGAAAGGTAAAGTTGAAGTAGTTGCAAGAGCAAAAGTTGACAATAAGGACGCGCTTTCACTTGCATATACACCCGGTGTAGCAGAACCTTGTCTTGCCATTCAGGAAGACTACACTAAAAGTTGGGAACTCACAAGAAGATGGAATATGGTTGCCGTAATCACAGACGGCAGTGCAGTTCTCGGACTCGGCGATATCGGACCGGAAGCAGGCATGCCTGTTATGGAAGGTAAGTGTGTTTTGTTCAAAGAGTTCGGCGATGTTGATGCTTTTCCGCTTTGCGTGAGAACGAAAGATGTAGATGAGTTTGTGAAAACCGTTTACAATATCAGCGGTTCTTTCGGCGGTATTAATCTTGAAGATATTGCCGCTCCGAGATGCTTTGAAATTGAAAAGAAGTTAAAGGAAATCTGCGATATTCCGATTTTCCATGACGACCAGCACGGTACGGCAGTAGTTGTATCGGCAGGACTTATAAATGCTACAAAACTTACATGTAAGCCTTTGAGCGAATGCAAAGCAGTAATTAATGGCTCGGGTGCGGCAGGTATTGCTATTGCAAAACTTCTTATGACGCTTGGTCTCAAAGATGTAATTCTTTGCGACAGAACAGGCGCTATTTATGAAGGCAGAGAAAATCTCAATGACTTCAAAAAAGAAATTGCACAAATCACAAACCGTGAAATGAAAAAAGGTAACCTTGCAGAAGCAGTTAAAGGAACAGATATTTTCATCGGTGTTTCTGCCGCAGGCGTTTTGACAGCTGAAATGGTTAAGACTATGAATGAAAATCCGATAGTTCTTGCTATGGCTAACCCAACTCCTGAAATTATGCCCGATGTTGCTCGTGAAGCAGGCGCGGCTATTGTCGGTACAGGTCGTTCCGATTTCCCGAACCAAATCAACAATGTTGTTGCTTTCCCGGGCATTTTCAGAGGTGCTCTTGATGTTCGTGCAAGTCAGATTACAGAAAATATGAAGATTGCCGCCGCTTATGCTATAGCTTCTCTTGTGTCGGATGAGGAACTTAATCCTGATTATATTTTACCGCACGCTTTTGATGAGAGAATAGGCGACACTGTTGCAAAAGCAGTAGCAGACGCAGCTGTAAAAGACGGAGTAGCAAGAGTATAAATAGTTTAATTTTAACTTTTAAATGGTTGAAAATTGCGTAAATAGCAGAAAAACAGTAAAAGAGAGTCGAAAATTCGGCTCTCTTTTTGTATATTATGCACTAATTATGGCGCTGATTTATATATAATTTTTGTGTAAAAATACCATTGAAGCAAATGTTACAATTATGTTACAATTGTTACAGTTTGAAATCGAGAGGTACTCTAATGACTAAAAAGTTAAAAAAACCGCTGATTTTAGTTGTAATACTTTTGTTAGCAATAACAGTATTCCCTACTCAAGTATCAGCAAAAGCAGATAATAGTAGTATTTTTACTCCGAGATTAACTGCACCTACAAGGAGCAATGACTATTATTATAGTTTAAATTATTATTATAAATCAGGCTATGGTATGCCTAACTGCGTTGCATACGCATACGGAAGAATTTATGAAATCAACAAAAAGGCTCCGCTGATTGACCACGGTAATGCGAGTGAGTGGTGGAGTATCAATAAAAGAAACGGCTACTACGAATACGGCAAAAAGCCTGAGGTTGGCGCGATAGCCTGCTGGAGTGGCGGCAGAGGCGGTCATGTGGCAGTCGTTGAAGAGGTAAATGGTAACACCATTACAATTTCCGAGTCGCATTACGGCGGTGCTTATTTTGACACTAGAAAAATCAACAGCAACGGTTCAGGCTATATTCGTTCTATGAAGTTTATGGGCTACATATATGCGTCGAGAGAAGTTGCTGAAGAACTTGAATACGAAAAAGAAGAAAAGGAAAAACAGGAAATCAGAGATTCACTCCGCAAGTACAAGACTGAAGAAACAGATATAATAGTCGGTACTGAACAAAGTGTTTTTGATATGATTGAAAAGCAAGATGAAATTGCTGATAAAGTCATTGTGAGTGAAAGAAACTTGCTTGCATAATGTTTTTACATAATTATTACTTAATGTAATTAATTAAATAAATTATATACTGAATTAAGCGTGCTCATTTTTGAGTGCGCTTTTTTTATGAATTAATTTTAAACAATTAAAAAAATGCTTGACATTGCAGAATAATGGATATAATATAATAACAAAGTTAGCACTCGAGATACAAGAGTGCTAACGGATAACAAAAGGCGGTGAAAAGGTTGAACAGCGATAGAAGTTCTCTTATACTCGGCAAGATTATTGAAGAATATATCAAGTCGGGAGAACCGATGGGCTCAAAAACATTGGCGTCGCTTTTACCTTATTCCGTTTCAAGTGCTACTATAAGAAATGAAATGGCAAGACTTGGAAATTTAGGATATTTGGAACAGCGTCATACAAGCGGCGGCCGAGTTCCGAGTATGTCAAGTTATCGTTACTATGTAAACAATTTAATGCAACCGAAAGCCGTAACTTCGGAAGAGGCATTGCAGATATATGAACTTTTGAGTGTAAACGCTTCAGACCCCGAAAGACTTTTGGCAGACGCAACAAAGTTGTGCGCAGAGATAACAGGTTGCGCGGCTTTTTCATCTATGCACGGCGACAGACTTGACTGTGTTCAGGGCGTGGAGATAATTCCGACAGGCGACAATAAAGTGATGCTCATTGTCTTGTCAACAGGCGGAAAAATCAAATCTTCGCTTTGTAAATTGAATTGTGTTGTAAACGAAAATTTCGTAAAAGTTTTTTACGCTTTGTGTTCACGGTATTTTATAGGTACTGCACTTGAAGATGTAAATATTGCTTTGTTGCAGTCAACTTCGGTTTTCTTAGGTGAATATACATTTGATATGTTGCCGTTGTTAACTACTTTGTGTTCTCTTTGTACCGAGACGGCAAAAAGTTCACTTTTAATCGAGGGCGAAACAAATCTCATTGCTCACGAAGAACTCGGCGAAGATGTTGCACCGATTCTTTCATTTCTTGCAAATAAAGAGTATTTGAAGAAATTGCTCAGTAAATATGCTAAAAGAGGAACTTCAAAAGAACTTTTCATTGCAAGTGAAAACAATATTTACGAATTGAGAAAAACAACGACTATGATTTCATCGTTTAGTTACGGATATTCTCAAAAAGCAACGCTTGGTATAATCGGTTCTACAAGAATAGATTATTCATATATAATTCCGCGAGTGTCGTTCATCAGCGACACTGTGGGCAAACTTTTAAAACAGGGAGGCGTAACCTATGAATAACGAAGAACAGACCTCTTTTGAAGAAGATAAAAAAGAGCAACCCGCAGAGGAAACAAAAAAATCTGCAAAGGAAAAGAAGTCGAAGAAAAAAAATTCAGAAGTTGAAAAACTTCAAAAAGAACTCGACGAAACAAAAGAACAAATGATGAGAGTTGCCGCTGAATATGCAAACTTTCGCAATCGTTCGGCAAAAGAAAAAGAGTCATCGTTTACAAATGCAAAGTGTACTGTAATCGGCGAATTTCTTTCAGTTGCCGACAATTTGGAAAGAGCATTGGCAAGCAGTAACAATGACTTTGATTCTCTTTCAAAAGGGCTTTCAATGACCTACGACGGCTTGAAAGCAGTCTTTGAAAAACTCGGCGTAGAAGTCTTTGGCGAAAACGGAGACAGTTTTGACCCCAATATTCACAATGCCGTAATGCACATAGACGATGAAAATCTCGGCGAAGGCGAAATTGTAGATGTTTTTCAAAAAGGCTATAAGATAAATGATAAAGTAATCAGACCTGCTATGGTTAAGGTAGCAAATTAAGGAGGAAATTTATTATGTCAAAAATTATCGGTATTGATTTAGGTACAACAAACAGTTGTGTTAGTGTTATCGAAGGCGGAGAGCCTGTTGTAATTGCAAATGCAGAGGGTGCAAGAACAACACCTTCAGTTGTTGCTTTCACAAAAGACGGAGAAAGAATTGTCGGCTCGGTTGCAAAGCGTCAGGCCATCACAAACCCCGACAAAACAATCGCTTCAATCAAAAGACACATGGGTTCGGATTTCAAAGTAAATATTGACTCAAAAGCATATACACCGCAAGAGATTTCTGCAATCATTCTTCAAAAACTTAAAGCAGACGCAGAAGCATATCTCGGCGAAAAAGTAACAGAGGCTGTTATTACTGTTCCTGCATACTTCACAGACTCACAGCGTCAGGCAACTAAAGACGCAGGTAAAATTGCAGGTCTTGAAGTAAAAAGAATCATCAACGAGCCTACTGCAGCTGCACTTGCTTTTGGCATTGACAAAGAAGACGACCAAAAAGTAATGGTTTACGACCTCGGCGGCGGTACATTCGATGTATCTATCATTGAAATGGGCGACGGCGTACAGGAAGTTCTTGCAACAGCAGGTAACAACCATCTCGGCGGCGACGATTTTGATAAGAAAATTATGGATTGGCTCGTGGCTCAGTTCAAAGCTGAACAAGGCGTTGATATTTCAAACGATAAAATGGCAATGCAGAGAGTTAAAGAAGCAGCAGAAAAAGCAAAAATTGAACTTTCAGGTATGTCAACTGCCCACATTTCTCTTCCTTTCATCACTGCAGATGCAACAGGACCGAAGCACCTTGAAGCAGATTTGACAAGAGCTAAGTTCAATGAAATGACTGCAGACCTTGTAGAAGCAACAATGGGACCTGTTCGTCAGGCAATGAAAGACAGCGGACTTTCAATGAACGATATTGACAAAGTATTGCTTGTAGGCGGTTCAACAAGAATTCCGGCTGTACAGGACGCAATCAAGAAATTCTCAGGCAAAGAGCCGTTTAAGGGTATTAACCCTGACGAATGTGTTGCTATGGGCGCTGCACTTCAAGGCGGTGTTCTCGGCGGCGATGTTAAAGGACTTCTTCTTCTTGATGTTACTCCGCTTTCACTCGGTATTGAAACAATGGGCGGTGTAAATACAATCATCATTGAAAGAAATACAACTATTCCTACTAAAAAGAGCCAAATTTTCTCAACTGCTGCAGACAATCAGACTTCGGTAGAAGTTCATGTTCTTCAAGGTGAAAGACAGTTTGCAAAAGATAATAAAACTCTCGGCATGTTCCACCTTGACGGTATTCTTCCGGCAAGAAGAGGTACACCTCAAATCGAAGTAACTTTTGATATTGACGCAAACGGTATTGTTCATGTAAGTGCGAAAGACCTCGGAACAGGCAAAGAACAGCAAATCAGCATCACTGCTTCTTCAAATATGAGCAAAGACGATATTGAAAAAGCTGTTAAGGAAGCAGAACAGTACGCTGAAGAAGATAAGAAAAAGAGAGAAGACATTGACCTTCGCAACGAAGCAGACCAAATGGTTTACCAAACAGAGAAAATACTTGCAGACGAAGGCGACAAATTCTCAGATTCTGATAAATCAGAACTCAACGAAAAAATGGACGCTCTCAAAGAAGCTCTTAAAGGCACAGATACAGAAGCAATCAAAAATGCTAAAGAGGCTTTGACAAATAAATTCTATGAAGTTTCTCAAAAACTTTACGAGGCTGCTCAACAGGCAGGCGCAGCTCCGGGTGCAGACCAACAGGCAGGCGCTCAGGGTGCAGAATATACAGACGCAGACTACAATGAAGTAGATGACAACTGATTTTAAAAGATGCAGTCAGGGTGGCAATTTGCCACCCCGATTTGTGTATTTATTTGTAATTTAGGCAAGGAGGCATAGTATGCCCGAAGAAAAAAGAGACTATTACGAAGTGCTTGGCGTTTCAAAAGGTGCTTCAGACGATGAGTTGAAAAAAGCGTATCGTAAGGTTGCTAAAAAATATCATCCCGACTTAAATCCCGACAATCCCGAAGCAGAGGCTAAGTTTAAAGAAGTAAACGAGGCGTATGAGGTGCTTTCCGACCCTCAAAAAAGGGCAAGATACGACCAGTTCGGCCACGCAGGTGTTGACCCCAACTTCGGCGCAGGTCAAGGCGGATACGGAGGATACTCTTCAGGCGGATTTGGTTTTGAAGATTTCGACCTCGGCGATATTTTCTCGAGCTTTTTCGGCGGTGGAGGCGGAAGAAATCCAAACGCCCGTCAAAGAGGCAGAGACTTGCAGACAACTTTAAACCTTACTTTTGAAGAGGCTGCAAAAGGATGCCGCAAAACCGTTGAGTTTTCAAGAGTAGAAGACTGTTCTGAATGCGGCGGAAGCGGAGCGGCGAAGGGGACTTCACCTACAACCTGTCCCGAGTGTCAGGGCAGGGGCGTTGTAAATGTTCAAACAAGAAGCGCGCTCGGAGTCATTACAACTCAGCGTACCTGTTCGCGCTGCGGAGGTACAGGTAAAATCATCACCAATCCGTGTCATAAATGTAACGGTAAAGGTAAAGTAAGAAGAAAGATTAAAACAGAAGTCAATGTTCCTGCCGGTATTGATGACAGACAGGTAATCAATGTCAAAGGCAAAGGCGACGCAGGAATGAACGGCGGTCCGTCAGGCGACCTTAAAGTAGTTATATTAATTAAAAAACATCCGTACTTTGAGCGTGACGGCTACGATGTTTGGCTTACAAAACATATTTCATTTGTACAGGCGGCTCTCGGCGCGGAAGTCAGTGTCCACACTCTTGACGGAGACGATAAAATAAATATTTCCGCAGGCACTCAGAACGGCGCTGTCATAAAAATGAAAGGAAAGGGAATTGAAAGACTCGGTTCAGGCAGACGCGCAGACCAGTTTGTTAAAATCGTTGTAGATGTTCCTACTTCGCTTTCAAAAGAACAAAAAGAGTTACTTAAACAGTTTGACAAAGAGTATGTTCCTCCGAAAAAAGAAAAAGAAGGCTTTTTTGGTAAGTTTAAAAAATAATATATTTAAAGTAAACTGCAAAATGTCGCTTTAAACAGCGGCATTTTTTACTTGATTTTGTTTTTACGAAACTTTATCTTGATTTTTTTTACAAATATTTTAAAAAACAGAGAAATGTAATTTATTTTTTACATTTCTCTGTTTTATTTTTTGTCTATTTTACTTTTCTTTTGTTAAAACTTGAATATAGGGCATTATTATTGAAATCGCTTTAAGGAAGTTTAATTAAAGCAAAAATTTCTTGGAGGAAATAAGTTATGAAAAAATCAGTAGCAGTTTTAATTGCAGTTGTAGTAGCAGTGTCTGCAATGTTTGCAGCTTGTTCGAGCAACAAAGAAAACGACTCACAAAGTGCAAATCAAACAAAAATCAATGTAGTATCAAGAGAGGACGGCTCAGGTACAAGAGGAGCGTTCATTGAACTTTTCGGAATTGAAGAAAAAAATGAAAACGGAGAAAAAGAAGACAAAACAATTCAAACTGCTGAAACAACAAACAGCACATCGGTAATGTTGACAACAGTTAACGGAGATAAAAATGCAATAGGATATGTATCTCTCGGTTCATTGTCGGATGATGTAAAAGCTCTTAAAATCGACGGCGCAGAAGCAACTGCCGAAAACATTAAAAACGGCACATATAAAGTTGCAAGACCTTTTAATATTGCGGTTAAAGACGGTGTATCCGAAGCGGCAAACGATTTCATATCATTTATTATGAGCAAAGAAGGTCAGCAGATTGTTTCAGAAGCAGGTTGCATTCCGCAGGACACACAAACTTCTTACAAAAAAGGAAATGTAAGCGGAAAAGTAACAGTGGGCGGCTCATCCTCCGTATATCCAGTAATGGAAAAACTCGCAGAGGCATATCAGAAACTCAACCCTGATGTAACTGTGGAAGTACAGCAAAGCGACTCGACAACAGGTATGACATCGGCTGTATCAGGTGTTTACGATATAGGTATGGCATCAAGAGAACTCAAAGAATCTGAACTTAAAGAAGGACTTAAACCAACAGTGATTGCGACAGACGGTATAGCAGTTATCGTAAACAAGGAAAATGTTGTAAGCGAGTTGACTTCTGCTCAAATTAAAGAAATATATACAGGCAAAACAACAGTTTGGGAAGAATTGCAATGATAAAAAACAAAAAAGAAAAACTTATGAAAGTGCTGTTTGCTCTCAGCGCTTTCATAAGCATAGCGTGTGTAATTTTGATAAGCTATTTTATGTTGTCAAGCGGTATTCCTGCTATAAAGGAAATAGGGCTCGGCAACTTTATTTTCGGCAAAGAATGGAAACCGTCCTCAAATATATACGGCATTTTCAATATGATAATAGGCAGTATATATGTGAGCGGTCTGTCAATGCTGATAGGTGTTCCGCTCGGAATTTTTACGGCAGTATATCTTGCTTTTTATTGTCCTAAAAAGATATATTCGATAATGAAAAACGCAGTTGATTTAATGGCGGGAGTTCCGTCAATAGTTTACGGCTTTTTCGGACTTGTTGCGATAGTACCGATAATTCAAAAGATTTTCGGTACAAACGGTAAAGGTATTTTAACCGCTTCGCTTATTCTTGCGCTAATGATTTTGCCGACAATAGTAGGTGTGTGCGAAAGTTCTTTGAAAGCAGTTGACACTTCTTACTATGAGGGTGCATTGGCACTCGGAGCAACAAAAGAGACAGCGATTTTCAAGTGTACCGTAAAAGGCGCAAAGTCGGGAATCCTGGCAGGCGTTGTTTTGGCAATAGGCAGGGCAATAGGCGAAACTATGGCTGTTGTAATGATTGTCGGAAATCAGCCGATACTTCCCGAAAATGTGTTGTCGGGGGTAAGAACGCTGACTACAAATATCATTATGGAAATGGGCTACGCAACAGACTTGCACAGAGACGCTTTGATGGCTACGGCGGCTGTTTTGTTTGTTTTTATTTTAATAATAAATGTATCATTTTCATTGTTGAAAAGGGGTAAGAAAAATGCGTAAAATGAAAAATCCGCTGACATATATTAAAAAACACCCTCTTTCAGCATTTATAAGATTTCTTGTTTATTTTTTCTGCGCAGTAGGAATACTGTCCGTTTTGGCAATGGTTGTGTATATCGTTGTAAAAGGTGTGCCAAACCTGAGTGCTGACTTGTTTGCGTTTAAATATACAAGCGAAAATGTATCAATGTTGCCCGCTATATTCAATACGATAACGGTTGTGTTTTTCACACTTCTCATTGCAGTGCCTGTCGGTGTTTTTTCTTCTGTCTATTTGGTTGAGTATGCAAAACCCGGTTCAAAGTTTGCAGAGTTTGTCGGACTCACTTCGGAAACGCTTGCAGGTATTCCGTCAATAGTTTACGGACTTTTCGGCTTTATTGTGTTTGTAAACAATGCGAAGACAGGCAACAGTATGCTTGCAGGTATTTTAACTCTTGCAATAATGGTATTGCCGTTGATAATGAGAACTTCTCAAGAGGCGCTTCAGTCTGTGCCGTTGTCCTATCGCGAGGGCAGTTATGCGCTCGGCGCAGGAAAGTTGAGAACAATATTTAAAGTTGTTTTAAAAAGCGCAGCTCCGTCGATTATGTCGGGCATCATTTTGTCAGTCGGCAGAATTGTCGGCGAAACGGCAGCACTGATATATACGGCAGGAACAATTCCTAAACTTGCATCAAATCTAATGTCTTCAGGCAGAACGCTGTCCGTTCATATGTATTCGCTGATGAGTGAGGGTTTGCATATGGAAGAGGCGTATGCGGCTGCAGTTGTATTGCTTGTTATGGTTGTCATAATCAATTTATTCTCAAATCTAATTGTTAAAAAGGCGGAAAAAAATGAATAAAAAAATAGAAATTAAAAATCTGAATTTGTTTTACGGCTCGTTTCAGGCCCTTAAAAATATAAATTTAGAGATGAATGAAAAAGAAGTTACGGCATTTATCGGTCCGTCGGGCTGCGGAAAATCAACGCTTTTAAAAAGTATTAATAGAATGAACGATTTAATTCCCGATTGCAGAATAGAGGGTAATATTTTGCTCGACGGAGAAGATATTTACGATGTTGACGATGTAACATTGCTCAGAAAAAAAGCAGGTATGGTTTTTCAAAAACCAAACCCGTTTCCTATGAGCATATACGACAATATTGCTTTCGGGCCCAGAAGCCACGGCATAAAGAAAAAAAGCGAACTCGACGATATTGTTGAAAGTTCGCTTCGAGACGCTGCGCTTTGGGACGAAGTGAAAGACCGTTTGAAAAAAAGCGCTCTCGGTATATCGGGAGGTCAGCAACAGCGACTTTGTATAGCACGGGCAATAGCGGTACATCCTGAGATTTTGTTAATGGACGAGCCGACTTCTGCGCTTGACCCTGTTTCCACAAATAAAATAGAAGAACTTATTTGCAGATTGAAAGAAAAATATACCATCATCATTGTTACTCACAATATGCAGCAGGCAAAAAGAATTTCAGATGTTACATCGTTCTTTCTTCTCGGGGAAGCAATCGAAGTTGACAGAACAGAAAACATTTTCAACAATCCGAAAAATCAAAAAACAGCAGACTATGTTTACGGAAGATTCGGTTAATGCCCACAGGAACGAAAAAGTGAAAATGCATTTCAAAAGCAAATTTGAGGTATATTGTGTTCGACCTTTTTAATCTTAATACAGTAACTCCACTTCTTTTTTGTTTACGCTGATTTTTCCGTCTTTTTGCATTTTTGACATTTCTCTCATCATAGACGCTCTGTCAACAGACAGAAAGTCTGCTAAATCGCTGTAACTTACAGGAATGACTATTTTTTTGTTTTTTTGCTTTTTAGATAAAGCATTAAAATAAAAGGATAGTTTTTTTTCTGTCGTTTTTTTGCTTAAAATGTTTATTCTTTCAAGCCGTCTGTTCGACGCTGATATTAAAAGGCTGTGTAAATTGTCGCACAGTCTTTTGTTTTTTGCTTCAAAAACTTTGTCCATATCGAAAAAAAGTATTTGCGTCTTGCTTTTAGATATGATATAGTTTTCAGACGGAACGAGTATATTGTTTCCGATTAAATCGTTTTCAAAAAGTATTTCCGCTATTGTTCTTCTGCCGTCTTCGTCGGTGTAGGTAATATATACAGTGCCTTTTACAACTATACCCGTCTTGCTTTCCGGCAGTTCTATCAATTCGTTTTTGCCGTATGTTACGGTGTTTGAGTTAATGTTTTGTAACAAATTTGGCTTAACAGAGCCATTTATACCGTTTAAAAGCGAACAAAAGTACACAAAATTACCCCCAATATCTATTGATTGTTAAAAATATTTACAACTATATATTGTATTATATCTTATTTTTGTTGCAAATGCAACAGACATTTGCGTTGAGTTTTGATATTATAAAAGCACACAAATTAAGGTGTTACAGAATTGTAACAATTTACATATTGAAAGTTAGAAATTTACTATGAAAGTTGAGGTCGCAAAATGAAAATCATCAAAAGAAACGGCAGTGAAGTAGATTTTGACAATAAAAAAATTGCAGTAGCAGTTTCAAAAGCCAACTCTGCAGGCACAAAAAAAGAGTTGAGCGACGGTCAAATCAAAGATATAGCAGATTTTGTCGAGTTTAAAATATCAAAGGCTAACAGGACATTGTCGGTAGAAGAGATACAGGATATTGTAGAAAATCAAATCATGGCGCAAGGTGCGTTTGACACTGCAAGAAGATATGTAAAGTATCGCTATACCCGTTCTCTTGTAAGAAAAGCGAATACAACCGACAATCAAATCTTGTCGTTAATCGAGTGCAACAACGAAGAAGTTAAGCAGGAAAATTCAAACAAAAACCCGACTGTCAACAGTGTACAGAGAGACTATATGGCAGGCGAGGTGTCAAAGGATATTACAAAAAGACTTCTTTTGCCTCAAGATATTGTAGAGGCGCACGAAGAAGGTATCATTCATTTCCACGACGCAGACTATTTTGCTCAGCATATGCACAACTGCGACCTTGTAAATCTTGAAGATATGCTTCAAAACGGAACGGTCATCAGCGGTACGCTCATTGAAAAACCACACAGTTTTTCAACTGCCTGCAATATTGCCACTCAAATCATTGCGCAGGTTGCTTCAAGCCAATACGGCGGTCAGAGCATTTCTCTTGCACATCTTGCTCCTTTTGTTGACATTTCAAGAAAGAAGATAAGAGCCATTGTAAAAGAAGAAGCAAAACTGTTCGGTTCAGGCATATCCGAAGAAAAAATAAACGAAGTTGCCGAAAAACGCTTGCTTGACGAAATTAAAAAAGGCGTACAAACAATTCAATATCAGGTTGTTACACTTCTTACAACGAACGGACAGGCACCGTTTGTTACTGTGTTTATGTATCTTAACGAAACAAAGAGCGAACAGGAAAAAGCAGACCTTGCGCTCATTATCGAAGAAACTCTTAAACAGAGAATACAGGGCGTTAAAAATGAAAAAGGCGTATGGATAACTCCCGCTTTCCCGAAACTTATTTATGTTCTTGAAGAAGACAATATTACAGAAGACAGCAAGTATTGGTACTTGACAGAACTTGCAGCAAAGTGTACGGCAAAAAGAATGGTTCCCGACTATATTTCTGAAAAGAAAATGAAAGAACTTAAAGAGGGCAACTGTTTCCCTGTAATGGGCTGTCGTTCAAATCTCTCTCCTTGGAAAGATGAAAACGGAAATTATAAGTTCTACGGTCGTTTCAATCAGGGCGTAGTAACAATCAATTTGGTAGATGTAGCTTGTTCTTCAGGCAAAGATATGAATAAGTTCTGGAAGATATTTGACGAAAGACTTGACCTTTGTTACAGAGCGTTGATGTGCAGACACAACAGACTTATGGGTACAAAGTCAGACGCTGCGCCAATTTTGTGGCAGCACGGTGCTATTGCAAGACTTAAACAAGGCGAAACAATCGACAAACTGCTTGTAGGCGGCTATTCTACAATCAGTCTCGGATATGCAGGTTTATACGAGTGCGTCAAGTATATGACAGGTATGAGCCATACAGATGAAAACGGCGGAAAACAGTTTGCACTTGAAGTAATGCAATATATGAACGATGCCTGCAACAAATGGAAAGCAGAAACATCAATCGGGTTCGGTATTTACGGTACTCCTCTTGAATCTACTACATATAAATTTGCAAAGTGCCTTCAAAAGCGTTTTGGAATTATTAAAGGCGTAACTGATAAAAATTACATTACAAACAGTTACCATGTTCATGTAAGCGAAGAAATAGATGCGTTTACAAAACTGAAATTTGAGGCTCCGTTCCAAGAACTTTCAACAGGCGGTGCAATTTCGTATGTAGAAGTACCGAATATGCAGGACAATATTCCGGCTGTTTTGGAAATTATAAAATATATTTACGAAAATATTATGTATGCAGAACTTAATACAAAGTCTGACTATTGCCAAAATTGCGGGTATGACGGAGAAATTAAAATCGTTACAGATGAAAACGGCAAACTCATTTGGCAGTGTCCAAAGTGCGGAAATACTGACCAAGATACTATGAATGTCGCAAGAAGAACTTGCGGATATATCGGTACACAGTATTGGAATCAGGGCAGAACGCAGGAAATTAAAGATAGGGTGCTTCATTTATAATGAATTACGGAGAAATTAAAAACTGCGACATCGCGAACGGTGAAGGCGTCAGAGTTTCGCTTTTCGTTTCGGGTTGTACGCATCACTGTAAAAACTGTTTCAATGAAAAAACTTGGGACTTTTCGTTTGGAGAACCGTTTACAAAAGAAACGGAAGAAAAAATTTTGAACTTGCTGTCAGAAAGCTATATAAACGGATTGTCGCTTCTCGGCGGAGAACCGTTTGAACCGTCAAATCAAAAAGTTCTGTACCCGTTTTTGCAGCGTGTCAAAAAAGAGTTTCCGAACAAAAATATTTGGTGCTATTCGGGCTATACTTTTGAAGAGTTGACAGGCACTTCAAGAGCAAGTACAGATATAACAAAAGATATGCTTTTGCTCATAGATATTTTAGTTGACGGAGAGTTTAAAGAAGAACTCAAAGACATTTCGCTGAAGTTTCGCGGTTCGTCAAACCAAAATGTTATAGATGTAAAAAAATCTTTTGAAACAGGCACAAAAGTTCTTTATTTGGAATAAACTGTATAAACAATAAAAAAAGCAGCGATAAAATCGCTGCTTTTTTTATAAATCGTCTGCGTCTTGAGTTGGTTCTTCGTCCTCACCGTCATAGAACTGACCTTCTGTTACTCCGGTGTAACTGCCGAGTACATCTGTTTCAACTAAATCTGCGTCAATGTATGAAGTGAGGTCTATAATCTCTTTTCTTTTTTTGCTTTTAGCGTTTTTATTTTTTTGCATAAAATCACCCCGATATAATCTTATGTCGGGGTTGTGTTTTTATTTATATTTTTTCAACAGTTATTTCAGAAATTTTTTCCAAAAACATTTGAGGTGTTACAACAGTACCTATATCAAAGAACTCGTCCATATCAAGTGTGAAGTTGTTGATGTATATTTTTGTTTCTTTGTACTCGACATCTATGTGAATTCTTTGCGCGTCGCTTTTGATTTTTTCTGCGTCATAGTCGTTTACATCGTAGAATTTTTGTGCAAGAATTTCATCGTTTTTAATATATTCCAAAACAATATTGCGTGTTGTTTTGGATATAGAAATATATTGTTCGTCTTTAGAAAGAGCTTGTCCCATTGTTGCTTGTGCAACGGCTTTTCCTACACCGCTGTGGAGGAAAAATTCATTAATGAAAATCGACTCGAGCCTGCTTGTGTCGTCGGGAACGATGATTGCCATAATGTACTTTGAAACTCGTTTACCGTACATTGATTTTATAAAATTGCAAAATGTATCTTGGTTTTTTGAAATATCTTTTGCAAACTGGTGGTAAAAGGGAATATTCGGTTGTTCATATACTGTCGGAATATAAAGTTCTTTGAAATTGTCTGTTTCGCAGTCTTTGACAAGGATATTGTCATTCGTTATAATCATTGGAATAGATTTCGGCATAAAATCACCTCAAGTTTATTTTACTATATTTGAAATTTGTTTGCAAGTAAGTTACAAGTCGAATATTTTTTTGTAATAAGTAGTGCAAAAAAATGTTACATGTGTTAAAATAAAATTAACTAAGTGTTAAGGAGTCTTTTATGAGCGATAATAATGAAAATAAAGAACTTGATGAAATATTAAATGAAGTCAAAAACAGAAATACAAATGAGTATGACGATTTGAGTTCGAGTGAAAACCGCATAGATTTATCTGAAAGCGAAAGCAATGAAAATATGGAAACAGAGCAAGCAGATGCTCAAAAAAACATTTTCAATTTTTCGAGTAAAGAAAATATTGATTCGGAAGAATACGACGATACACAGGAGGACGAGCCAAAAGTGAACGATAAAAACAAAAAAATCATCATCACTGTTGTTGCTGTAATTGTAGCAATCGCAGTAGCCGTCGGTGCATATTTCGGCGTGAAAGCGAGCAAAAAAGAAAAACCGCAGGAAGCACAATTGTCTGTTTCACAAACAGAGCCTGTTACTGAGAAAAAAATAGTCAACCCAATAAACGGCGAAGCAGGGTTCAACGCAAATGCTGTCGGTAAAAGACCTGTTGCTTGTGTGGTTGAAAACTCGTCGGCTGCAAGACCTCAGTGGGGTATCACTTCTCCTGATATGATAGTTGAGGGCGAAGTTGAAGGCGGAGAAACAAGAATGCTTTGGTTTTTTGCCGACTATTCATCTTTGCCGAAACAGATAGGACCAATGAGAAGCGCAAGACCTTCGTATGTAGAGTTTTCGCAGTTTTTTGATTCAATATTCATTCACTGGGGCGGAAGCCACAGTAAAGACGGCTATGTCGGCGGATATGAAACCATAGAGAATAAGAAAGTTGACCATATAGACGGTATAAGCGGCGGCAAACTTTTCGGCAGAGACAAGTCCAGAAAGGGTGCTGTTGAACATACAGGCGTTTTGTACGGCTCAAAACTTGCAGATACTATTGAAAGCAAGGACTTGCGTACGGAAATCAAAGATGATAAGTTTTCATACTTCTCTTTCAATGAAACAGAGCAGACTGTCGGAGAGACTCCTTGCAATAAAATATCCATAAAGATTTCATCAAATTGCAGGGAAACAAAAGTTTTAAACTACGATGCAGAAGAAAAAGTGTATGTAAATACAGAAAGTTATAAAACAAAAGTCAGCTTTAAAAATGTTATTGTTATAAATGTGCCTACAAAATATATCACAACTTCCTATAAAGGCGGAAAAGAAACTTATGTGAACTATGACTATTCAGACGGCGGAACAGGTAAATACGCCTCAAACGGCACTGTAACGGATATTAAGTGGGCTAAAAAAGACGGCAAACTTGTTTTGACAGATGTCAACGGAAACGAACTTAAGTTAAATGCAGGCGATATTTATTTTGCACTCGCATCTTCAAATTATAATTCAAGTATAACTGTTGAATAACAAAAAATGTCAATGCTTAGCATTGACATTTTTTTGTTTCCGTACTTTTAAGGTGTGGATAATCAAACACAATGTAACTAAAGTGTTGATTTAAGAAGCGTTTTTCAGAGAAAGTTTTAACTTGTCTGTAATCATAGCTATAAATTCTGAGTTAGTCGGCTTGCCTCTTTGCGACTGAATTGTGTAGCCGAAGTAAGAGGAAAGTACATCTACATCGCCTCTGTCCCAAGCAACTTCAATCGCGTGGCGTATAGCCCTTTCAACTCTTGATGAAGTTGTTTCAAATTTCTTTGCAATAGTGGGATATAAAACTTTTGTAACGCCTGAAAGCATTGATGAGTCGCTTATGCAGGTGAGAATGGCGCTTCGTAAGTATTGGTAGCCTTTGATATGTGCAGGCACTCCTATTTCGTGCAAAACCTCTGTAACAACGAGTTCCATATCGTTTGAGTTTGGAGCGTTTGAGATTTTCTCTCGTTTTTTGTTGTCTTTCCAGGCAACAAGTCGCTCAATTCTTGCTGCAACAGTCTGTGCCGTAACGGGCTTGAGAAAATAGTAGTCGGCGCCTATGCTCATCAGTTGACTTTCGAAATTTGGGTTGTCAACTCCTGACAAAAGGATTGTGAGCGGCTTTTTGTTCATAATGTTTTGCAGTTTTTCCATTACACCTATCGCGTCAAGCTGTGGCATAAAGACATCCATAACCAAAACATCAAAGTTTGTTGTCGTCATTAAAGAGGCAACACGCTCACCGTCTTTTTTACATAAAATTACTTCGTACCCGTTGTTTTTTAAGATTTGTGCGCATGATGTACCAAAATTTGTTTCATCTGCAATTAGAATTTTTACTGAGTTATTAATTTTCATTACCTCCTGTGAACTTTTATCACATAATAACATATTTTAGAATAAAAATCAACAATAATTTTCAAAAAAATGTGAAAATTCGTAGCAAAAATTTATCTCAAATCTCTAAAAATGATAAAAAGCGACAAAATCCCTGTCCGTTTTGTCGCTTTTTGTCGATAAGTTTTTTGTTTTAAAGTTTTTTGTACACTGTTTTTTTAATAAAATGTTTTAAATAATGCTTTGGAAAAATTTTTGCAACTGCAAAATCAAAGCTACTTCCTTTCTTTATATCACAAATAAATTGCTCTCTTTCTTTTGGCATTTGTGAGGGGTGTTGTAGTTGTTTGTTTTGTTTTATTGCTGTTTCGACATCAATACGATGAAAATTAAACGGCAATTTTTTTAACAGTTTTTCACCTTTTTTTGTTTGACAGAGAATTAGAGATATCCCTTTGTCAGCTTCATCTTTGTCTAAATTGCTTCCCCAAGCATCGCCTATAGTTATGTCTCCTGCGCGTTCAATAGTTGCATATTGGCAATCGTAGCAGTTTTCTGTATATATGAGAGATGTCAGAAATGCATAAGTATATAAATCTTGTGTTCTTGAATTTATGAGTGGTTTATTGTTAATTTGTAAATTGAAAATATTGTTATTTCTAAAATCTATTTTATTGATATTCTCTAATTCCAAATGATATTGTTTCAAATATTGTTTTAGGACTTTTACAGAGGGTGTGCCGTGGCAAATTAAATCTATTGTGTATAACTTGTCAGACAAACTTTTGTTTATGAAGTTTTTTACACCTGCAACCTGACAGGGTAAACCTATGAACAACACTTTTGTATTGTTTCTTAAATAAGTTTCTACTTTTTTGTATATACCTTCCGGATTGCTTTTGACATATTTTGAACCTTTAAAGCAGTCTGTCTCACTTTCTTTTTCGGCAACTTTGAAAATAAAGTTGCCGTTTTCAAAAGTGCAGCTGCACACAACACCGCCGAGTTGTATAAAAAGTTTTGAAATTGCGGCAGCAAATCCACCCGATGAACTGCTTTCTCGCTCAGTTTCGTTTTCAGACCAGCCTTGACAATAAGAAATTTGCCTTTTTAGTTCAACAGGATTGTTGTTTGGACAAACAGAATGGCAGATACCGCAATCAACACATTTGTCAGTATCAATAACTGCGTTAAATGTGCTTATGTTGTCTTTAATAGTTATGGCATTTTTAGAACACTTGTCCATACAGGCTCTGCAGCCTGTACACCTGTTTTCATCGCAAACATATTTCTGCATTAACAAAAATCCTCCTGATAAATTATTGTTTTTTAAATGCTTTTTTAAAATAATCTTTTTTCAAAAAAACTAAAATGCACAAGCATAAAGCAATAACATATCTTATAAGTGAATATTCAAACAGAAAACTTATTATAATAGAAAATAATACAATAATTAAAAACAATATTATTATAGTTTTAATATCATATATTGAATAAATTATATTTTCTTTTTTACATATATGTTTCATAATTATATAATGAAAAACACAAAGTAATATATAACATGCAAGTGTTGTGTAAGCAGCCGCCTTATATCCGAATTTAGGTATGAATATGAAGTTTAATACTATATTTATTATTGTAGCACTGACAGAACCGTACATTGTGTATTTTGGCTTTTCAAAGAACATTTCAACATTAGAAAACAGTGTGTAAGTATATATTAAAAAAACACAGCAGGAAAAAACAGGCATTATAGATACAGAACTTGCATATTCTTTAGAGCCTAAAATAGTTATAATTTCAGGTGCAAAAATGATTGGAAATAAAGAAACGCCTGCGACAACAAATAATAAATGTCTTGAAACTTCTTTAATTTTTTTATATTCTTTTGTGCTTAATTTTTGATAAAGCCAAGGATTAAATGAAGAGTTAATGCTATTGATAACAATATTCATAACCATCGCTGCGTTGTGTGCAATGCTGTAAAAAGCAGCATAGGAATTGCCACAAATTTTTCCTATCATAATTCTGTCACAGTTGTTTAAAAGAACCATAGACAGATAGTGAGGTATCAATGGTAAATCTAATTTTAAAGCATATTTCCAATATTTTAAATTTATGTGTTTATGATTTTTCTTTAGTATACTAATGTAAGTAATTAATAGGATGATACCGTTAGTGACTACCATAGACAGGCATCTGCCTAATGGTTTATCATCCATATTAAATACTAATATAATTCCTAAAACAGGATTTAATACAGTAGAAAGAATTGTAACAAAACTCAAAGATTTGTATTGAAAATCATATCTTTGTCTAACTATCCATAAACCTGAAACAGCCATAAATATCATATCTAATAGCATTAAAAACAGATATGTTGAGTTTAAACCGATTATATTTGTCAGCGTATTATTAAATAAAAACAGTACGACTCCCCAAAAAATTGCAAAAAAAATTGTCAAGCCAACCATAGAAGTGGTATAACCATCTTTATCTTTTGAAAATTTTACCATTCCGTTATTAAAAACTTGATAGCTGAGATTTAGTGTAACAAAAATTGCCAATACGCTTTCCCAAGAGCAGAATAGAGAGTATATACCATATTCGTCAGCTGTTAATATACGCGTGAAAATCGGAACTGTAATAAAAGCAATCCCTTTTTGAAGTATATTACACCACATAAACCAAAAAGATGATTTGACTTCAACTGACATGTTTTTATATTTATCTAATAATTTATTTAGCATTTAAAAATTTATCCTTATTTTTATTTTACCTTATTGATGAATAGTCAGTACCTTTATATAGAGCATAACATATTTTATATAATCGTTCTGAGACATTTTGCCATGAATAGTGTTCAAAGTCGATTTTGCTTAATATTCGTTCAAAATTTTCGTTTTTTAAAACGGCTTCTAATTTATCAGCGATTTCTTTTGGATTATGAGTGTTATGTATTATATCATTTTCTTCTAAATCAATTACGGAGAGTATTCCTGAATTTTCACTTATGAGTACATTACATCCGCATAATAGTGCATCTACTACAGAAAGTCCAAAAGACTCGACTTCGCTGTTTAAAACAAAAATATTTGAATTTTTTAATCTTTCATAAAATATTTCTTGAGAAACCATTCCACAATATGTTGTATGTGGGTATTGGCTAAATGTATCAACATTTAAGTATTTTCTTCCGTATATTTGAAGTTCAATTTCTTGTTCAATTCGTTTTGATAGCAATTCTACTGCCACACATACATCAATATTATTTTTCTGTATTCTGTCTCCGCCGGCAACAACAATAACAATTTTTTCTTTACTTTTTGAGTTTTTAAAATTTTTATAATCTGTTGTGATATTAGCTCCTATTCCCGAGTTGAGAAAATAGGTTTTTTCTTTTATTTCAGGTACTTTTTTTACTATCCAATTTTTATATTTTTCTGATACAGGTAGAATTAAGTCAACTTTTTTGAAGTATTCTTTTTCTATATTTTCTATATTGTTGTTTAATTCTAACTTGTTAATTTCTTTTTCATATGAAACATATCCGTGCATTAAATAAACTGTCTTCTTTTTTAAAAGCTTTGAAAGATTCAGCCAAAATGTGATGTTACAGAGACCGCTAAAAACAACAACATCACACTTTAATATGTAAAACAATCTTTCTATTCTTTTTAATATAGGATTGGTGATTTTTTCATAAAAAATTGTATGTTGGTAGTTGTTTATTAGGTTTCTGTTCACATTGTCAGGTCCGGTATTATTTTTATAACTTCCAAATAAAAAAATTTTAAACTCTTTATTATTCATTTGTATTATCTCTGCAATATTTTTTTAAATAACTAATACTGTGTTTTTTGGCTTCAATTTGAGATTTTAAGACTTCGTTATTGTCGTTAAAAACATTATAAACTTTGTAGATATCATTAAAATCATATACTACATGGTTTTGTGCTTTGATTTTATTTACTAAGTCGTTTAGTTTATTTTTGTTGCTTTCTCTAAACAGAACTGCATAGTGACCGTTGAACTTTTCCGAAAAAATTGTACCGTGAAAAGTATCGGTAATAATAAAACTTGCATTTTGAAAAATTTTGAGCAATTCAAACGGTGATACGGCATAGAAATGTTTTATCCATTTTTGAGGCGCACCTAATGCAATCGGAGTGAGTTTTTTACTTTTGCAAAAGTTTAAAATAGCTTGTATTTCTTTTTTGTCATAAATTCTATTGTAATAAGAATAAACTATGCAATAGTTTTTAGGCAGTTTTATTGATATTTGTGTTTTGTCAATTTCTTTGCTGAAATCACCTATCCAAACAGGGTCAAAGTGCTCTTCTATGAGTTTGTCTGTTAAATTTTTTATGAAATTTGTTGTGTTTTTATCTCGTGAAGAAAATGCTGAAATATTGTTAAAAGCATTTTTAATGATATTTACCATTTCTGAATTGATGTCAGAATATTTTGTAGAACCGCAAGAGGCGGCATATGTAATAATATTTTCTGCTTGCTTTACATTTCCAAACAACTGACTTGTGAAGCCCCACGGAGCAGGAGACATACAGTTAAACACTTCATCGCTCCCTATAACACATAAGTCATATTTTTGATTGTTGTCAATCTCTTTAATTGATAAATTGTTTATTCTAAAATTCTCAAAAACTTCATTTTGCTTTTTTGAAATAAATTTGTTTCTTAGGCGGTTGTAAGTATATCTGTCTATTTTTTTGAATTTTGATAAGAGTGTGTTATTTGTTTCTTGTTCTTCTTTGAAATTTACTAATTTGTTTTTAGTAGCAGCGTTGTCTTGTTCTTTTTTTTCTATATCTATAAAATGTACTTCGCATCCTAATTCTTCTAAAATTTTTTTTAAAGAATAACTTTGTAAAAGAGAACCAAAGTTTTGTACTCTTTGCATCGATAGAATACATACTTTTTTCACTTAATTCACTCCTATTTTGTACTGTCTAAAAACTCTTTCATATTTTTAAACATTTTTTTGTTTTTTTGAAAAACATTATTTGTAGTATCTTCATTACCGATTAGTTTTTGCTTGTTTAACCAACATTCAGGTAGATTATCGTTACCGTCAGAAAACAGCCAAAAAAACTCATCAAGTACTGTTTCGTCCGGTTCTTTGTTGTATCTTTCTCGATAAAGTTGTACCAATTCTTTTGCTTCTTCGTATTGAAGACTTTTTCTTTTTTCATAATAGTCGTTAAGAGACATTATTATTCTTGCGGGATTACCGCCTACTACACAGTTGTCAGGAATATTTCTGTTAACTAAACTGTTTGCACCGATGATGACATTGTTTCCTATTGTAACACCTTTTAAAATCGTAGATTGCATACCTATAAATACATTGTTCCCGATTTTAACTCTGCCTGATGAACCCAATACTTCTCCATAAACTCCTTTTAGTACAGACCAGTCATATCCGTGAGTTAAAATGGTAACGCCTTCTGTAATTTGAACATCGTTACCGATTTCAATAAGCCATGGACGAGTAATATCAATAGTAGTTTTTGTGGGTGCAAAAATTTTTGTACGCTCTCCGATTTTCATACCTTGTTTTCTCAACCAGTTGATGTATGCTTGAGAACTGTATTTTTCTTTATAAATGATTTTTTTGAAAAAATTTTTAATGATTAAAGCCATTTTCTTTACTTAATTTAATGTTAATTAAATTTATTTCTCCTAAAATGATTAGATATTATTATTTTTTTCTGATTTTTTAAGACTGATAATTTGGTAAGCTAACATAATAAATGCCATATAAGCGAAATTTGAACGCAATGATGAATTATATACAATGATAAATAATAGTACAAGAGGTATAAAAGTTCCAATCAAATTGGAATATGTTTTATTATTTTTATAGGAAATAATTGCCTTTATTTCTAAAATAACAAAGAAAGATATATATGAAATTATTCCCAAATATCCTGTTTCAACAAACAGAAATCCTAATGATAACCAAGTATAATGTGTTGCTTCATAGGCGATGTAAAAACTACTGTTAAGAGCTGAAAAGGCACTAGAATAATCGGCGTTACCAAGTCCTATGCCCCATAGCAAAGAATCTTTCCCGCCCCAGTCTGATATAATTGGTGTTAGTTTTGAAAAAACACTTAGTCTGCCGATATCAGTTTGAGTAGCGTATACTTCTTGCTCTGAAGCCACATTCATTATATTGTCAAAAGATAAATAGTCTTTCCATTCGGGGAATATATAATAAAATACTTGAATGCCGATAGATAATGAAATTATAAAAAGTACTGCCAAAATCAGTCCTCTGCCTTTGCGCTTTGACATTATTAAGTACCATATTACCATGAAAATTGTGATGATAAAGAGGAACTTTAATTCTGACAGCGCTGCATTTATAAATATAAGTAATAAATAAGCAATAAATTTTGTTAAACTGATTTTTTTATACTCAAATCTGCATATTATGATACAAAGCGTAATTGTCAAGTAAATCATAAGTCCGCCGTTTCCGCCTACGGCTTTTCCGAATAACCCACTTAATTCATCTTGTTTCAAGCCTTCTGCTATGTATTGAAATGCAACCAATAAAATGTGAAAAGGAAAGATGTTTATAAAAATATTTTCTATTTTTTTTGCGTCGTTGCTGTCTAAGGTGTTGCAGGCAAATATAAAAAATAAAAAGAATCTGGAATAATTTCTAAGTCCCCAAATAGCTTGCGGAATAGATGTAGGATTAAATATCCATCCTAATATAATAACAATTGCAAATAAACCTATTGGTAAATATTCTAGTTTGTTTCTATTTATTGTTATTTTTAATTTGCATATTTTTATAAATAGTAAAAATAGCAACAGAACATCACAAAGATAATTTATCTGTTTAAATCCGATATAATCTGATATTATACCTTGTAATAAACAAATCCAAAGTATAGCATATAATATATGTTTATTTTCGATTTTTATAATAAATTCTTTCATGTTTTATCCACCATGTATTTTTACTGATATTTCTAAACAATAATACAATATAAAAAATGTTTATAGACTAAATTTTTACTTTTATCATAAAATAGCACAATATATAGTTTTTTAATTTAATTGCTTTTACTAATAGTTTTCTTGGAAGAGATTCTTTTTTTATGTTCATATTTCTTACAACATTTTGGAGATGTGAATCTGTTATTATTGATTTTATTTCTGCTTTTTTTTGTTGCGTTGTTAAATCTGAAGATACAATCATTTTTAATGCGCCGATAGTAAAAGATAAATAAGGATATTTTAAACGCTCTTTCACTTCTGCTGAATAACCAAGTTCAAGGCATAATTTTATACAAGCATCATAAAAGTATTTGATTTTTTCATATCTGTCTTTTTTAAATGTATGAGTAAGAGAATTAGAATTTTCACAGTAAAAATAAAGTGCTTCTGGTAAAATTGCTACTTTTTTTACAAATTTATATAATTCGATAAGAGAATATGTATCTTCAGAGATTATTTCTCTTTCTGATACCATTTTCCAATTTGTTTTTTTTAATAGATTTAATGAGAAAAGCGCACCGCACATACTCATCCATAAATTAGTAGTCTCTCCGGTAGTTGTATTTGGTGCTATAATATTCGGAAGAATATAATTTAAAATTTCGTCATTTTCATAAAAAAGTTTTGTTGTGGATGGAATAAAATTCCTAACAGAACCGTTTTTATATATAGAAGAGTAACCGTATGAAACAATGTCAGCATTTTTTTTTGTGGCTAGCAGTATTGATTTTTCAACGGTAGTCAAATCGATATAATCATCACTGTCGACAAAACACACAAATTCTCCTGATGCATTGTCTATACCTGTATTTCTTGCCATTCCGAGACCTTCGTTTTTTTTGTGAATAACTTTAATTCGAGAATCTTTTTCAGCCCATTCATCGCACATTTTCGGGCAGTTGTCAGGTGAACCGTCATCAATCAATAATATTTCAAGATTTTTGTATGTTTGATTTACAATACTCTCAATACACCTGTTTAGATAAGATTGAACATTATAAATCGGAACAACAACGGAAACTTTGCAATTATTCATATTTACTTTCCTTACAATCTGTTTTATAAATTATGAAAAACAGATTTTTATATCATATATTTTCATCAACAATTTCTTGTGCGGTTTTTGTTTCAAGTTCTTTTTTTGAATTAGCGCTTAAACCATCATTTATAGTTGCACAAATATCACAAGTGCTGCACTTGTCAAGTTCATCTTTTGTAACAATTCTGTCACGATAATCTCTTACTATTTTATTTTCAAACATAGAGTATTTTTCTTTTTTGAAAAATCGCAGAAATTTATGTTTAATAACCCAAGTGGCAGGTACCCATATATACTTGTGCATTGCAGGGGATACGGAACCTATCATCCAGCAATTTCTGTCGCAGCAACGCACTTTTTTTCTGACATTTTCTGCTTCGGGGCTGTTCCACAACTCGCCCCAAGTTTGTGTATTGAGGTTACCCATTACTTCTTTGTCTTTTGTACCGTTACACGGCATAACATCGCCGTAAGGGTCTATAAAAAATGTGTCAAAGCTCATATCACACGGCAAGAGTCTTTTTTGACCGTATATATAGTTAATTAATCCGTGATTGAAATATGCTCTAAACCATTTTTTAGGACTGTTGCTGTTGAGTAATTCATTAATAAGTTTTTCAAATTCTTTTGCAACCATAGGTCTGTCATGAATAATATTTTTTGCTTCCACAAAATAAAAACTGTTATGAAGTGAAGCTGTTGCAAATTCCATACCCATTTCATTTGAAATTTTATAAAGAGGTACTAAGTCTTTGCAGTTCATATCTTGAACAGTCATTCCGAATCCGACATCTTTCATACCCATTTCTTTTAATTTTTTTAATGTTGTATAACCACGCTGATAACCGTTTTCGAGACCTCTTATTTTATTGTTTGTTTCTTCCAAACCCTCTATGGATATTCTTATACCGATATTCGGAAACTCTTTGCACAAATCTACAATTCTGTCTGTAAAGTAACCGTTTGTAGAAATTACAATTCTGTCCGATTTTTTATAGAGTTCACGAACTATATCCTTTAAATCTGTTCTAATAAACGGTTCTCCTCCTGTGATATTTGTAAAATACATAGGAGGAAGTTTTTTTATAGTATCCAAACTCAACTCTTCTTCTGCTAAAGAAGGCTTTTTGTACCTGTTGCACATATTACAACGAGCATTGCATCTATAAGTTACTATTACTGTACCATTTAGTTTCTTTTGTGCCATTTTTATCTCCTTAACATAAAAATTACATATAATATTTTATGAGTTTTTCTACATATTCTTCTGTGGTATCAAAATGTACATCTTTACAGTTTTTAATGTATGTTGTTAGTTTTTCATCATCATTCCATAAATTTAAAACTTTAGATTGCAAATCAGATATATTACCACTTTCAAAGAGTTCGCCTGTTTTGCCATTTTCTATTATTTCAGGAATTCCGCCTATATCGGCACCTATTACGGGTGTTCCGTACATTTGACTTTCCATTACTGAAAACGGGCAGTTTTCATACCATTCGGAAGGGTAAACGGTAAATTTAGCTTCTCTGACTAACTTTTCAAGTTCATTGCCTGTTTTGAAACCTACATTTTTGACATTTTGTACACTGTTGACATCTTTTTCAAGAGGACCTGAACCTGCAAAAATAAAGTCTATTTTAGGCAGTTCTTTGCAAACCTTTAACAGTGTATTTATGCCTTTTTCCTCACTATATCTGCCAAAGTAAAGAACATAGTCTTTTTTCTCAACGGTGCGGTACTGCTTTTGTTCAACAAAGTTGTGCATAGCAATTGTTTTATTTCTAAACAGCGGATTTGTGTCAAGTTTTTTCTTCATAAATTCAGAACAACAAATGATTTTATCAATATATTTATATGTGCCTTGCATTTTCCAAAAAGTTGCTTCTGCCGTTCCGACTAAACTTTTTGCCAAACTGCTGTGAATACATTTATTTTTTGTGCAGTTGATAAATTTTCCGCCGATACACAGTTCGCAGTTTTCGTGAGTATTTGGATTGTTCAACATATGGTTTGGACAGATTAAATTATAATCATGTGCAGTATAAATGATTTTACAATTACTGTTTGTTTCTTTTTTCCATTTGTTTATTTCCAAAATTATGCTTGGAGTGAGTTGGTATGTAAAATTGTTCAAATGTACTGCATCGGGGCGAAATTTGTTTAATACCAAACGGATTTTTTTTCGTGCTTCGGTGGAATAAATTGTCTTTATGGGATATGTGATTTTTTTTAGTTTGGAACCGTTATGAAAATCCATATTTGAAGTGTATGAATTAGCTGAATTTGAAACGCAACGATTTTCGTCATCCATTCCGAAATATTCAACCTGATGACCTTGTTTGGCCAAACATTCGCCCAATTTGAAAATATAAGTTTCACTTCCGCCATTTGGAAATAAAAACTTATTTACCATTAAGATTTTCATTTTATTCACCTTTGTACAATTCAACAGTTTTGTTTACTATATCGTCCCAATTATATTTACTGCAAATATAATCGGACGATTGATTTTTATATGCGTATGTGATGCTTTTGTTATCGCACAGATATTGCAGTTTTTGTGTTAAATCTGCTATATCCGACTTTTTAAATATCAGTGCTTTGTCCTCTACGACATCGGCACATTCGGGTATATCGGAAACGAGACAGCAGTTGCCGTAACTCATAGCCTCAAGCAGACTTAGGGGCATCCCTTCCAAATCACTTGGCAGTGTATAGACATAAGCATTGCTGTAAAGTTCGTCTAACTCTTCGCCTTGAACAAAACCGGTAAAAACTATTCTGTCGTCGACTTTTGCAAGTTCTTTTAAATGCTGTTCAAATTCGCTTGTGTCAGAACTTCCGCCGGCAATTACAAGTTTTTTGTCTGTCATGACATTTTTAAACGCTTCAATCAAATATTCAAGTCCTTTTTCGGGAACAAGCCTACCCAAAAAAAGAATATAGCCATCTTTTACCAAACCGTATTTATTTTTAATTATATTTGCATTTCGCATTGTCGGTTTAGTTATGCCGTTCGGAATGAAAACGGTATTTCTGTTGTATTTATCTAAAAAGTATTGTCTTACATTTTCGCTTAAAACGATTATTTCATCTGCATATTTTGCGGCGCATTTTTCACCGAACAAGATATACGAACTTGCAAACTTGCCCCACTTGGCTCTTTGATGGTCTAAACCATGTATTGTAGCAACACATTTTTTACCGAAAAGTTTCGGGAGCCATATTACAGCGCAGGGACCTTCGGCATGAAAATGAACAACATCGAACTTGCCGAATGCTGCGGCAACAGAGGCAAAAAAAGACGAACTCATTGCAGCAAGCCCTTTTTTATCTATAGTCGGCACATATTTCATCTGAACGCCTTTATGGCTCTTGATTTTTTCATTGTCAAATTCTTTACCGTTTATATGGTGGCTGTTTCGGTTGTAAACAGTAACTTCGTTGCCGAGTTCTGCCATTCTTGTTGCCAATTCTTCAACAACGATTTCGACTCCGCCTTGTCGGCTCGGAATAGATTTATGACCTAAAAATGCAATTCTCATACTACTCTTCTTTTCTGTTTTCCAAAAGTAAAAAATTAATTTAAAAGCCGGTCAAAGTAAAAAACTTTGGCAGGCTTTTTTGAAAATTGTTATTCGGCGCCGTCTTTTCTCAACACGACTAAAACTGTTTTTAACAATAGTTTAATGTCGAGTCCGAAAGACCAATTGTCTATGTATTGTAAGTCGAGTTCTACAATTTCTTCAAAATTCTTAATGTTGCTTCTGCCGCTTGTTTGCCACATTCCCGTAATTCCGGGACGCATTGAGAGCCTGCGTTTATGATGGTTTTCATACTGTTCAAATTCATCAACAGTAGGAGGACGAGTTCCGACAAGACTCATATCGCCTTTAAGAACATTAAAAAACTGCGGCAATTCATCAATACTTGTTTTTCGTATAAATTTGCCGACTTTTGTTATTCTCGGGTCGTTGTCAATTTTAAACATTAAGCCTTGCATCTGATTACTTTTCATTAGTTCGGCTTTTCGCTTTTCTGCGTCGTTGTACATTGAACGCAGTTTGTACATTTTAAAAACTCTGCCGTTTTTACCAACTCTGTCTTGTTTGAAAAACTGTACTGCCCCAAATTGTGCAGACAATACAAAAAAGGCCACCGATGGCAGAATAATTAAATTTTAAGCAACAAACTGATTTCGTTTTTCAAGCGGAGTCAGTTT
>DVEP01000019.1 GCA_015655975.1 Eubacterium sp. | reverse complement strand
TGTAGTTTCTTGGCATAAAAATATCCCCCTATGGTAGTTATTCTATTCTACCATAGGGGGTGCCTTTTTTTCTATTGTCCATTTTTTACGGACTTGTTCACTTTTGACAACATCTTTTTTAATATACTTATATGTAAGCAGTAAATTTTTAAAATTGAAATATAAAAAAGCAGAAAAAAGCGGCACATTGTGCCGCTTTCATTATTTAATCAAATCTTTCATTGAATAAAGTCCGTTTGTTTTACCGTTCATAAATATTGCAGCGTTTACTGCTCCGACAGCAAACAATTCTTTACTTCTTGCCGAGTGTGAGAGCGTAATGATTTCATCACGGCCTGCGAAAATAACTTCGTGTTCGCCGACGATTGTTCCGCCTCTTACAGCGTGCATACCGATTTCGTTTTTAGTCCTTTTTTCCCTTTTGGAATGACGGTCATATTCATACTTCATCGGCTCGTCTTTAACTTCACAAATAGCGTCTGCAAGCATCAAAGCAGTACCGCTCGGCGCGTCAATTTTTTGGTTATGATGTTTTTCGATAATCTCAATATCAAAATCATTGCCCAAAATTTTTGCGGCGGTTTTTGCAAGTTCTGCAAGGAGGTTTACGCCGATACTCATATTGTAAGTAAAGAAGATAGCTGTTTCTTTAGAAGCATTGTGAATTTTCTCTTTCTCTTCGTCAGAAAAACCTGTTGTACCGATTACAAGCGGAGTTGAATTTTCCTTTGAATATTTCAAAAGTCCGTCAATGGCAGCAGGGTTTGAAAAATCAATGATTACATCTGCCTTTTCTTTACAATCAGAAATTGTTTTATAAACCGGAAATTTATCATTTGGCTGGTCGAAAAAATCTATGCCCGCAACTACTGTTGCGTTGTCTCTTGCGGAAATAATGCTTTCAATGACTTTGCCCATTTTTCCGTTACAGCCGCTAATTATAATATTTGTCATTTTAAAAATCCTTTTTTAGTTTATTATTTAACTAAATTATATTTTTTCAAAACATTTGCAAGATATTCTTTATTTGAGTCAGTCATTTCATACAGCGGCAATCTGCATGGTCCTGCTTCAAATCCCATTATATTAAGTGCTTCTTTAACAGGGATAGGGTTAACATCGCAGAAAAGCGCATTTGCAAGTTCAAGATATTTTGCCATAAGTTTTGTTGACTCAAAAGCATTTCCGTCAAGATATGTCTGAACAATGTCGTGTGTTTCCTGAGGTAAAACATTTGAAAGAACAGAGATGACACCGATACCTCCGCAAGCTAAAACAGAAGTGATTTGGTCGTCGTTACCGCTCCAAATATTCAAATCTTCTCCGCACAAAGCGTGAATTTTCATTACCTGAGAAATGTTTCCGCTTGCTTCTTTAACGCCGTTAATTCTTGGGTGTTTTGAAAGTTCTTTCAAAGTTTCAGGCAAAATATTTACACCTGTTCTTGAAGGAACATTGTAAAGAATGATAGGCTTATCTACTGCATCAGCAATAGCAGTATAGTGTGCGATTAAACCTCTTTGAGAAGTTTTATTGTAGTAAGGTGTAACGAGTAAAAGAGCGTCTGCACCGAGTTCACAAGCTTCTTTCGAAAGAGAAATGGCATACTCTGTATCGTTGCTTCCCGTACCTGCAATGACAGGAACTCTGCCTGCTGTATGGTCAATACAACATTTAATCACTTTTACATGCTCGTCATCTGTAAGTGTAGATGATTCGCCGGTTGTTCCGCAAATTACTATTGCGTCAGTACCGTTGTCTATTTGAAAATCAATCATTTTCTTCAGTTCGTCGTAGTTAACAGAACCGTCTTCGTTCATCGGTGTAACAATAGCTACTGCGGCACCTGTAAAGATAGGATTTTTCATAAATCTAAACTCCCTTCAATGATTATTCAAAATAACCTTCGGCAGCAAGTAATTCAGCGAGCAAAACTGCGCCGCCTGCTGCACCTCTGAGCGTGTTGTGGCTCAAGCATACAAATTTGTAGTCGTACTGTGTATCTTCTCTCAATCTACCGATAGAAACTGCCATACCGTTTTCCAACATTCTTTCAGACTTGATTTGCGGTCTGTCATCTTCTGTGAAGTAGTTGAGGAACTTTTTAGGAGCGCTCGGCAAATCAAGTTCTTGTGCTCTGCCTTTGAAATTGTTCCAAATTTCAATCATTTCTTCTTTGCTCGGTTTGTTTTCAAATTTAACAAAAACAGCGCCTAAGTGTCCGTTTGAAACAGGTACACGAATACATTGAGCAGTGAAGTTCGGTTTGTCGGCAGATTTGATAACGCCGTCTTCGATTTTACCCCAAAGTTTCAAAGGTTCTTTTTCGCTCTTTTCTTCTTCGCCGCCAATGAAAGGAATTACATTGTCAACCATTTCAGGCCATGTTTCAAATGTTTTGCCTGCGCCTGAAATTGCCTGATATGTGCAAACAAGAACATCTTTTACACCGTATTTTTCATGTAAAGGGAAAAGTGCCGGAACATAGCTTTGAAGAGAACAGTTTGACTTAACTGCAATGAAACCTCTTTTTGTTCCGAGTCTTTTTCTTTGGTACGGAATAACATTGATATGGTCAGCGTTTAATTCCGGAACTACCATCGGAACATCAGGAGTAAATCTATGAGCCGAGTTGTTTGAAACAACAGGACACTCGTGCTTAGCATACTCTTCTTCAAGTGCTTTGATTTCATCTTTTTTCATATCAACTGCACAAAAAACAAAGTCAACTATAGATGTGATTTTTTCAATGTCGTTTGTCGCGTCCATCACAATCATATCTTTCATTGATTCAGGAATATCTTTGTCCATACACCATTTTTTGCCGACAGCCTCTTTATATGTTTTGCCTGCGCTTCTTGAACTTGCAGCAAGGCAAACAACATCAAACCAAGGATGGTTTTCAAGAAGTGTAGCAAATCTCTGACCTACCATGCCGGTAGCTCCGACAATACCTACTTTATACTTTCTTTCCACTTAATATTCCTCCTATAAAAAATTACTTGTAATATACCAAGTTTTAGAATATAATATTAGTCGCACATCGTAATGTGTTTAAAATATAATATCACTTATTATATATATATGTCAATATTTTTATTTAAGTTAAAATTATCTGTCAAGTGAGGAATTAAATTGAAGACTTCAGATTTTTATTATAATTTACCCGAAGAATTGATTGCGCAGACGCCCGTTACACCGAGAGATTCTTCAAGACTTTTAGTTCTCGATAAAGAAACAGGCAATATGAAACACAAGATATTTCACGAAATTGCAGATGAATTAAATGCAGGGGACTGCCTTATATTAAATGATACAAGGGTAATACCGGCAAGAATTTACGGTACAAAAGAAGAAACAGGCGCAGTTGTAGAGTTTTTGTTGCTTAAACAAATCGAAAAAGATTTGTGGGAGTGTCTTGCAGGACCCGGTAAAAGAGCTAAAAAAGGTACAAAGTTTACTTTTGGAGAAGGCACTTTGAAAGGTTCTGTTGAAGATGTTTTGGACAACGGCAACAGAATTGTGAAGTTTGAGTACGAGGGCAATTTTTATGCCGTATTGGACGAAATCGGACAAATGCCCTTGCCGCCGTACATTAAAGCAAAACTCGAAAATAAAGAAAGATACCAAACTGTTTATTCAAAAGAATTGGGCTCGGCAGCCGCACCTACCGCAGGACTTCACTTTACAAATGAACTGCTTGAAGAAATACAGAAAAAAGGTGTTAAAATCGGTTATGTTACACTTCATGTGGGTCTCGGAACTTTCAGACCCGTTAAGGAAGAAAATATAGAAAATCATTTAATGCATACAGAACACTATCATATTTCAAAAGAAACAGCAGATTTAATAAACGAAACAAAGAAAAACGGCAAAAGAGTGATTGCGGTCGGCACAACTTCCTGCCGAACTCTCGAAAGTGTTGCTTCTAAAAATAATTGTATATGTGAAGATGACGATGATACATCTATTTTTATTTATCCCGGTTATAAATTTAAGTGTATTGACGCTCTTATTACAAATTTTCATTTGCCTGAAAGCACTTTGATAATGCTTGTCAGTGCATTGGCAGGGTACGACAATATTATGAGCGCATACAATACTGCCGTTGAAATGAAGTATAGATTTTTCTCTTTCGGAGACGCAATGTTTATAGAGTAGGAGTTAATCGGATATGTTTAAAGTAATCAAAAAATGTGAAAATGCAAGACGGGCAGTATTTGAAACGGTACACGGAACTGTTCAGACACCGGGTTTTATGAATGTAGCAACTTCTGCCGCAATCAAAGGCGGACTGTCAACTGTTGATTTGAAAAATATCGGTTGCCAAGTTATGCTTTGCAATACATATCATTTGCATGTAAGACCGTCTGACGAGTTAATATATGATATGGGCGGTTTGCATAAATTTACAAATTGGGACCGACCGATTTTAACGGACAGCGGCGGATTTCAGGTCTTTTCACTTGCCAAATTGAGAAAAATCAAAGAAGAAGGCGTAACTTTCAATTCTCATATAGACGGCAGAAAGATTTTTATGGGACCTGAAGAAAGCATGCAAATACAGTCGCATTTAGCGTCAACAATTGCTATGGCTTTTGACGAGTGCGTTGAAAATCCTGCAAAATATCAATATTCAAAGCAGTCTTGCGAGCGAACAACAAGGTGGATTGAAAGATGTCAGAAAGAAATGCAGAGGCTCAATTCTTTGCCTGAAACAATAAATAAAAATCAATTGCTTTTTGGCATAAATCAAGGCTGTACTTTTGATGATTTAAGAATATCGCACGCAAAAGATATTGCTTCTCTGGGACTTGACGGCTATGCAATCGGTGGACTTGCAGTAGGAGAACCTAAAGAAGATATGTACAGAATAATCTCTGCCGTAGAGCCCTATTTGCCTGCTGACAAACCACGCTATTTGATGGGAGTCGGTACACCGGGCAATATTATTGAAGGTGTTAGCAGAGGTGTAGATTTGTTTGACTGTGTAATGCCGTCAAGAAACGCAAGGCACGGACATTTGTTTACCAAAAACGGAATTATTAACATAAACAATTTGAAGTATGCAAAAGATGAAAAACCTATTGATGAAAAGTGTAACTGTCCGACTTGTCAAAATTATTCAAGGTCATATATCAGACATCTTTTGAAAAGCGGGGAAATGCTCGGAATGCGTCTTGCCGTAATGCACAATTTATACTTTTACAACAACTTAATGTCTGAAATACGACAAAGCATTGAAAATAATGAGTTTTTAGACTTCAAAAATGAATACTGTGTTAAATTAGACACAAGAATTTAAAAAACACTTGCAAAAAAATATGTTATAATTTATAATATGCAAGTATAATATTTAGGAGGAATATCAAATGTTTGATTTTATTAATTTAGCAGCATCTTCGGGCGCTGCATCGGGAGCAGGTTCACAGGTTTCTATGATTCTTATGCTTGTTCTTATGTTCGCTGTAATGTATTTCTTTATGATTAGACCGCAGAGAAAAAGAGAAAAAGAAGAACAGGCTATGAGAGCTTCTCTTGAAATCGGCGATGAAATCATTACAATCGGCGGTATTATCGGCAGAGTTGTTACAATTAAAGACGATGAAATTGTCATTGAAACAGGCGCAGACAGAAATAAGATGAAAATTCTTCGTACTGCCGTAAATACAAACAAAACAAAGTTTGAACAGCACAGAAAAGAAGTTGAAGCTGCCCGCCAGGCTGCAAAAGAAAAGAAAGAAGCTAAAAAGAACGGCAAAAAATCAATCAATGACAAAAATTCTTCAACTGAAGAAAACAAATAATCGCCGTTTGGTATATAATCAAATTTACCCCCATATCTATTTAATAGATACGGGGGTTTTGTTATGGCTAAAATCAAAATAAGTTCTAAATCTTTTCTTTTAAAATTGTTGGTATCAGACATTTTAATACAAGGAGTGTGCTTGTTGTCCTTGTCCGCAATTTTCAGCGCAGTTACATACTATTTAGATTTAGATATAGAAATTTTAAATAAGTTTTCCTATATAACAGTAGTATTGATTTCTTTTATTTCATCGTTTTTTGTTACAAAAAAAATAAAAAGCAACGGAATTTTAATCGGCACTGTAAGTCAAATTCCGCTTCTATTGTATCTTTTGATTACAGTCATTGTGTCGAACGGAAACTTTGCTAACTTTGGCTTTAAAGTTATATTAGTATTAATTTTCGGTGCAATAGGCGGAATTTTAGGTGTCAATAAAAAACAAAAATTTAAGGTGAAATAATTGAAAAATAAAATCAGATTTACAGAGTTTATTGAGAATAATCAAATAGTAATCATAACTATTGTGATATATGTTTTCGGACTGATTGCAGGCTCAATTTGTTATTACAGTATAGATTCAGAAAACTTAAAATCGTTGGCGGAGGAGCTGCTGTCCTTCAAAAACAAAACTTTTATTGAACAGTTTTCAAACGATTTTTGTCTGTACTTTTCACTGTTTGCCATGACGCTTGTGTTTGGTATGTGTTCTTTGGGTACACCTATAGTAGCGCTCATTCCGTTTTTTACAGGTCTTATAAATGCAGTCAAAATAAGTTACTTTTACTCAACTTATGCTATAAAGGGGATAGGGTACACAATTTTAATGATATTACCGGGCGCTTCTCTGTTTGTAGCAGTTCAAATAATTACAGTTTGCAACAGTATAGAAATGAGCAGGGTGTTATTTAACGCGTCTTTTAAGCAAGGCAATTTCAGCAACACTTTAAGTAAAACATATTTGAAAGAATTTGCGGTCTATGCCGTAATTGTAATTTTAATATCATTATTAAATTCGTTGCTTACAACTGCCGTAAGTTCAATAATTTCACTTTAAACTTACTAATCTTTGAAACTTTGTTTTTCAGATGCAAGCGGGTTCGATTCAATGGCTTTTTTTGCAGCGTCGTTTGCCAAATGAGTATAGATTTCTGTAGTACCGAGATTTTCGTGTCCTAAAATTTCTTTGAGTACAAGCAAATCCACATCTCCGTATTGGTACATCAGCGTTGCTGCCGTATGGCGCAGTTTGTGTACGGAAAGTCCTCTGTCTCCGAATCCTGCTTTATCTAAATATGTATAAACAATGTGTTGTACTGTCTTCGGACTTATTCTGCTGTTTCGGGAACTAAGGAATAAGGCGCGAGTTTTTACACCGTCGTTTTTTCTGACTTTCATATATTCCTGTATGGCATTTTTGCAAGCATTGTTTAAGTATATTGTTCTTTGTTTGTTTCCTTTTCCCGTAATTGTTATTGAACCGTCAGTTCGTATATCATTGTAGTTGATAGACACAAGTTCGGCAAGTCGCATTCCGCAATTTAAAAACAATGTTATTATTGCATAATCTCGTTCTTTGTTTTTGCCGTCTATAACGCTTAAAAGTTTTTCGCTTTCTTCAAGAGTGAGATATTTCGGCTGGGATTTTTTAGTTTTCGGAATATCCAAAGTTTTCATAGGATTATCTTTTATATATCCGCATTTGTCGCAAATATAGTGATAAAATCTTCGTATGGCAATGACTTTTCTCGCTCTTGTAGTTTCGCTGTTTTTTCTTTGATTTTTGCAATAAACCAAGTAAGAATATGCGTCCGTCAACTTAATATTCTTAATAAATTCAATATCAATGTCTTTTATAACCAAATTTTCATCAGAAACATTTTCCGAAATATTGTTTTTTATTCTGATTAAAAATCTAAAAAAAGTTCTTAAATCACTTGCATATTCAAGTATTGTTAATTCTGACTGACTTTTTACTGCATCTAAATAGTTCAAATACTCTTGGACAAGTTGAGGAAGTTCCGAAAGTTCGCTTTTTTTCATTTTTCTCTCCGCTTATTATACAAAATTTTTTTATAATCTAATTATACATAAATTGAAAATTAAATCAAATAGAATATTTATTTTAAATTTTATATCTAATTTTCGATTATCCGCATAAACACTATACTTTCAAGCATTTTGAAGTATAGAAAACCATTCATTTTACCACGAATTTACCACGATTGAATGAGCCTTGATATGACCTATAAAATAACCCCAAAAAGACATCATTATACCTAAATGGTGTCTTTTTTAAAAGCAGTCAATCCTAAGACTAACTGCTTTGTGTGTATGGGTATGAAATATAAACTGTGGTTAAAAAAGTAATTACATTTTAGCCAGTTTTCTAATTGTATTTGCTGTTCTTATTGTCAGCTTTCCACTAATATTTGTACTTGTTGTCTTAGACCACCAATTTGTTTTTTGATAATCTTTTCGACTAAAAGACCAAAAAATAACATCTTTATAATTTCTTATCTTTTCTAATTCTTCTTTTGGTTCTCCAATTTCATTGAAAACATCAGAAAACGTGGCAGGGGGCATAATAAAAATCAAATTGTCATAAATTTCTTTATTTTCGTTGCCCCACCAATCAGGAGCATTTTGTAAAATATCTTCAAGTTCTTCTTTGGATAAACAAAAGATAGGTATATCAAATCCAAAATATTCCTTTATCATGGTTTCAATTTGAATTGTTAATTTCCCTATATTTTCTTCATCACTCAAAAAAATCACATTGCCACTATTTAGGTATGTTTTAACTTCCTCGAAACCAAGTTCTTCAAAATTCTTTTTGAGTTCTGCCATTGAAATTTTATTTTTTCCGCTGATATTTATACCTCGAAGAAATGCAATATATCTTTTCATAACACCATTACCTTTACATGAATTTTAATTTGTTTTCATTTCATATTATAACAGTTCCATATATCCGCTACAATAAAAATCAGCATATCCTTAGCATTTTTCTATGGAACAAAAATGCACACTTCTTCTTTCTTCCTCTTGGCTACCCACCACAGAAAAGGAAAAGCCCTGTCAAGAGCCGTGCCGCCAATGACGGCGCTTTGCACTCTTGATTGGGCTTTTTGTTTGTTGTACATTTTAAAAGAAGAAAAGGGTACTCGTCAGCAAAATTAAAGTTGACTGCTTTTTAGTATATTTTATTTTAGTCTTTTTTTTCTTTTACAAAACGCAATTCGCAAATAGGAGCACCTTTTGCAATAACTTTACCGAGATGGAGTTCGGCACCGAATTGTCTTGCAATAGCGTGGTCTCCGCACATTGCAGTGTCGCAAAGACGGGCAATTTCCTCGTCGCTCAGTCCCATTTTTTGCCAGCCTTTTACAAGAGGGCAGTAGTGGAAGTTTAAAGAAAGTTTGTCTTCTGTGCTTTCTAAAAGGTCCATTTCAAAAACAATTCTTGCACCTTTTGAGAACAGACGCTTGCGAAGGTCTCGCAGGTCTGTACTGCCTTTTGCCAAGTCTTTACCCTGCATTATTCCGCACTGATTTATTGATTCCTGACCAAATTCGCTTATATCCAATCCTTTTCTTTCCGCTTCCTGAGAAAGAAGGGCAAGCCAAATCGCTCTTTGTTCAAGTTGACCTCTGATTGTTTGGAGGAGTTTTAATTTGTTTTTTGGTTCGTTAGTAATGTTTGACATAGTTTTTCTCCTATCTTAATTTATTTATATGTTGAAAACATAATATTTAGAATTTCATTGTCTGTTTCTTTCATGGCGTCTTTGCCTATTTTCATTATACCGTTTAATGTTGAATCAATATCTTCGCACACAATACCGTCGCCTGACTTAAATGTATTTTTAGACATTGTTAAATAGTGCGCTAAAATACAAGCGTCAACGCAAGAGGCTATTTTAGCGGCGCACGAGCCTTTTGCACCGTCGCAAACAATTCCTGACACATTTGCAACTGTGTTTGTTATTGTTTGAGATATTAAATCAAAGTCATTTGTTTGCAGAAAAGTAATTCCTGCTCCTGTTCCGCAACTTGCACTGACAACACCGCAAAAAGCAGACAGTTTGCCCATGCCGTGTTTTAAATGAATTGCTACTAAATTCGACAATACAAGCGCTCTGTAAAGTTTTTCTTCACTGACTTTCATTTCTTTTGCAAATTCTATCACAGGGACTGAAACCGTAATACCTTGATTTCCGCTTCCGCTGTTTATAACGACAGGTAAACTGCAACCGCTCATTCGAGCGTCTGAGCCTGCCGCCGCCAAAGCTCTTGCTCTGACTTTAGCGTCGTTACCGTATGCATTTAATATTGTTTTTCCGATATTTTGACCGTAATTGTTTTTTAAACCCTCTTCGCAAATTGCGGTATTATAGCGAATTTGCCTTTCAATCACATCTTTGATATCGTTTAAATTGACATTGCAGGCAAAGTCATATATATCTTTGAGTTCACATTTTACTGTGTTTTCTGTTTCTTTTGTTTCATCTAATTTAAAAATGGTATTTGAGTTTATTGTTTTTCGTACAATTCTTGTATGTCCGCCTTTTAATTCTACTTCGGCAGAATTATTATCGCTGAAAACCTCGACAACAATATGAAGAGGTTCGTTAGACTTCAGGTGTTCAACAGCACAAAATCCGTTATTCAACAGTTCTTTTGCTTTTTCGATATGTTGGGGAGTAACACTTCTTAAAACTTCCAGTTCAAGAGAAGCGTCGCCGCCCACTATACCTACTACACAGGCAGAATCAACACCTTTCATTCCGTTTGTATTCGGTACATAGACACTCTTTACATTTTTCAGTATGTTACCGCTTACTTTAAGTATTGCTTTTTTCGGAAAATCGCCCAAACAGTCGCGCGCAACTGCCGATGCATAGGCAATAGCAATGGGCTCCGTACAACCCAAAGCGGGAACAAGTTCTTTTCGCAGAGTATCTGCAAAATATTCATAAAGTTCCATTATTGTTAAAATCCCCCTAAAATTTTAATATATTGTTGTCGTTTATAGTCTAACAGTAATAAAAAATTAAGTCAAGTCAATTTGAACTTTATTTTAAAACCAAATATTCGGTAATAGACAATCAAAAATAATTGTGATATTATATCAATATATTTTAATTATTAAAGAGAGAAGATTTTTTATGGAACAAGTGGTTGAAGAAACATATAAAAAAGCAAAAAGAATACTGCCGAAGTCAATAGCCGTCGTTTTAGTTTTATATTTTTCATTTTTGCTGATTTCTTTTTTATTAGAAACAGTTGTAAAGAATTTTAATTTGAATGGTTATATAACAATTATTTTTTCAGCTTTATTTGCGCTGGTTACAGCAAGTGTTTACCAAGCAGTTTCAGTTTTGAATTTATTAAAACCTTACAACAAAATTCTTCTTGATAAGTGCGACGCAGAACAGTTTTTAAAATACACAGAGTATGCCGTCAATTTCGGCATTGACAAAACAAATAAACTTGAAAAAAGTCTTTTTCACTATTTTCAATACTTGTTTGTGCAGGCACTGGTTGTGAACAGAAGATATGACAATGCCGTAAGATATATTGAAGTCATCAGACAGACCAACAGTAAATCAAAACAAATTGATTTTTATAATGATTTTGTTTATGCCTCAAAGGCTTTTGTTGAAGAAAATTCAGAGTGTTTTGATGATTTTTTAAAAAAGTACAGTAAAAAGTATCGTAATAACAATCTCATTTATGCTCAGTCCGAATTTTTAAAACATAACTACGACAACACTATTGAAATTATCAGCAATGATAAACAGATGAATTTGTATAATAAAGTTCTTGCAGAGTATTTAAAATCAATTTCGTATTTAAGGAAAGGCGAGTTTGAAAACGCAAAACAAAGTTATCGGTATGTTTTGGAAAATGCAAACAATTTACCGTTGAAAAAAGATGTTCAAAAACTTTTTGAAAATGTATAAAAAACTCACGCACTAAATAAAAATGTGCGTGAGTTTTTTGTTACAATACAATCAGTTCTTTGTCGAGAGTAACCAAGTTTTCACTGCCGTTTTCAGTTACATATAAAATATCTTCAATTCGTATTCCGAATTTTCCGGGCAAATATACACCCGGTTCAACAGAGGTTACATTTCCGACTTGATATGTATCTTTTGAAACGGGCGAAGAACTGTATCCTTCGTGAATTTCAAGTCCTACACAGTGTCCCAAAGAGTGCCTGAAATATTGCGCATAGCCTTCTTTGTCTAAAACATTGTATGCTTCATAGTAAACATCACTGCATTTTTTACCTGCCTTTAAAGCACTGATACCTGCAAGTTGTGCTTTCAAGACAAGGTTGTAAACAAACTTCTGTTCATCACTCGGAGTGCCGACACAAACAGTTCTCGTAGTGTCGGAATGGTAGCCGTCCAAAGTGGCGCCAAAGTCAAAGAGAACAAAATCTCCGTCTTTTACAGTGTTGTCAGACGGCACACCGTGGGGCATAGAAGTTCTTGCACCGCTTAAAAGTATAGTGCTGAAGGATACGCCGTCAGAACCGTTTTTTGCCATTAAATAGTCAAAATATGCACAAAGTTCTTTTTCGCTTTTACCGACTTCAATGTGATTTAAAAGTTCCAAATATGCGCTTTCGGCAATTTTTTGAGCACTTCTTATTTTTTCTTTTTCTTCAATAGATTTTACATTTCGGAGTTGTTCAATTTCGTTATTTAATTCTACTAATTGAGCGTTTAACTTTGTTGAGAAAAGTTTGTATTTTGCAAGTGAAATCGTTTCATTTTCAAATAAAATACTACTGATTTTGTGTTTGTCTATCAATTCGTTTAAAACATCTGTAAAAGCAGATGATATTTCTATAACTTCGAGTCCTGTTTTTTCGGCATGATTTTTTGCAGTTTCGGTATATCTTGAGTCAACAATATGGTAGCACTCATTTTTTGTGATGAAAACTATTCCTTCCGATGGAGAAAAATCACAGAAATAGTGCATATTAACCTCGCTGTTAATTAACATTGCATCAGAATTTTTCTCCGATAATATTTGCTTTGCCTTTTCTAAATTTTTCATAATTACATCTCCTGTTCTTATTAAATAGGCTATCATAAATATTAATTTTTTTCAATATAAAAATATGCACCTGCAAAAGATTGTTGTCTTTGCAGGTGCGATATGTATTTTTGTCAGAATTTAATTATTCCGTCGCCGAATGCTGTTGCGAAAACAAGTGATACAATAGTCATAAGTTTAATAAGAATATTAATTGAAGGACCGCTTGTGTCTTTGAACGGGTCGCCCACTGTATCGCCGACAACAGCGGCTTTGTGAGAGTCTGAACCTTTTCCGTTTGGGAGTGATTCAATATATTTTTTTGCATTGTCCCAAGCGCCGCCTGAGTTTGACATAAATATAGCCATCATTACACCGCAAACAAGAGAGCCGGCAAGCATACCGCCGAGAGCTTCTTTACCGAGCAAAAATCCTACTAAAAGAGGGGACACTACTGCCATTATTCCGGGTACAATCATTTCGTGTAAAGCTGCCTTTGTTGATATTGAAACGCATTTTGCATAGTCTGCTTTTTCAGCACCTTTGAGTATTCCCGGCATTTCTCTGAACTGTCTTCTTACTTCGTCAATCATTTTGTTTGCTGCTTTTCCTACTGAATTCATTGTGAAAGCAGAGAAAAGGAACGGAAGCATTGCGCCTATAAACAGTCCGCATACTACTTTTGCATCGAGGATACTCATTCCGCCGTCTGCAATTCCTGTTGTAGAAGCATACGATGCGAAAAGAGCAAGCGCTGTAAGAGCGGCAGAGCCTATTGCAAAACCTTTTCCGATTGCCGCAGTTGTGTTTCCTACACTGTCAAGTTTGTCGGTAATTTGGCGAACTGATTTGTCCAGTCCGCTCATTTCAGCAATACCGCCTGCGTTGTCCGCTATAGGACCGTAAGCGTCAACGGCTACTGTTATTCCTGTTGTTGAAAGCATACCTACCGCAGCAAGGGCAATACCGTACAGACCTGCAAAATAGTATGAAACAAGAATTCCGATTGCAATCATAAGTATAGGAAAAGCAGTTGATTTCATACCTACCGACAATCCGCTTATAATATTTGTAGCCGCGCCTGTTTTTGAACTCTCGGCAATTTCTTTTACGCTTTTATATTTATCGGAAGTGAATATTTCAGTCAATTCGCCGATTACACTTCCAACAATGATGCCTGCAACGATTGCACCGAATATTTTAAGATAGCTTTCTTCAAACAAAAATTTTGCACCAAAAAAAGATGCGATAATTACAAGAATGTTTGATGCGTATTCACTTCGTTTCAATGCCTTTTGCGGGTCGGAGTTTTCTTTGCCTTTAACAAAAAATGTAGAAATGATTGATGCAATAATACCAACCGAACAAACAACAATAGGGAATATTGCGCCGTTAAAACCAAGAGCAGTTCCGCCTGCAAGAGCAAGTGTTATTGCAGATATTATTGAACCGACATAACTCTCAAAAAGGTCTGCTCCCATACCTGCGACATCTCCTACATTGTCGCCTACATTGTCGGCTATTGTGGCGGGGTTTCTGGGGTCATCTTCAGGTATTCCTGCTTCAACTTTACCTACAAGATCGGCACCGACATCTGCTGCTTTTGTGTAAATACCGCCGCCTACACGGGCAAAGAGCGCTATTGAAGACGCACCTAAACTAAAACCTGTGAGAACATTAATTTTTGTTGCATCGTCTTTTACTATGAGTATCATAATCAGCGATATGCCCAAAACACCCAAACCTACAACGGAAAGTCCCATTACCGTACCGCCGTTGAATGCGATTTTCAGCGCTTTGTTCATACCTTTTTCACGAGCGGCATTTGCAGTTCTGACATTTGCTTTTGTCGCCACACTCATACCGAAATATCCTGCAAGTGTTGAGAAAACAGCGCCGCATAAAAAGCACAGTGCCGTTAGCCAGCCGTTTGGCAGGAAGAATCCTATAACAAGGAAAAGAACGGCTGAAAACACCAAAAGAACTTTGTATTCCGAAAATAAAAACGCTCTTGCGCCTGAAGATATTGCGTTTGCAATTTCTTTCATTTTTTCTGTTCCTTCGGGTTGTTTTGAAATGATTACGGCAGTTATAACGGCGAACGCTATTGCAATTATACCGCATATAATGCCTATTGATAAAATTGTTGTATTCAAAATTTTATCCCCCTCTGTATGTAATTCATTTAAATATTATTATAAATTTTTTTAGAAAAGTCAACTATTTGTAAACAAGTTTATGAAAATTTATCAAATAAACAACAATTGTCGCTAAAAATATTGTCAAATAATACAGACAGTTATTTTTTTGATAGTTCAGCTAATAAATATTGTTGTCTCAAAAATATTGTTGACAATTAAATTTTAAAGATATATTATATATTTAATATATTGATTATTAATATAAATATTTATAAATTATTGCTTTAATTTATGTAATATGATATACTGATATTACATTTTATGTTTGTTAAAAGCAAACTTGTTTTTGGAGGTACAAATGTCAGAAAAAGAAAAAAGAAAGCTGTTGAAGTGGCAGAAAGTTTGCATTGCGCTTGTTTGTGTTTTTGCTTTCATATCAATATTTTGTTTTGCAGCAGTGAAAATGACATCGGCTGATGTTTTTAATGCAAAGTTTTACACAAAAGCCGCTCTTGCTTTGATGCCGGAAAAAATTTCAACTGAAGATGAGTTGGGAAATAAATACACATTTTATGTAGAAGAAAACAAGGAATACGACGAAAAAGAAGACCCGAACAATCCGATAAATGCGTTTAGTTTCTATTATTTTACCGAAAATGAAGACGGCGAAAAAGAAAAAGTGTACATAGACAGTGAAAAGGGCAATTTCATTGCGGGAGACGGTCAAAACTTGCTTGTATCAATGGGATTTTTTACAGGCGGTTTAAATGTTTTGCGTCAAATTCAAAAAGGCTTAAAAATAGCAACAGGCATATCTATTGCAGGTTTAATAGTTGTCGGAATATATGTATGGTACAAAGATTTTTGCCGTAGAGAAGATGAAAGAAAAGCAGAAATCTACGGCAAAAAAAATAAAAATATCAGATAGTATTTTAGAGATGATAAGTGAATATTGCGGGCAGACCATACAGTTTGTCCGCTTTTTAAAATTGAGAGGTGCGATATGGAATTTAAAAAACTTTTTTCAGAGGTGTCTATCGGCAAAGTTAAATTGAAAAATCGAGTTGTTATGGAGCCTATGATGCTCGGTTTCGGTCAAATCAACGGTTGTCCGACAGAACAGATGATGAATTACTACGAAGAAAGGGCAAAAGGCGGTACAGGACTGATTGTTACCGAAATTACCAGAGTGAACGATGTAACGGGGGCGTCATCGTTCGGTCAGTTGGCAGTTTCACACGACTATCATATTGAACCGCTTGCAGAGATGGCGAGAAGAGTACATAAGCACGGAACTAAATTTATGGTTGAACTGCATCATCCGGGCCGTCAAAATTTGGGCTTGATGATTGGTACCGTTCCGCTTAGTGTAACTTGTGAAAAATTTATTCCCGGTTATAAAAAATTACTTTTTGATATTGTGCCGTTCGGCAGAAAACTTATGGATAAAGATATTGTTCCGCCTGTTGTTTCTCCGTCAAAATGCGAAAAAAGCAATTTCGCCGACAGCGTTAACAGGGGACTTTCAAACTCTGCCGTTAAAAAACTTGTAAAACAGTTTATAGACGGTGCCGAACGTGTAAAAAAAGCAGGCTGCGACGGTGTATATCTTCACGCAGCTCACGGCTATCTAATTCAACAGTTTTTAAGTCCAAACACAAATCACAGAACAGATGAATACGGCGGAAGTTTAGAAAACCGTATGAGATTTTTACTTGAAATCATATCAGGTATCAGAGCAAGATGCGGTAATGATTTTCCGATTGTTGTTCGTCTTTCCGTAGATGAGATGTATGAAAAAATCGGTCAGAAAAATAAAGGATACAACCTTGAAGAAGGCGTCAAAATTGCTAAAAGACTTGAAAAAGCGGGTATTGATGCTATTGATGTTTCGAGTGCCGCTTACGATACTTTCAACTATTGGCTTGAGCCGGCAACATTTGATTGCGGTTGGCGTAAATATCTTGCTCAGGCAGTGAAAAAAGAGGTGAGCATTCCTGTAATCGCTGCAAACTTAATCAGAACTCCTGAGCAGGCTGAAAAGCAGTTGGAAGAAGGTGCGCAAGATTTAATCGGTCTTGGCAGACCGCTCATCGCAGACCCGTATTGGTGTCAAAAAGCAGAAAATAACAGGCAAGACGAAATCAAGCATTGCGTTTGTTGTCTGTACTGCTTTGAAAGTATGGAGGCAGGCGCATTTAAGGGTACAAACGGTCATTGCAGTGTCAATCCTCTTGTAGGTCGTGAAGGAACAGATTTATTTATAAATGGCGACGGCAGAAAAGTTACGGTTGTCGGAGCGGGTGTTGCAGGTTTGATGTGTGCCGAAATACTTGCAAAAAGAGGATTTAATGTAACAGTATATGAAAAGGCTGACAAAGTGGGAGGTCAGGTATATTTGGCTTCTCAACCTCCGCATAAAGAGAAAATTTACTGGTGCGCAAAAGACCTTTTAATAAATGCTGAAAAAGCAGGCGCTAAAGTTGTTTTCAATACAGAAGTTACCGCAGATATGATAGAAAATGACAATGCGTATGCTGTTATTATTGCAACGGGCGGTAATGCGATTTTCCCTAAACCTTTCCAAAAGGAAAATGCCTGCACTGTAACAGAAGTTTTAGACGGCAGTGTTAAGATAGAAAACAAGAAAGTTGCAGTCATCGGCTCAGGAATGACAGGACTTGAAACATCTGAACTTCTTTGTGAAAACAACAATAAAGTTACAATAATTGAAATGGCAGATGAAATTGCTCCGGGAGCTTGGTTCCAGCAACTTGACGATGCTCTTCCGAAACTCAAAAAAGCAGGAACGGTGTTTATGCCGTCATCAAAATTAATGGAAATTAAGGAAAACGGAGTAACTGTCGAAAATACAAAAACAAAAGAGCAAAGTTTTATTGAGGCGGACTGCGTAGTGCTTTCTCTCGGTGTAAGACCTGATAACGCTCTTTATGAGCAACTAAAGGATAAAGTGAAAAATATTTATCTTGTAGGCGACGCTGTTAAAACGGGCAGAATTGCTCATGCAACAGAAAGTGCATATCAACTTGCCGTATCTTTAAATTAAATAATGAATAAAAACAGGTAATCGTTATGATTACCTGTTTTTATTCATATGACTGATGTGTATTTGGTTTGGTATTTTAGTTGTGCGCTTTATACATTAGTGCGATAAACAAAAAACTCGGGCATTAACCCGAGTCAAAATTGGTGCAGAAGAAGGGACTTGAACCCTCATGAACTTGCATTCACTAGAACCTGAATCTAGCGCGTCTGCCGATTCCGCCACTTCTGCACATAGTGTCCTTTAATTTTTACACGGTAAAGGATAACCGAGGCAGAGCATACTTTCAGTTAAAAACTTACTTTTCCGCTTAATCTGCATTTATAATAACAGCAAATGCTGATATTATCGTTTTAAAAAGAAACAGATACTACAAACCATTGATTCTTGTTTTACCGTTTCTGCAACTGACTAAAAAAATATACCATAAAATATGTTATTTGTCAAATCACTTCATTAAGTTTTTTAAAAAATAGCGGTTCTTTCCGACAGAAATCTTGCTGTATTCTATCGCTTCTTTCGGGCACGCGCATATACACGCCTGACATTGTGTGCAATTTCCGTCCCATACAGGTTTTCCGTCTGTTATTTTAATATTATTCAAAGGACAAACTTTTTCACATATACCGCAGGAAATACATTTATCGTCTGAATAAAATTTTTTATCATTTACATATAATTTGTAAAATACGGGGTTAACAATATAAGTCATAAAATTTGAACCGCTTAAATTTTTGAAACGCGCGTTTATCTTAATTTCATTTGCAATTTTTAATATATCTTTGTTTGCATTTTTAATTATTTTCAACGCTTCGTCTTTCGGAGGCGGGGAAAACATACAAACATAGTTTTCGGGCATAATTACTTTTTCTACGCCCATGAACTCAAATTGTTTTTCTAAACATAGTTTTTTTAAATGTTTTTGCGCATTGCCTATATAACTTCCGCAGGTCATAACAAAATATGCTTTTTTATTTCCTTCAAATTTGTTTTTTAAAATAAACTCTTCAAAAACACGGGGAATTTTATACGCATAAGTCGGACAAATAAAAATATAAGGCTTTTCGGAACTGAAAACTTTTTCGGTTTTGTTTTCAAAAAATAATGCAGAATTGCACATTTCGTCGTTTATTGTTTTTGAAATTTTTTCAGCGACATATTCGCTGTTACCCGTACCTGTAAAATAAAAAATCATTTATATCACCAAACCCATTATATAATTATTCGTAAAATATGTAAATAGAAATTTAATGAATAAACTTTATTAGATGTTCTTTTGTTCTATAAATATTTACAAATTGTTTTTATTTGGTATAATATAAATATGTTATTATAATAAATCATTTGTTAATTTAGGAGGAATTTGTCTTGGACATACCCATAGGGTGGCAACTATTTTTACAGGCGGTGCTTATTTTTATAAATGCTGTTTTTGCAAGCGCTGAAATCGCAATAGTTTCTATGAATGATGTGAAACTTGAAAAAATGGCACAGCAGGGGAATAAGCGCGCAAAAAAACTTGTTAAACTCACTTCAAAACCGGCAGGATTTTTGGCTACTATTCAGGTTGCGATTACTTTGTCGGGCTTTTTGGGAAGTGCTTTTGCTGCCGATAATTTTTCAGATATTATTGTTGATTGGCTTGTTGGTTTAGGCGTTTCAATAAGCGTCTCAACTTTGAACACCGTTTCAGTTGTTGTCATCACAATAATTCTTTCTTATTTGACGCTTGTTTTCGGCGAGTTGGTTCCGAAAAGAGTTGCTATGAGAAAAACAGAAAGTATGGCGCTCGGCGTAAGCGGATTGATAAGTTTTTGTTCTGTTGTATTCGCGCCTCTTGTATGGTTGCTTACGGCTTCGACAAACCTCGTTTTAAGAATAATGGGAATTGACCCAAATGCCGATGAAGAAGAAGTCAGTGAAGAAGAAATCAGAATGATGGTAGATGTCGGCTCTGAAAAAGGTGTTATAGATGTTTCTGAAAAAGAAATGATTCAAAATGTTTTTGAGTTTGATGACAAAGAGTGCGGAGAGTTTTCTACTCACAGAAAAGAAATATGCGGTTTAGATATAGACGACTCTGTTGAAGAATGGGATGAAATCATTACAAATAATTCGCACAGTCTTTTTCCTGTTTATAAAGACTCGATAGACAATGTTCTTTTTGTGCTGAACTCTAAACTCTATTTTAGAATTAAAGATAAAACAAAAGCAAACATCAAAAAAGTTGCTTTTTCACAACCTTTATATGTACCCGAAAGTATGGGTATAGATGTTTTGTTTTCACAAATGCAAAAGACTCACAACCACTTTGCAGTTGTTTTAGACGAATACGGCGGTACAGTCGGAATAATTACAATGAATGATTTGCTTGAACAAATTGTCGGAGACCTTGAAAATGAAGAAATCGAAGTAGAGCCTGACATTTTAAAAATCAGCGATAATAAATGGGAAATAAAAGGCAGTGCTTCTTTGGATGATGTTGAATATGAATTGAAAGTCAAATTGCCGATAGATGAGTATGAAACGCTGAGCGGATATATTTTCGGTATATATTGCAACATACCTAAAGACGGCGAATCTTTTTCAATTGAAACAGACGATTTGTTTATAGATGTTACTGAAATAAAATTGCATACAGTTAAAAGTTGTATAGTTACCAAAAAAGAAAAAATAAGTACAGAAAATACAGATTAAAATAAACGGTTGCATTGTAATGCAACCGTTTATTTTGATATAGCCCATAAATTTTTAATTTCATCTTTAATTTCAGAAAATTCATAAAGTGTTTCAGAATTTTTATAACTGTTAGGGTCTTTTACCATTATTTTCCCGTCTTTATAACCGTACATTACTATAAAATGTCCTCTTTTTGTGAAATGACCGGGTCCGACAACACAAATGACAGGGTTACCTTTTTTTAAATTATTTACGATTGTTTTTTCTACTAAAGGCAGTTCTTTTGCATTTAGTCCGAGTTTTTTGCTGCCTTTTGAAATTAAATCCCAGCTTGAGCCTACACCTTCAATACAGTATCCGTTTTTAACTGCAAAATCCATAATTTTGTCAGGTGTCAAGTCTTTGTTGCCTGTGAGATGAAAAGCAACCATAGACAGAGCGGTAGGACCGCACGCAGTAAGTCCTGCAACATCGTTTCCGTATTTTTTATATCCCCAACGCTTGTCCCATTGAATGAACAAAGGCATTTTGTCAGTTTCTTTTTCCTCCTGCGTAAGTTCAAACGTTTGTTCTTTAAACTTTTCTGTCGGGTAATTTAATACAAAATCTGCCGATTTTTTTTCTTTATCTAATAATTCAAATAATTTTTCAGGATATTCATTTATATCTATATTGTTTTTTTCAGCAAAATCACTGATGATTTTTTGAGCACTGTTGCTGTTTATATATTCATCATAGTCAACTTCAGTTGAGTTCTCTTTATAAACAACCTGTTCAGTGTTATTAGGTTTCAAAAGCAAAAAAAGAATTAGTATTATTAAAACAACGCATCCTAAAAATGAAAGTGCCATAAATAAATTTTTTTGTTTTGTAGAAAACTTCATAGTTAATCATCCTTGAATTGTTTTCTTTATTATAACATCATTAGGCAATAAGTAAATAGTTTTAGATAAAAAAAGTTCCTGTAAAAACAGGAACTTTTTGTTAATTTAATTATTTACTTTGAGGTTTTCTTTCCCAGCCCGGACCTGCAAATATATCGTCAAATACATATTTGTTGTTTTCGTTTTTGTCGTGGTCAGCATACCAAACCTGTGCAAAGAACGGGTTTGTTTTAGCAATGCTGTCATAATCCCAAACTTCAGCAGGAACAAAGCAATGTGGACACCAGTGTCCGCCGAGAAGAATAAGGTTGGGGCTTGCTTCGAATTCTTTACCGCAATGACCGCATTTCCATTTGAGTTTTGTCATAAGGTCGCCTTTTGTCATTGTTTCGCTGAGACATTCACCGCCACGGAATTTAGCAGCAGCTTTCATATCTTCAATATCAAGTTCTGAAAGAGGTTTGCTTTCATCGTAGCCATGGTCAAGTCTGTATTTATCAGCTGCAGTAACTGATTTGTCAGGTGATTCAAGTTTGAAATCATTCCAGTTGTTAGGAATTTTTTTGTATTCTTCCATTGAACCGAAGAATGCAGACAACTTAGTTTCGTCGTTTCTCTTAACCCAGTCAAGAGTACCGAATTCAGGTGTCATTGCGATTTTCTTCATAAACGGTTTTGCGCAGGCAGCAATAAGACCTTTAAACGGAATGTATTTTGGAATTCTGAAATAGAATTCAGCTTTTTTAGCAAGTCTGTCAAAGTATTCTTTAACAGGAAGATTTTCACGGAAATCAAGATAATCGTTAAGAATATCACTGTCAGCGTAATATTGACCGTGGAAGTTTCTTGTGCCGAACCAGTTAGGGTCAAAAAGACCTTTCGGAGAACCGAGACCGATAGCACCGAGAAGAAGTTCTTCAAACTCGAAGTTTGTAAGTCTGTACTGTTCGCCTGAACCGATGTTGTAGTATCTTTGATAGAAATCTTCGGGAAGGTCTTTAAGAACAAAGTTGCACATAAGTCTTCCTGAGTCTTCCAAAGTACACCATTCAAGCATACCGTTAAGCGGTACATGGTACATAATTGGTTCCATCTCGTGGAAAATTTGAGTGAAAAGAATACCTGTTTGACGCATTACAACCCAATTTTTAATGCCTGATTCTACGAAAACTCTTTCAGCCATTATTTTTGAAATAGCATAGTGGTCATATACAGAAACTTTAAGCGGGTCTCCGCAGCGACCCCAGTGAATAGGGTAGTTTCTTGCGCCTGTTTCGGCAACAGTACCAATGTAGCAAACTTTGATATCGTCTTTGTTAGGTTGTGCAAGAACTGCTTTACAAATGTTTTCAGCAGCACCGACATTAACTTTTCTTGTTGTGTATGGCTTGTAGTCAGCAACAGGTGAAACCATACCGCCGATATGTAATACATAGTCAGAGCCTGTTACACCTTCAAGAATTGAGTCATAGTCAAGGAAATCGCCCCAAACGATTTTAACATTTGGTTTAGCCATTAAATCTTTGAGCTTTTCTTGGTTTTTAGGACTCTTACGAGCAAGAATTTTGATGTTTATTTCTTTTGGGTGCTTTAACATTTCTTCAATAGCAGCCCAACCCATGTTACCGGTACCGCCGGTAATAAATACGGTTTTTTTAGCCATTTGTTAAATTCCTCCTTACAAGATTTAACTTGTTGAATAATATTATAAACAATTTATAAACTTATTACAATATGAAAAAATTATTTTCTTTGTATTTTTTGACAAAAAAATAAAGCCTGTTTTGTGTATATTATACAAATAGTTGCATAATGTCAAAAAATAAACAATATTCATAATTTTGTTGTTGACATATTTAACTTATAGTTGTAAAATAGTACTAAATTAAATATATCTTATCAAGAGTGGCGGAGGGAACGGCCCTGTGATTCCACAGCAACCTGCTTTTGCAAGGTGCTAAAACCGGCGGTAATACCGAGCGATGAGCTTAGATTTAGGCACATACGCTTAACGCGTGTGTGTTTTTTATTTAGAGAGGAGAAAAAATTAATATGTCTAAACATTTATTTACAAGTGAGTCAGTAACAAACGGACATCCCGATAAAATCTGCGACCAAATTTCTGACGGTATTCTTGACGCTATGCTTGAGCAGGACCCGATGAGCAGAGTTGCATGCGAAACAACCTGTACAACAGGCCAGGTTCTTATTATGGGTGAAATCACAACAACTGCGCAGGTTGACATTCCGTCTATTGCAAGAAAAGTAATTTGTGATATAGGTTATGATGATGACCGTAAAGGATTTAACGGCAATACTTGCGCTGTTCTTACTGCGCTTGATAAACAAAGCCCTGATATTGCAATGGGTGTAGATAAGTCTTTTGAACTTAAAAATGATGAGGAAGATGAGTACAATTTAAACGGTGCAGGCGACCAAGGTATGATGTTCGGCTTTGCTTGTACAGAAACACCCGAATATATGCCTCTTCCGATTTCACTTGCTCACAAATTAACAAAAAAACTTACAGAAGTAAGAGAAAACGGCACTTTGCCGTATCTTTGCCCGGACGGAAAAAGTCAGGTTACGGTAGAGTACGACGACGGCAAGCCTGTCAGAGTTACCGCAGTTGTTATTTCAAGTCAGCATCTTGATACTGTATCTCTTAAACAATTAAGAGAAGATATTGTTGAAAATGTTATTAAAACAACAATTCCGAGTGAACTTATGGACGATGAAACTGTATTTTATGTTAACCCTACAGGTCGTTTTGTAGTCGGCGGACCTCAAGGCGACAGCGGTCTTACAGGCAGAAAAATCATTGTAGATACATACGGCGGATACAGCAGACACGGCGGCGGCGCTTTTTCGGGTAAAGACCCGACAAAAGTTGACCGTTCAGCTGCTTATGCTGCTCGTTGGATAGCAAAAAACCTTGTTGCTGCAGGTGTAGCAGATAAGTGTGAAGTAGAACTTGCTTATGCAATAGGCGTTGCAAAACCTGTTTCTGTTTTAGTAGATACTTTCGGAACTGAAAAAATCGACAATGATAAAATTGCAGAAATCGTTAATAAAGTATTTGATTTAAGACCTTCTGCAATCATTGACAGATTGGAACTTCGTAAACCTATATACAGAAATGTTGCTGCATACGGTCATATGGGCAGGGAAGACCTCGGTGTTTCTTGGGAAAAACTCGATATGGTTGACGAAATTAAAAAGTATCTTTAATAGGTGAATTTTTATTTACTAAAAGGCGCAGTTTTTGTACTGCCCCAAATTGTGCAGACAATACAAAAAAGGCCACCGATGGCAGAATAATTAAATTTTAACAACAAACTGATTTCGTTTTTCAAGCGGAGTCAGTTTTG